>NZ_LSJM01000045.1 GCF_001557215.1 Sphingomonas sp. CCH9-E2 | reverse complement strand
GGTGTTTCCCGGTGGCAGAGTGGATGCAGGCGACCACACCTTTGCCGCGACCCTAACAGGCGACCCGGACGACTTCGCCGCGCGGGTGGCGGCGGTGCGCGAAACCATCGAGGAGGCGGGGGTCGCGATCGGTGTCGACCTGCCCGATCTGCCGGCCGCGCGGCGGGCGCTCTATGATGGCACCCCGTTCGCGGAGGTGATCGCGGGCGGCGCATTCGACCCCGCCGCGCTCGTCCCCTTCGCCCGCTGGCTGCCGCATCAGGGCGTCGCGCATCGCATCTTCGACACGCGCTTCTACCTTTCCCGCTGGCCCGATGGCGCGCCCGATCCGGCGGTGGACGGCAATGAAAATAGCCAGCTCTTCTGGTCGAGCGCGCGCGACACGCTCGCCGCCGCCGATGCGGGCAAGGTGCGCATGATCTTTCCGACGCGACGCAACCTTGAGCGGCTGGCGTTGTTCAACAGCTTCGACGATGCGGTCGCCGATGCGCGGGCGCATCCAATCGAGACCATCACCCCCTGGATCGAGGCGCGCGACGGCGTGGACCATCTCTGCATTCCCGAAGGGCTGGGCTATCCGGTCACCGCGCAACCGCTGGGCGCCGCGCTGCGGGCATGAAGGCGCTGCGCACCTCGGTCGGCGCGATCGTCATCGCGGCGCTGCTGCTGACGCTGGCACTGCTCGTCTATGCGATGCTGCGCAACCGGCCCCAGGATCTGCCCTGGACCAAGCTCGACTTGTCGCAGCCGGTCGGCATGTTCACCGGGCGCAAGCTGACCGCGCTGACCGACGATTTCCCCGCCTGCCGCGCCGCGCTCGACAAGGCCGGGATCCGCTACACCGCGCTACCCGCGCGGACGGAGGGCGAGGGCTGCGGCTATACCGACGCGGTGCGCTTTACGAAGGGTGGCGCGCGCCGCATCGGCTTCGCGCCCGCCGATCTCGGCATATCCTGCCCGGTCGCGGCGGGGCTGGCGGTGTGGGAATGGGAGGTGGTCCAGCCCGCCGCCCAGCGCATCTTCGGCCAGCGCGTCGCGGAGATCGAGCATTTCGGCAGCTACAATTGCCGCCGTATGTATAATCGCGAGGGCGCGAGCTGGAGCGAGCACGCCACCGCCGACGCGGTCGATATCGCTGCCTTCCGGCTGGCCGACGGCACGCGGGTCACGCTGATCGGCGACTGGGCGGGGGAGGGACAGAAGGCGCAATTCCTGCGCGCGGTGCGCGACGGCGGCTGCGACCTGTTCGCGACCGTGCTGTCACCCGATTACAACGAAGCCCATCGCGACCATTTTCACTTCGACCAGGCCGAACGCGGTGCGATGGGGTGGCGGGCGTGTCGTTAGTCTAAAGTCCTCCCCTGCAAGGGGAGGTGGCAGCGCGCAGCGCTGACGGAGGGGTGTCGCCCTCACGATAGCGGGACACCCCTCCACCACGCGCTACGCGCGCGGTCCCCCTCCCCCTCCGGGGGAGGAGTGAAGGGTTCAATTCGGCAGCGCGCCGGCGTCCACCTTCTCCACCCATTGCGGATAGAAGGCCGGCTGGCGGTTCGACCAGCCCGACGCGGTCGCGGCGGCTTCGCTGATCGATTGGAGCAGTTTGCGGCGCAGGTCCGGGTGCAGATGCGGCAGCGCCGCTGCCCCGCAAAATGCGGCGGGGAGCCAGGGGCGCACTTCCGCACCGATCAGCCGCTCATAGAGGAAGCGATAGGCCGAAAAGCTGGTCAGCCGCCCCTGCGACAGGTCGAACGCGGTGACGGTGATCAGGGGGCTGAGGAACGGCTCCATCGCATCAAGACCGGTATCGTCGGGGATCAGCGCGCGGATTTCGGGGAGGCGGTCATAGATATGCGCCTGTGCACGGATGCTGGCCGCTTCGACCACGTCGCGCGACCAGCGCTCCAGTGCATCGTCGCGGTCGAGGCCGATGTCGAGCGCGCGGCGGATATAGCGCTGCGTCGCTGCGGCGAACCCCGCAAATTCCTTCATCTCGGCCAGGGTCATGGCCCCTTCGGCCGGCTTGCTCCGTGCACTCATCTCCTACACTCCCACCCCACTCATCTGCCCACTCCGCGATCATGCTCCCCGCATGGTTAACGACGCGATAATGCTGCGTCGTCGCGCGTTAAGCATGTCATCACAGCATCCGTTGCAACGCAACATGGCTGCGGCGAACCGAGTCAGTCACTTTTGAAACGATCGCGGACTGCGGCTTTGGCGCAACAAAATGCTTCGGGGCCGTAACATCGCGACCGATCGCATTGTGGATGACCGGCTCCTTTACCTTAGGCCGGATCGGGTGGCGCTGGTCGCTGATACAGCGGATTCGCTGGACCTAGGTAGTCACCCTTAACCGCCTGCTGCGCCGCAACACGCCCTGTTCCGCAAGTCATCGCCCCGACGAAACGATTCATCGGATATACAGGTTGGGGGGGTGGTCAGCCCGCGACCGCCCTGCCAATCCCCATCCTAAGAGTTCGGGGAAGGGAAATTCCACCATGTTTCAGACGCTGAAAGCGCGTTTCGCGCTGATGGCCGCGCTTTGCCTGGCGACGATCGCCACGCCGGCTCAGGCTCAGTTCTGGCAGTGCGCCCCCTATGCCCGCATGATCTCCGGCGTCGAAATCTATGGCAACGCCCACACCTGGTGGGCGCAGGCCGAGGGCCGCTACGCGCGTGGCGACGCCCCGGTCGAAGGCGCGGTGATGTCGTTCGCCCCGACCCAGAAGATGCGCCTAGGCCATGTCGCCATGGTGTCGAAGGTGCTGAGCGACCGCGAAGTGCTGCTCACCCACGCCAACTGGTCGCGTCGCGGCGGCGTCGAAAAGGACGTGATCGCGATCGACGTGTCGGAAGCGGGCGACTGGAGCCGCGTCAAGGTGTGGTTCGCGTCGAACAACGGCCTCGGCACCTCGACCTACCCGGTCAACGGCTTCATCTACGCCAAGAACGCACCGCGCAAGGACGCTACCCCGTTCGACAATGTCACCATCGCACAGGTCGACCTGTCGATGTTCGGGATCGAAACCTCGCTCCAGAAGTGAGCGTCAGGCCGGCCTGAAGTTCAGCGCCAGCCCGTTGATGCAATGCCGCTTGCCGGTCGGCGGCGGCCCGTCGTCGAACACATGGCCAAGGTGCCCGCCACAGCGGCGACAGATCACCTCGGTCCGCGCCATGCCCAGCGAGAAATCCGACTTGGTCCGCACCGCATTGTTCAGCGGCTGCCAGAAGCTCGGCCAGCCGGTGCCGCTGTCATATTTGGTCTTCGACGAATAGAGCGGCAGCCCGCACCCGGCACAGGCAAAGATGCCCGCGCGCTTTTCCTTGTTAAGCGGACTGGTCCCGGCCCGCTCGGTCCCTTCCTGCCGCAGGATGCGATATTGCGCCGGGGTCAGCCGCTTGCGCCATTCGGCATCGGTCAGGGTGAACTCGAATTTCTGCGCCGCCGCCTCGCTCTCGTCCGGGCTGCACCCGACGATCATCGCCGTGCCGACGACCCCGATGAACTGACGACGATGAACCCGCATCCTGCTTCTCCTCAGCCCTAGATACGGTGCCAGTCGCCGAAAGGTTTCACCGCGGGCGCGTCAGTAGCGACTAAGCTCCACCGGCATCGCCTTGTAGCCATGGACGAAGCAGGCCGCGACGCGTTCCGGCTCCGCGACGACGTTCGGGCGCAGGCGGCGCTTCGCCATTTCCTCCATCAGCACGCCGATCTGCAGCTCCGCGAGCCGCGCGCCGACGCAGCGGTGGATGCCATGGCCGAACGCCAGATGCCGCCGGGCATTGGCGCGGTCGACGATGATCTCGTCCGGCCGCTCGAACACGCTCTCGTCGCGATTGGCCGACAGATACCATAGGACGAGCTTGTCGCCCGCCTTGATCTGCTGCCCCATCAGCTCGGCGTCGGCGGTCGCGGTGCGGCGCATATGCGCCAGCGGGGTCTGCCAGCGGATGATCTCCTGCGTCGCATTGGCGATCAGCGACGGATCGGCCTCCAGCTTCGCGCGCTGATCCGGAAACTGCTCCAGCGCCCAGGCATAGGCGCTCATCGAATTGCGCGTGGTGTCGTTGCCGCCGACGATGAGGAGGATCAAATTGCCCAGGAATTCGAACTGATCCATCTCCTTCATCGCGTCGGAATGGATCATCATCGAAATCAGGTCCGGCGTCGGCTCCTTGCCGACCTTGCTGTTCCACAGCGCGCCGAACTCCGCCGCACACTGGAACAGGATCTCGCGCCGTTCCTCCTTCTTCACCGGGTCCTTGGCGATCTCGATATCGCCGGCCCAGTCGGACCAATAGGTCAGCTTGCGCCGCTCCTCCCACGGAAAGTCGAACAGCAGCGCCAGCATCTGTGTCGTCAGCTCGATCGACACGCGGTCGACCCAGTCGAATGTCTCGCCGATCGGCAGGCCATCGAGGATCTCGGCGGTGCGCTGGCGGATGTCGCCGGTCATGCGCAGCATCTCGCTCGGCGTGAAGGCGGGGGCGACGGTGCGGCGCTGGCCGGTATGCTTCGGCCGGTCCATCGCGATGAACATCGGCATGCGGATGTCCTCGGGCATCAGGTCGGCCACGACGATTCCGCCCGCTTCGGACGAGTAGAGCTCGGGCAGCGATTCAACCTCGACGATCGGCTTGTAGGTCGAGATCGACCAATAGGGCCCGAACCCGCTATTCTCGCACTTGTACACCGGGGCCTCGGCGCGCAGCTGGCGGAAGGGTTCGTGCCAGGTATCGTCGCGGTAGAGTTCCGCCCGTGTGACGTCGAGCGGATCGACCATGGGCGTGGTTTCGGCGGCAAGGGTGGCCATGGCGATACTCTCCCGGATTCTGTCTTTCCGGGAGAGTGAATTAACTTACAGGAATGTCAATAGTGCCTTCTTAGCCCCCCCTTCAGGGGAGGGGTTGGGGTGGGGCCGCCAAGTCTCACCGAGACCCACGTGCCGAGGCGGCGACCAAACCCCGCCCCCGCCAGTTCGCCACATGCGCCCCGGCCAGCAACAGGCTCCCAGCCACCGTCACGCCCGTCTCGACCGCGACCCACTCCTCGAACGCCAGCCCCGCCGCCAGCAGCACCAACCCCGCCGCGCCCACAAACAACGGCGTCAGCCCGCGATGCCGCCGCCAGCCCTCGCCCAGCGCAACCGCGCTGACCGGCAGCGCAAACGCCAGCACGCCAAGGTGAAACCCCTCGCCCAGATCGAGCCGCGCGGCCAGCGCGGGCAATGCGGCGATCACGATAGGCAGCGCCAGGCAGTGGATCAGGCACAGCACGGACGCGCCCACTGCCAATCCGTCGAACCAACTCACCAACCGCGCCCGCATCGCCTACTCCGGTACAAGCGGCGCAGATGATACTTCATATCATCGATTGCAAGGGCCGAAGGTCAGTCGTGTAACGCTCCGCGTAAACTTCACCCGCCGGCCAGCGCCGGCGCCTCTGGCGGCAGCGCGGCGTTGCGCCAGCGCGCGACCGGCACCGTCGTCACCGCCCCATCCACCGCTTTCCGCCGCTGGATCAGCGTCGCCCCCTGCTGCACCGTGTCGCCGATCTTCGCCCGCACGCGAACCCAATAGGTGTTGGAGCTGAACGCCGTCCCCGGTGGCTGGCTGACCTTGAGGTCGGACAGGTCGCGCAACGTGATCTGCCCGTTGCGCTTGCGGATCGCCACGATCCGCTCGGCCGCGACCGGATCGCCGATCAGGAACGCCAGCAGCTCCTGATCCGCCGCATTCAGGTTGATCGTCGTCTTGCCCGGCAGCGCCGTGACCATCCGCTCCAGCCGCGCAATCGCCGCCGGGTCCGCACCCGGGATCAGCCGGATCGGCCGCACATCGCTGACCGGGCCTTGCGTGCGGATATAGGCTATCGCCTCGACCGCCTGCTGCTCGTCCAGCCCCGCGATCCGCGCGAGTTTCTGGAACAGGATCACCGGCACCGCATCACCGCTACGCAGCATGTTGACGTTGAACCGCCCCTCGGCATCGCTGACCGCCAGGTCGAAAATGCCCCCATCGATGGTCGCACCGTTGGCCCCGATCGACGCCCACTCCTCGCCCGCATGATCGACCTGCGGTGCCGCCAGCGCATCGCGCTGAAGCGCCGAGATCGCCGACAGCTCGCCCCCGCGCACGATCGCCGCCGCCCGCGCCGCCTCCCGGCTACGCAGCGCGCGGTCGAGCGCCAGCTCCTCGCGCCCGATCATCAGCAGCACCAGCCCGCTCGCAATGGCGACGAACATCAGCACATTGACTAGGATCATGCCCTGTTCGTCGTCGCGCCGGGTCATTGCGCTTCGTCCTGCGGCCTGACCGGCAGCGCGACCACGCGGCGCAACGTCCCCTGCGGCCCGCGCTCGCCCGCCAACTGCATCTCGACCTGCACCGCGCGCGGCCACTCGTCCTTGCGCTCGTCATTCGGCGGCCAGCGATCGACCCAGCGCTGTCCGTCGAGAAAGCGCCAGCGCACGCCGCTCACCCCGGTCAGCAACAACTGCGGCTGCGGCGCGGCCCGCACCAGCGCCCCACCCGCCGCGGCATAGCGCAACGGCACTGGAGGCCCGCCCATCCCCGCAGCAACGCGGGTGAAAGCGACATTGCTCCCCCCACCGCTCACCGCACCGCGCGTAATCTGGTCAAGGTCGCTCTGCAGCACGAACATCGTCCGCTGGATCGCCGCCGTCCGGTCGAGCCGCCCCTCGGTCCGCTCCTGCGTCGTCATCACACTGTTGAGCAACGTCAGCCCCGCCACCGCGATCAGCGCAAACAGGCCCAGCGAGATGATGAGTTCGAGCAGGGTAAAACCTTCGTCGCCCCGGCGGAGGCCGGGGCCGCCCGATGGCTCGTCCAGCGATGCCTCTAGCGGTCCCGGCCTACGCCGGGGCGACGGCATTGCCGCGTTCACGCCCCCAGGCTCACCGCCACCGGCGCATAGCCCTGCGCCCCGGCGACCAGGATCGCCAGCTCGCGCGCGACGCTGCCATCGCTGCGAAAGCGCGCATTGCCCGTGATACAGGGGTAGCTGGTCTCGGCCAGCAACGCCGCCTCATCGAGCGCGCCCTTGCTTCGCAAAACCTTGACCACCCCGCCGGCGTCATAGGCCAGCGCCGACAGCGCCCCCGGCGTGCCGCCATGGCGTGACCGGAACTCTGCGGCGAATTTGCCGAATGCCGCTGGGTCGGGGCTGGCGATCCACGCACCGTCCAGCGTCTCGAGCGCCGCCGGCCGATGATCGAGCGCCTGGACCGTACCCAGCAACTGCACGCCCGTGCCCTTCAGGTTGCGCGCCGCCGCCAGCACCGTCTCGCTGCTCCCCGGCAACAGTACCGCGTCCGGTGCATCCCCGGCGGCTGGCAAAGGCTGGCCCTCGACCACGGTCAGCGACCGCACGTCCAGCCCGACCTCGCTTTGCATCTTGCCCGCCGCCAGCGCCGCCGCAACGCTCCATGGCGATCCGTCGTCGACCACCACCACACTGCGCACCCCGCGCGATCGGGCATAGCGCAGCACCGCGCTGGTCACCTGTGCCGGGGTAATCCCGAACACGAAACTGCCCGGCCCGCGCGCGACCGCATTGTTGGTAAAGGCGATCACCGGCACCCGCCGCGCAACCGCAGCCGTCACCGCGTTCAGTTCCTCGGCGGTCACCGGCCCCAGGATCATCGCAGCCTTGGCCTTCAGCGCGTTGCGCGCCGCCAGCGCCGCGCCTTCGGGCGTCCCGCCGGTATCATAGGCGGTGAGTTCCGGCCCAGAATCAGCGAGCAACACGCCCTGACGCATGCTAAGGCCCAGCGCGGCGCGCGGCCCTGACAGGGGCAGCAGCAACGCCACCGGCCGCTTGTCACGCTTGACCTTGTCGGCCGCGAAGACAGAGGGACCAGCAACCAATGCCGACGGCAATACCAGCCCCGATCCCAGAGCGGTCAGTAGCGCACGGCGTCGAATCGGCGGCATTTTCACGGGCATCCTGGTCGGCTCGCCGGCGTCTTACCGTCTTCGTCGCGCTGGGCATAGCCGCTTATGCCCTCGCCATGGTCGCGACCATGCCCGCCAGCGTGATCGTCAAGAACCGCCCGTGGCGCACCGGCGTCGCCGGAACGGTATGGAATGGCGAGGTCGGCGTCGCGGGCGGCAGCAAGTTCGAATGGCATTGGGCGCCGCTGCGTTCGCTCACCAGCCTCGGCTTCGCGGCGGACTGGACCGCGACCGGCCCCGACACCGACATGGGCGGCCGGGCACTCGCCGGGTTCAGCAGCACGGTGCTCGACAAGGTCAGCGGCAGCGCGCATGCGACGCTGCTTCAGGCGCTCCAGCCCAACCTCCCCTTCACCTGCGACATGGTCATGCAGCTCGAGTTCGACCGGATCGCGGTCGGCGGGTCGAGCCAGGGCATCGACGGGCGCCTGACCACTGACGCCGGCACCTGCACCCCTAAGGGCGGCGGCGCACCGGTCCCCGTCCCGCCGCTGCTGCTGGTCTCCGAAAAGATCGGTAACACCACTCAGATCCGCCTCACCCCCCGCGCCCAGCAGCGCCAGATCCTGATGACCGCGACGCTCAGCGAGGACGGCCAGCTCACGATCCGCATGACCCCGGAGGGCGCGCGCATCCTGCCCTTCGCCGGGCTGCCCGCCGGGGCGAGCATGGCCGGGGAGCTTTAAGCCCCCCTCTAATTCCGTGATGCTGAACTCGTTTCAGCATCCACCGTGCCACCAGCGACCGCGTCGCCTTGGGAACGGTGGCCCCTAAAACAAGTTCAGGGTGACGGAGGAGAGATGGATGGCGGGCCCACAGCCGCTACAACGTCACCAGATCATTCAGATTGATGATCGGCAGCAGGATGGCCAGCACCATCATCAGCACCATCCCACCCATGAGCAACAGCACCATCGGCTCGACCAGCGCGACCAGCGCAGTCGTGATGGCGTCAAGCTCCCTGTCGAGCTCATCGGCAGCGCGCGACAAAGCCGGTCCCAGCTTCCCCGATGCCTCACCCGACGCGACGATCGCGGTCAGCATCAGCGGGAACACGCCCGCCTCCGCCATCGCTGCGCGCAGGCTGATGCCTTCGCGCACCCGCGCCGCGACGTGCATCGCTCGCGCCCGCACCCACAGGTTCGGCGTCACCGCCGCCGCAGCGTGCAGCGCATCGACCAGCGGCACCGCGCTCTCGACCAATGTCGCCAGGCTGCCCGCAAAACGCGCGGCATTATGCTGGCGGGAGAAGCGCTTGAACGGCCAGCGTTCGGTGAAGCCCCGATGCACCTTCAGCTTGTTCGCCGGGATCGCCGCCCAGCGGTTGAAGGCGAGATAGGCCAGCAGCCCCGCGATCAGCAGGTACAGTCCCCACGCCTGCAGGAACCCCGACACCGCAATCAGGACACGGGTCAGCAGCGGCAGGTCGGTCCCGCGCGACACGAACACATTGACGATGTCCGGGATGACATAGACCAGCAGCAGGACGATGACGCCAAGCGATACCGTCGCCAGCAGCCCGGGATAAAGCAGCGCCAGCTGCAGCTTCTGCGCATTCGCCTGCCGGTTCTCGACGAAATGGGCGAGGTGCCCGAGCACATCAGTCAGCTTGCCCGACGCCTCCCCCGCCGCGACCGATGCGCGGTAGAATTCGGGAAAGGTCTTGGGATGCGTTGACAATGCACTGGCAAAGCTGCGCCCATCGAGGATCGCGCCACGCACCTCCATCAGGATCGCCGACACCCGCTGCGTCTCCGACTGATTCGCCGCGAGCCGCAGCGCTTCCTCAACCGGGATGTCGGAGCCGACCAGCGTCGCAATCTGCCGCGTCGCCGTCGCCAGTTCGCGCGCGCTCATGCCGGATCGGCCCAGCCTGGGCAGCTGGATGCTCCCCACCGACCGCCGCTCCCCCGCCGCCTCGACCGCCAGCGGCAACAGCCCCTGATCGCGCAGCAGCGCGCGGGCGGCGGCGGGGCTGGAGGCGTCGACAACACCCTTTTTCTGCGCGCCGCTGCGGTCGGCGGCGCGATAGGTGAAGGCGGGCACTAGGCTTCGTCCCTCACCACGCGCGCCACTTCTTCGACGGTGGTGATCCCGGCGCGCACCTTGTCGACGCCATCGTCGAGCAACGAAGGGTTGCTGCGCCGCGCATACGCCTCGATCTCCGCCTCGGATGCGCCCTCATGGATCATCGCCTGGAGCTTGTCGTCGATCGACACCACTTCATAGATGCCGGCCCGGCCGCGATAGCCGTCGCCGTGGCAATCCTCGCATCCGACCGCGCGCCACAGCTTCTTGCCCGGCTTGAGCGCACCACCCAGCAACAGCGAATCGCCCTCGCTGGCGACATCCTGCCGCCGACAGCTGGGGCACAACCGCCGCACCAGCCGCTGCGCCGCGACGCCGACCAGCATCGGCGCGAGCAGATAGCGCTCGACCCCCATGTCGATCAGCCGCGTGACCGATCCGACGGCGCTGTTCGTATGCAGCGTCGACAACACGAAATGCCCGGTCATCGCCGATCGCACCGCGACCTCCGCCGTTTCCTGATCGCGGATCTCGCCGACCATGATGACATCGGGGTCCTGACGCAGGATCGCCCGCAGCCCGCGCGCAAAGGTCATGCCGGTCCGCGTATTCACCTGAGTCTGCGCGACCCCGGCAAGTTCATATTCGATCGGATCTTCCACCGTCATGATGTTGCGTTTCCGGTCGTTCAGCCGGTGGAGCGCGGCGTAGAGGCTGGTCGTCTTGCCCGATCCGGTCGGGCCGGTGACGAGCAGCATGCCGTGCGGCCGTTCGAGCAGGCGCGCGAACACGTCGCGGTCGCGCTGGCTCATCCCCAGCGCCTCCATGTCGAGGCTGAGCGAGCCCTTTTCCAGCAAGCGCATCACCACCCGCTCGCCATGCTGGGTCGGGATGGTGGACACGCGCGCATCGACATCATGCCCGCCGATCCGCAGCGTCACGCGCCCATCCTGCGGCACGCGCTTTTCGGCAATGTCGAGCTTCGCCATCACCTTGATGCGGCTGACCAGCAGCGGTGCCAGCTCGCGGCGCGGCTCCAATTTGTCGCGCAGCACGCCATCGATGCGAAAGCGCACGACGACGCGCTTTTCCTGCGTCTCGACATGCACGTCCGACGCGCCTTCCTTCACCGCCTCCAGCAACAGCGCGTTGATCAGACGGATCACCGGCGAATCGTCGCGCGAATCGAGCAAATCATCGACCGCCGCCGCGCTGTCCGCCAGCGCGGCGAGGTCCATGCCGCCTAGATCCAGCTCCGCCGCAGCGCCCGCACTGCCCGAATAGCTGGCCGCCAGCGCCTGGTCGAACGCGCCATCGGCTACGGGGACGAAGCGCACGCCCGGGGCGATCCGCTGGACTTCGAGCAGCGCATCGAGCGCCGCGTCGGGGCGATGCAGGCATTCCACCCCATCCGCCCCGACCCGCAGCACCACGCCATGATTGCGCGCATAGCTATAGGGCAGGCTCGGCAAATCCATCGTCACCGCATTCACTGGCCGAACTCCACGTTCGCGCTCACGCGGCCCGGGGCGCTGCCCTTGGTCAAGTCGACCCGCCGCGCGCGCAACACCGTCGTGCGCTCGACCGCCGCGATCCAGCCGACCACGGCTTCATAGCTGGCTTCCGCCACCTGCCCGGTCGCACCCGCCCCACCGGGCGTCAGCGTTACCGTCAGTCCCGCAGCGCTCGCCGCCGCCTGTGCCGCTTCGATCGGGGGGCCATCGGCCAGTTTGGGCTGAGTGCCCGGCGCGACCAAGGTTCCCGCCGCACGCACACGCGCCGCCAGCGTCTCATGGCTGCGGATATCGGCGATCGCATCGGCGCGCGCGCCCTGCAGCGGCTTGACGATCCCGAACACCAGCACCAGCCCGCCCAGCAACACACCGAGCGTGCCGACCAGCACCCGCTCACGCGGGGCCAGCCCGTTCCACCACGTGGACAGCCGGAGCACCGCCGCGTCGATAGTCGGTGAACGTTCGATCTTCATGCCGTCACCGTTACGCGAATGGCGCCATCCGCCCCTGCACCAACCTGCGCCGCAACCGCAGCTGCGCGAAATGCCGCGCGGACGCGCTCGGGCAGGTCGGGTGGCCCCGGCTCGATCTCGAGTATCAGCGCATTGCCCTCAAACCGCATCGCCCGGGCGGTGACCACGCTCGATAGCGGGGCAAGTGCGCGTGACGCAGCGGTGACGGCGGGCACGAACTTGCCCGGCGGCGGACCCGCAACGGGCAGCATGCCGACCACCGACGCCTCCAGATCGCCGGAGAGATTGGCCCCGGGGGCAGCCTGCGCCACGGCCGATCGCACATCCTCGGCCCGACGCTCGGCAATCACGCGCAGCATCACGGCATCCGCCGCTGCGATCACGACATGCGCGGCGATCCCCGCGGCCGCGATCCATGCCAGCCGCTTCTTCCAGCTGCTGCCCGCTGCCGCGCGCCGCGCATACAGACCCTGCCTGAGATCGATCGCGGGGGTGGCCAGCCGATCGGTCAACCCACCTCCACCGGTCCAGAGCGCCTGAGGCAACTCGCCGATCGGATGTGCGCCGACCGTCCAGATGCGCGGACGCCCCGCCCGCTCCCATGCCGGACCAACCAGCGCGGTGGGCAGCGCAAATCCGGTGCCGTCGCCGCTGCGCACCAGCACCCGACCGTCGCGGGCCTCGGCAACCCACTCGCCCGCTTCCGGCACAGGCAGGGCCAGAGCATCGGGCACGATCGCGGCATGGCCCAGCCCGCCCAGTTCGGCCGCCTCGACCCACGCCGCCATCTGCGCATGGCGCACAACCGCCACCAGATAGGTCTGCGGCGCAATCTCTGCCCCCAGCGCGATATGCACCGACTCGATCGGGTCGGCGATCCGGTCCTCGATCGCGAACGGCAGCGCCTCGACCCGCTTCGCGCGACTCGGCAGCGGTAGGGCGACGCGCAGCAGCAATACCGATTCGCTCGGGACGAGGATGGTTGCAGGGCCTTCAGGCTCGGCTATGATCGCGCGACCGCCCACCAGCGTCCACACGCCGGTGGCGCGGGATTCCGTGGCGCTCGAAATGGCTTGGCCGGTCATGCTGTGGGGTGCTCCGGCTGTAACATGGCTTTCACGATGGGGACGCATGGGGCCGCGATGCGCATAGTTTTGAAACAGTTCGATGACACCGTGGCAGTCGATGCCGCGAAGAGCAAGCGTCCGGCGGTTCCGCACGGCGAGGCGGGCCTCACCCTGTTGGAGATGATCGTCGTCCTCGTCATCATCGCGATTGTCGCGGGACTGGTGACGATGAACGTCGTTGGCCGCCCCGATCAGGCACGCGTGACCACAACGAAGACCAACCTCGTCACCCTCTCGAGTGCGCTCACCACCTATCGGCTCGACAATGGCCAGTATCCGACGACCGAACAGGGGCTGAAGGCGCTGGTCGAAAAGCCGACCACCCCGCCCCTCCCCACCGCCTGGCCCGATGGCGGCTATGTGAAGTCGGCTCCGGTCGACGCCTGGGGCAACCCCTACACCTATGTTTCGACCGGCAGCAGCTTCGAGCTCAAGTCGCTGGGGCGCGACGGCAAGCCCGGCGGCACCGATCTCGATGCCGACCTCGATTCGCGCGACGCGGCCCAGACGCCCGCCAAGGGCGGATAAGGCACATGCGTGGGGGCAGCATCGGCACCGGTGAGCGCGGCATGACGCTCATCGAAATGCTGATCGTGCTCGTCATCATCGGCGTTGCAGCGGGCGGAGTCGCGCTCGGCATCGGCTCGGCCACCCGCGCCCCCTCGGTCGAAACCGAAGCGCGCCGCCTCGCCCTGCGGCTTCAGGCTGCCGCCGACGATGCGATGATCGGCGACCGCATCATCGCCTTCACTGTCGAAAAGGACGGCTACGGGTTCGCTGCGGTCGGCCGCGACGGATCGATGGCGCCGCTCTCCGATGGCCTCGCCTTCCACCGCCTGCCCGGGGGAATCGCCGTAGAACTCGACGTGACGCCCCCGGTGATGATGGGCGTGGATGGCTCGGGCAAGCCGCTCAACGCGACGATCAGCAATGGCGAGCAGGTGTGGATCGTCCGCTATGACGGCGTGACCGCCACCGCCAGCCGGGCCAAAGCCTCGTGAAGACCGACGACGGCTTCTCGCTGATCGAGGCGCTGGTCGCCCTCGCTGTGCTCGCCATCGCCACCGTTGGCCTCGTCCGCGCGGTCGAGAGCCATGTCGATTCGACCCGCGGCCTCGAACGCCGCGCCGCCGCGATGTGGGTGGCCGAGAATCGCCTTGCCGAACTCCAGCTCGCCGACCCCGCCGCTGCACAGAAGCAGGTCGAACTGCTCGGCCAGCAATGGCAGGTCGAAGTCGCCCGCACCCGCACCGAAGACCCCGCGATCGACAAGGTCCGCATCCAGGTGATTCCAGAGGGCGAACGTTCGCCGCTTGCATCGCTCGACGGCTTCGTGGAGGGCGCACGGACATGATCCGCTTCCCCGACCTCTCGCCGCGTCAGGCGCGCACGACGCTCGATCTCGTCACCGGCGCAGTCGTCGTCTCGGTCGCGATCGCGCTTGCCGGCCTCACCTGGCGGATCGCGGGCCATGCCAGCACGGGCGCGGTCACCATCCCGTCGGGCGCACGCCCCGTCGCGGTCACCGCCGACATCACCCCCGCCCTCGCCTTCGCACCCTTCGGCAAGGGCGCCGCGACCGACGCGAGCCAGCCGACCGCATTGCCGCTCAAGCTCAAGGGCGTGTTCGCCGCCAGCCCCGCTGCACTCTCCGTCGCCTATATCGAAGTGAGCGGCGAGCCGGCCAAGCCCTTTCGCATCGGTGAAGCCCCCGGCGGCGGCACGATCGAGGGGATCCTGCGCGACCGCGTGATCCTGCGCGTCGCGGGCCGGATCGAATATCTCGCCTTTCCCGATCCCGCGCTGACGACCGAGCAGCAGCAAAAGGCCGCCGCTCCACCAGCGCCGCCACCTGCGGCTGCGGCGCCCGCCGCCGCGCCCGCTGGCGCTGCAGCCGCGCTCGCCGCGATGACCCCCGCCCCCGGCGGCGGGATGCAGGTCGGCGCCAACGCCCCGCCCGGTCTGCAGAGCGGCGACGTCATCACCTCGATCGGCGGGACCCCGCTGACCAGCCCCGCAAGCGCCGCGTCCGCCTTTGCCGCCGCGCAAAGCCGCGGCTCCGTCCAAGTCCAGATCACCCGCGATGGAAAGCCCGTGACGCTGACCATCCCGACCCGCTAGGGAAGTCATTGTGCCGCACATGATCCGCAAGACCGCTCTCGCAATCGCGCTCGCCGCCATGACCGCCCAGCCGGTGCTGGCCGCCCAGGCCGATAGCGCCGACATCGTCGTCAACATGCGCGGGGTCGAGATCGCGGACGTTGCCGATCAGATCTCGCGCCTCACCGGCCGCACGCTGATCCTGGACCCGGCGGTGAAGGGCAGCGTCACCGTCACTTCCGCCACTCCGCTGACCTCGGCGGGCGTGTGGGAGCTGTTCCTGTCGGTCCTGCGCGCCAATGGCTTTGCCGCGGTCCGCTCCGGACGCGCCTGGCGCATCGTGCCGGCCAGCAACGCGGTGCGCGACGGCGGCGTCTCGTCGCGCTCGGCATCGGGGCAGGAACTGGTGACGCGGATGATCCGCCTGTCCAACGTGCCCTCCGCCGAGGCCGCCCGTGTCGTCCGTCCGCTGGTCGCCAGCTTCGGCAGCGTCGAACCGCTGGCTCAGCCCAACGCCGTCGTCGTCACCGACTATGCCGACAATGTCCGCCGCGTGGAGGCGATCCTGCGCTCGCTCGACGGCAATGGCAGCGGCATGACCTTCGCCACGATCACCCTGCGCAACGGCAGCGCGCCGGAAGTGGCGCAGGCGCTTCAGACCGTGCTGGGCGACGCGGCCTCGGGCGGTGCGCGCGTCGCGGCGGATGCGCGCAGCAACACGATCATCGTGCGCGGATCGCCCGCCGCCGTTGCCGATGCCCGCCGCATGGCCGCCTCGCTCGACGCCCCCGGCGGCGCGACTCCGATGACGCGGGTGTTCCGCCTGAACTATGCCGATGCCGAGTCGGTCACCGAAGTGCTGCGCGGCATCCTGGGTCAGGAAGCAACCACCACCAACCCGGTCGCGCGGAGCCTGTCGGGATCGCGCAACAACCCCCGCAGCCCGACCGGCGTCCTCGGGGGCCTGATCGCTTCGGGCGGGACCAGCTCCGCCGAAACTGCCGCGACGGCAGCAGCGGCCGCGACCGCGCAGTCGGCCCAGCTTGGCCAGCAGCAGGAAGCGACGCCGCAAGGCTTTTCGACGCCCGAGCTGACCGTGCAGCCCTCGCCCGACATCAATGCCGTCGTTGTGCGCGGCACTCCCAGCGCGATTGCCGCGCTCGAAGGGCTGATCACCGACCTCGACGTCCGCCGCCCACAGGTGCTGATCGAAGCCGCCATCGCCGAAATCACCGGCGAGGAGGCAGAGGCGCTGGCAGTCCAGCTCGGCACCAGCGGCGCAGCGCTCAATCGGGTCGAGGGCGCAGGGACATCGTTCACCACCGCCGGCCCCTCGCTCGGCGCAATTCTGACCGCGCTCGGCGTCCCCGCCGGGTCGATCCTCGGCCAGGGCTTCACCGGTAACGTCGCGATCGGCAACGACTTCTCGATCCTTGTTCAGGCGCTCGGCACCTCGACCAAGTCGAACCTGCTCTCGACGCCCCAGATCACGACGCTCGACAACAAGGTCGGCGAGTTCGTTGTGGCGCAGGAGGTGCCGTTCGTCACGGGATCGATCCTGACTGACTCGAGCAACGTTCGCCCCTACACGTCGATCGAGCGCAAGGATGTCGGCATCACGCTCAAGGTGCTGCCCCGCATCAACGCCGGCGACACGATCCGGCTTGAGGTCGTACAGGAAGCTTCGTCGATCGCCGCAACCCAGCTGACCCAGGCGACCGATCTGATCACCAATCGCCGCGCAATCACCACGACCGTGCTCGCCGACAATGGTCAGACGATCGTGCTCGGCGGCCTCACCTCGGACGATTATGGTCAGGTGAAGAGCCAGGTGCCGATCCTGGGCGACATCCCGATCCTCGGCGAGTTGTTCAAGGCGCGCCGCGAGAGCCGCCAGAAGCGGACGCTGTTCATCTTCCTCAAGCCGACGATCCTGCGCAATGGCGAGGACGCCTCCGCCATCGCCAAGGCCAAATATGCGCGCCTCCGCGCCGAGGAACTCGACCTCAATTCGCCGAGCAACCTGCTGCTCAAGCCGCTGCAGCCCCGGCTGACGCTGGAGATTGACGGGATTTACTGATCCTCGGGGATTTGAGCGGCCCCATCGCCGCTCTCACCCTGCATCGCCACGCGCACCCGCTCGCGCCCGCGCGTGAAAAACGCCGCATCGATGGCGAGGCTCTCGAGCCGCCAGCCATCGATGCTTTCGCCCACCGCCAGCGTCCGCGCGCTGCCATCGGCGCTGCGGACCAGCGCCACTGCGTCGCGATTCAAGCGGCCGGCAATGCCTGTCAGTACCGGTGCGTCGGCTGGCGCGGTGCTGGCTTCGGCTGCGGCAAACAGGGGGCGGTCAAACACCCGTGCCGGGGCTGTCAGCGGCGGCGGCACCAGCGGCGCGCCGGCGGGACGCGGCTCTGGCCGTGGCGTATGCGCATAGGGGAAGAGCGCGATCACCGGCACGAGTGCCGTGGCGATGCCGACCGCGATCACCCATCGCAGCTCGGTCCGGCTCATTCCCATGCCGCCACCACCTCGCCCTCGATCCGCACCCCGCCATCGGCCAGCGCCGTCGCGCGCCAGCTACGGAAGCGAACCAGCGGCGTGCCGCGCTCGATCCCGTCGAGCATCGCGATCACCGCCTTTTCCTGTCCCGACAGGCGCACGCGCAGCGCTGCGAGGTTGGATGGCGCGGATACGGGTGCAAGCGCTTCGACCAGCACACCCGCCGATGCCGCACGCCCGCGAAGCGTGGTGGCGAGGGTGCGCGCAGCGATGGTGCGATTCGCTGCAGTGATGCCGAGTTCGGGGACCAGCAGCGGGCGCACCGGCGGCAGCGGCGCAGACAGGCTGGCGGTCAGATCGGCGCGGGTCTGACGCGCCGACCACAGGGCCCCGAGCGCATCGCCCAATGGAGCCGCCAGCAGCACAAGCCCAAGCACGCCACCGACGATGCCCGCCGCTACGCTACCCCGCCTCATGCGCGCGTCCGCAACATGACGACGACCCGGGCGTCCGGTGTCCGCCGCTGACCAACCTCCCGCAGCGCCGCGAGCAGTGGATCGACACGCAGCGCGCCACGCAGCAGATCCGGGTCGTTGGTCGCAATCTCTGCCTTCAGCGCCCCGCTTGCGTCGCGTTCAGCCGACACCAGCCGGGCATCGTCGGGCAGCGCGCGCGCCAACCGCTCGAGCGTCGCGACCAATGCCGGTCGACGCACGGCATCGCGCAGCTCCGCTGCCGCCGCATCGCGGGCTGCCTGGGGTGCCGTGCGGGTCCGCAGCTGGGCCTCGAGCACCTTGTTCTCGGCCTCGACCCCGGCGCGCAGCCCCTTCGCGCCGACGATGGTGAGCAACGGGCCAAGTGCGACCAGCCCGGCCAGCGCCAAAGCGAGGCGGATATCCGGTACAAACGCCAGTTTCGGCCGCGTCCGCGTCGCGCGCATGGTGCGTCGGATCAGGCGATCGGTCAGGCTGTCCGTGGGTGCGGTCATCGCGTCGCCTCTAGCGAAACCGCCGCCGCCTGCCCAGCAGTCATGAAATTGCCGCGAAATCGCAACGCGTTCGTCCGCAAACCTGCATCACGCCGTAAAGCGCTGCGGCCACAGCGATCCTGCACCTGGTCCGAACGGGGCCTGGGTTCAGGGGACACAGACATGACCGAACTCACTGCGCACGGCTTCGCCTATAGCGATGGCGACGTCGATACCAACACCAGCAACAATCCCAGCCTCAACGCGATGATCGAACAGCGCTATTCGCGGCGTCAGGCGCTGCGCTCGGGCGCGATGGCGGCTTCGGCGGCGGTATTCGGCGGCGCAGTGCTGGCCGGCTGTGACAGTGCGGCATCGAGCTCCGATCCCTTCCCCAACATCGTTTCGGTGGGCGCGTCGGGCACGACCAAGGCCGGTCGCGTCGTCACGCTGAACGCCAATGTCACCGATAACGGCGCGATCAGCTCAGCCTGGGTCCAGACCCAGGGGCCGACGGTCACGCTGGTGAACCCGACCTCGACCTCCCCGTCGTTCATTGCGCCAGCGGTTTCGGTCAACAGCACCGTCCGCTTCGAATATCGCGCGACCGACACCGCAGGTCAGGTCACGATCGAAGGCGTCTCGGTCACCATCGAGCCGGCCGAGATGGGCTTCACCTCGATCGCCAAGAATCGCAACGACGTCGTCACTGTCCCGGCTGGCTACTCGGTGACCGTCCTGACCCGCCTCGGCGATCCGATCGCTGCGGGCGTGCCGGCGTACAAGAATGACGGCACCGACACCGATTTCGCCAACCGCATCGGCGACCATGGCGACGCGCTCTACTGGTATGGCCTGTCGGCGGCCGGCGCGCGCGACGATAACAGCTCGGTGCGCGGCCTGATCGTTCAGAACCACGAAAATCTGAACGTCCAGTATCTCCATCCGGCTGGCCCGACGTCGCCCGGCGGCGTGCGCCCCGAAGCCGAAGCCATCAAGGAAATCGAAGCGCATGGCGTGTCGGTGACTGAAGTGGTCGAGGGAGCAAACCGCGCCTGGACCTATGTCCAGAACTCGGCCTTCAACCGCCGCATCACCCCCAATACGCCGATGGTATTCAACGGGCCCGTGCGCGGATCGACGCTGCTGCGCACGCCCTATTCGACCGACGGCACAGCAGGTCGCGGCACGCTCAACAACTGCGCCAACGGTCACACCCTGTGGGGAACCAACCTTACCTGTGAAGAAAACTGGGCGGGCTATTTCCGTCGCAGCGGCGACGATGCGCAGCGCACGACGCGTGAACTGGTCGCGCTGCGCCGCTACGGCGTCACCAGCAGCACCGGTGGCTATGGCTGGTCCACTGTCACCCCGTCGGACCCGTCCAACACGCTGTTCCGTCGCTGGGACGCACGCGCGACCGTTGGCGGCTCGGCGACCACTGACTGGCGCAACGAGCCCAACCAGTTCGGCTGGTGCGTGGAGCTGGACCCGTATGACAAGACCAAGGCGCCGCGGAAGCGCACCGCGCTCGGCCGCATGGGCCATGAAGGCGCATGGTTCGGCAGCTTCCTGCCCGGCAAGAAGCTTGCCGTCTATCTCGGCGACGACGCCCGCGGCGAATATTTCTACAAGTTCGTGTCGAACGCGACCTGGACCGCCAGCGACGCGCAGGCCACCGATCGCCTCGCCATCGGCGACAAATATCTCGACTCCGGCACGCTGTACGTCGCGCGCTTCAATGCCAACGGATCGGGCGTCTGGCTCCCGCTGGTGTTCGGTCAGGTGCCGAACCGCCCGGCCGTGGGCAGCGATCCCGAATATGTCTTCGCCGATCAGGCCGACATTCTGACGCACGCCCGTCTCGCCGCCGACGCGGTTGGCGCCACGCGCATGGATCGCCCGGAATGGACCGCGACCAACCCGGTGACCGGTGAAATCTACCTCACCCTGACCAACAACAACGCGACGCTGCGCCCGATCACCGGCACCGACGCCGCCAACCCGCGCCATTATAACGACCCCAAGGGTGCGGCGAACCAGTTCGGAAACCCGAACGGTCACATCCTGCGCCTGCGCGAAGTGGGCGACGATCCCGCCGCACTCAGCTTCGGATGGGATATCTACCTGTTCGGTGCCGACTCCGTCGACGCAAACAGCGACGTCAACATCTCGGGCCTCACCGCGAACAACGACTTCTCCAGCCCGGACGGCCTGTGGTTCTCGCGCCCGACCAACCCGGGTGGCCAGGTCAAGCCGCTGCTGTGGATCCAGACCGACGACGGTGCCTTCACCGATCGTACCAACAACCAGATGCTGCTCGCGATCCCCGGGATCACCGGCGACGGCGCGGCGGTCACCATCACCAATCGCGGCAATGGCGGCACCACCGGCACCCAGGCAACCCGCCGCGGTGCGCTGGCCACCGATGCGACGCTCAAGCGCTTCCTGGTCGGACCGATCGGGTGCGAGATCACCGGCGTCGATACCACGCCCGACGGCCGCACGCTGTTCGTCGGCATCCAGCATCCGGGCGAGGACGGCACCGCCGCCGCCCCGGACAGCAGCTGGCCGGCGACCCAGGCGACTGGCACCGCTCCGGCCGGCACGCGCCCGCGTTCGGCGGTCGTGGTGATCACCAAGAACGACGGCGGTGTCGTCGGTCTCTGACCCTGTGAACCCCAACTGAAAAGGGGGCGGTCTCGCGACCGCCCCCTTATTTGTGTCGGGCTTCGCTGACGCTCAGTTGCGGCTGCGAATCTGCGCCGTTCCGTCCGGGGTGATTTCGACCACATAGGGCTCGCTGTTATCGCACACCACGCGCCAGCGGATGCGGTCGGCGCGGGTTTCGACCCGGGTCAGCTCGGTCACGGCCTGGCACGTCAGGCCCGCATCACGGATCGCGCGAAGCATGACGCCGTCCTGCAACCGCTTGGGCAGCGCCACGACCTTCTTCTGCGTCTCGCTCAACGCCAGCGGCGTCTTCGATGCCGCCGGGTTCGGGGCCGTGTCCGAGCCGCCACCGCATCCGGCCAGCAGCGCCGCGCCTGTTACAATCGCCATCATCGTCCGCATCGTCTGCACCTCCGTCACTGCTTAACGCCGATCGTCACGGCTTCGATCCGATCATCTTGAGAAACAGCCGCGTTGCACGCTCGACCCGCGCTCGGATCGCCTCGGGCGACGGCAGCGGCTCCAGGCCGAGCTTCAGCCCCATGTCCGCCGCGCCCTTCCACAGCCCGCACAGATCCTGCGCAGCCAGGTGCGGATCGTCGACCTCCACCTCGCCCCGGCGCGCAGCTTCGGCCAACACCTCCGCCAGGCGGCCGAAGCAGACGCCCGGCCCGGCTTCATAGAAGCGTCGCGCGAGCGTCGGAATCTGCGAGATTTCGTTCAGCAACACCCGGTCGATCGCGACATGATCCTCACTGAACATGAAGGTAAGCAGCGCAACGCCATAGGCATTGAGCTGCTCCTCCAGCGACCGCTGGTCCGAAACGCTCGCGTCGAACACTTCGGACATCCGGGCGCTCTCGGCGCGGATCACTTCTTCGAACAGCGTCTCCTTGTCGCCGAACCGGCTATAGACCGTGACCTTCGACACGCCTGCAGCCGCCGCGATCTCCTCGATCGTCGCAGCATGGAAGCCGCGCGAGAAAAACGCCTGCCGGGCCGCCTCGACGATCGCCGCATATTTGGCGGGATCGCGCGGGCGCCCGGCACGGCGCGGCGCGTTCCCCACGCACCCAAGATGAAAGGGGACGGTCAGCGCTGATACGCCTTGGGCAAGGCGCCTTCCTTCGGATCGAAATAGCGTTTGCGCAACTGATCCTGGCGCGTCTCGATCGGCTGTTCGATGCCGTCGATGAATACCCGCACGGCGGCGGTCCCGATCTCCAGCGGGTCGCCGTCCCACATGACGATATCGCCGCGGCGGCCGGGGCGCAGCGAGCCATAGTCGCCGCCCAGGCCGATCGCCTCCGCGGGCTTGGAACTGATCGTTGCGAACGCCTGACCCCAATCGAGCCCGGACGCGCCCGGCACCTTGGTCAACGCGACCAGATTGCCGGCATATTGCTTGATCAGCCGGGCCTGACGCGCCTCATCGTCATTGATCATGCCGATGCCGACCAGCACCCCGGCCGCCTGCATCCGGCCGATATTCGACTGGGTCGCGGCGAGCTGTTCGAACGATGCCGGCAGGTCGGACAGCGCCGATGCCAACACCGGCACCTTCGCCGCCGCAATCTGCCGCGCGACGGTCCACCCCTCATTGGCGCCGACCAGGACTAGCTTCAGCCCCGGCACCTCACGCTTGAGGTCGAGCACGACCAAGATGTCCGACGCGCGCTCGACATGCACCAGCAGCGGCACCTGGCCGGTGACGACAGGCACGAGTGCCTGCGCATCGGCGCGGGTCAGCAACGCATCCTTGCCGCGATCGGCGAAGCTCGCCGGAGCGCGGGCATAGTCGCGCACTTCGAACAGGATGTTCTTGAGCATCGCGATCGCTGCAGGACGGCTGCCCCCCGCGCGACGCCCGCCCTCCTCGCCATAGACCATGAACTGGAATGCGCGCGGCTTGCTCACCGCGTCCATGTCGGCACCCAGGTCGATGACCGCGCCCTGTCCGGCAAAGATCGATCCGCGCGCTTCGGGCGCGACCACCGCGCGGGTGATGCCTTCGGCACGGTTCACCGTGATCGCGCTGGTCTTGGGGTTGACCGCTGACGACACGTCGATCGCTGCGTTGAACACGGAATTGCCGGCCGCGCTATCGTCGGTCTCGCTGACGCCATCGACCTCGACAATCCCTACCCTGCTGAAGCCGGCGAACAGGCCCGGCGTGACCCAGCGCCCGCCAGCATCGATCACCGGCACGCCCGCTGGAACTGCCACGCCGGCGCCCGCAGCGACCACGCGGCCATCGCGCACTACCACTGTGCCACCCTCGACCGGAGCCGAACCGTCGCCGATCACCAGACGCGCATTGGTCACCGCCACCGTCTGCGCAGAGGCGGGGAATGCGGCGCCCATCGCCGCTGCTGCAATCAGGAGCTTCTTCACTTCACGTCTCCCGATCCGGGCTGGCCGAGTTCGAAGTCGGATACCGGCCGCAATTTGGGGTTGTACATGTCGAACAGCAATGCGCCGTCGACCCAGACCTTCTCGGGACGGGTGTAGACGCTGAACGGATTGCCGTTCCACAGCACCACGTCCGCCATCTTGCCGGGCTTCAGGCTGCCCGTGACGTTGTCGATGCCCAGCGCCTTGGCCGGCGTGATCGCGGCCCATTTCCACGCGATTTCCTCGGGGATGACGAAGCCGGCGCGCTTGGCCGCAGCGCGGACCTTCGCAATTTCCTGATTAAGCCGCTGGATGCCGTTGGCGTCGTCCGAATGGATCATGCCGCACGCGCCCTCGCGCTCGAGGATGGCGAGGTTCTCGGAGACGGCGTCGTACGACTCCATCTTGAACCCCCACCAGTCCGCCCACACCGCGGCGCAGGTGCCATTGGCCTTGAGCAGGTCGGCGATCTTGTACGCCTCCACTGCATGGTGGAAGGTGCCGACCTTGTAGCCGAACTCCTTCGCCATATCGAGGACGATGGCCATTTCGTCGGCGCGATAGCAGTGGTTGTGGACGATGATCTCGCCCGCCAGCACGCCGCGCAGCGTGTCCATCGCCATGTCGCGCGACGGCGCTTCGCCGCCATTTTCCTCATAGCGGTCCCAGCGCTTCTTATAGTCCTGCGCCCGCGCCCAGGTCTGGCGGTCGACCGCGATATTGCCCATGCGGGTCGAGGGCATCCGCCCCTTGCTGCCATAGACGCGCTTGGGGTTCTCACCACACGCCATCTTGAGGCCATAGGGCGCGCCGGGGAACTTCATCCCCTGCATCGTGCGGGCATAGACATTCTTGAGCGTCACGCTGCGCCCGCCGAACAGGTTCGCCGAACCGGGCAGGATCTGCAGCGTGGTGACGCCGCCATTGGCCAGCGCGCGGCTGAAACCAGGGTCCTGCGGCCACACGCTATGTTCCGCCCAGACTTCGGCGGTGACCGGTCCGGTCGCTTCATTGCCGTCCGAATGCGCCTGCACGCTGGGCGTCGGATAATCACCGAGATGGCTGTGCACGTCGATGATGCCCGGGGTCACATATTTGCCAGCCCCGTCGATCACCGTCGTGCCCTCGGGTGCGGCGATGCTCTGGCCGACCTCGACGATCTTGCCGTCGCGGAACAGCACCGCGCCGCGCTCGATCCTGCCGCCTTCACCGTCCAAAATCGTGACATTGGTCAACAGCGTCGGCACGCCCGGATAGGGCTTGTAGGTCGAGGGATAGGGGTTGTGGTCATACCCCTTGTTCTTACCCGGCCCCTTTTTGGCGGGGGCCTCCGACGATGCGCTTTGCGGCTTGCCGCCTGCCGTAGCGCTGCACGCCGCCAGCGTCGCCGCCGCCGCCGTGCCGATGATGATCCGGATCAACGCGCAAATCTCCCTGTCCGATGCCGCGCGCTCGAATGTCGCGCCGTTCCGGCGACGTTAGGGACGAAAAGCGTTGCGCGCAATTTGCCGATTTGCTCCAAGGGTATGAAGCAGTTGCGGGGGGCAAGGGGCAATGACGGCACAGGGCGCAAGCGCTGCTGCACGCGATGGCGCGGCCGCTAAGCCCGCCGCGCCCCCGTTTGGCGATCCCGCAAGCGCGGACGCCGCGCATCGCACGCTCAAGGGCGATGCGAGCATTCAATTCGACTTCCCGTGGTTCATCCCGGAACAGCGCGAAATGCCCGAATGGCTGCGGGCTGTGTTCCGCGCGCTCGGCAATTTCATCGAATGGGTCGGCGGCGGCTGGACCGTGATCATGTGGATTGCGATCGCATTGGTGGTGATCGCGCTAGCCTTCGCGATCTTTCCGCCGCTCCGCGCCTGGCTCGCCAACCGACTGGCGTCGGGTGACCCGACCGTTGCGACGCCCGGCTGGGCACCCGAAGCATCGGTCGCCCGCGCCCTGCTGGTCGAAGCCGACCAGCTCGCCGCGACCGGTCGCTATGACGAAGCGGTGCGCCTGCTGCTCCACCGCAGCGTCGAGGATATCGAACGCTGGCGCGGCGATCCGCTGCGCCCGTCCTGGACCAGCCGCGACATCGCCCGGATCGAGGCGCTGCCCGATGCCGCCCGCGCGGTGTTCGGTCGCATCGTTGCGGATGTCGAGCGCAGCCTGTTTGCCGGTCACCCGCTCGCGCAGGCCGACTGGGAACGCGCGCGCGCCGATTATGCAGCGTTCGCGCTCGGTCGATGAGCGAGAGCGCCAACCCCTTCCGCACCCGCACGGTGCTGATCCTGGTCGCAGCGGGGTTCATCCTCGCGCTCGGCTTCCTGCTGGTCAGCGCCTATGGCGACCGCATCGACCGTCACCGCGGCAATATCCCCAGCCCCGCCTCGCGCTTCGCCACCGGCTTTTACGGACTGACCAAGCTGGTCGAGCTGGCCGGTGGGGAAGTGAGCATGTCGGCCGATCCGGCGGACCGGCCGGAGGAAGGGATCCTGATCCTCACGCCCAATGCCGGCACCACGCGCGCCGAGATGGAGGCGGCATTGGACGAGGCGGCCGGGCCAAACGCGCCGGTGCTAATCGTCCTGCCCAAATGGATCGCCGCGCCGCAACGCAATCAGCCGCGCCGGGAACAGCGGATCGGCTTGCTTCCGCCCGAGCGGATCGCAGCGCTGCTCGCTCCGGTGGCAGAGGCCAGCGTGGAGCGCGAAAAGCCCGGGCCGCTGGTCGTCCGTACCAGCCTGCCCATCCCTGCCTTTCGTCCACCGGAATCGCTCCAGTCGCTGCGCGGCGACACGCTCTATCCACTGATCGCCGCGCCCCAAGGCGGCGCGGTGCTGGCGGAGATTCCGGGCAAGAACATCTTCATCCTCGCCGACCCGGATCTGCTCAACAATCACGGCCTGTCGCATCGCGCCAATTCCCGTGCCGCGCTGGCGATGCTCGCCGGCCTCGACCCCCAAGCGCCCGGCACGGTGATCTTCGACACGATGCTCCCTTATGGCAGCGGCGGGCGCAACCTGCTCCAGCTCGCGTTCGAGCCGCCCTTTGCCGGAGTCAGCATCGCACTGCTGATCGCGGCGCTGCTCGCCGGGATCGCGACGCTCGTCCGCTTCGGCCCGGTCCGCCGCGAACAGCGCGCGGTCCCGTTCGGCAAGGCGGCGCTGATCGACAATATCGTCAGCCTTGCCCGCCGCGCCCGCCGCACGCGCGAGGGGGGCAGCGCCTATGCCGACGCGATCCGCGACTGGGCTGCGCGCCGCCTCGCGCTGCCGCGTACCGTTCAGGGCGAGGCGCTCGACGCCCAACTCGACGCGATCCCGACCGCTACCCCCTATGCAGCAACCGCGCAGCGGGTGCGCGACGCGAAAACCGAAACCGAACTGCTCCACGCTGCACAGGCGCTGGATGACTGGCGAAAGGAAGTGAAGGCATGACACTCGACGACGTCCGCAACCTCGGTGCGGCGATCGATGCTCAGGTGGCCAAGGCCGTGGTCGGTCAGGGAACCGCGACGCGCCTGCTCACCATCGCATTGCTCTCGGGCGGCCATGTCCTGCTCGAAGGCGCACCCGGCACCGCCAAGACGCTGCTCGCGCAAAGCTTCGCGCGCACGCTCGGGCTCGATTTCGGTCGCATCCAGTTCACCCCGGACCTGATGCCCGGCGACATCGTCGGCGCCAGCCTGTTCAACTTCCAGAGCTCGAGCTTCGAACTCCGCCGCGGTCCGGTGTTCACCGAATTGCTGCTCGCCGACGAAATCAACCGCACCCCGCCCAAGACCCAGGCCGCCCTGCTCGAAGCGATGCAGGAACGCGCGGTTACGATCGACGGCACGACCGAGAAGCTGTCCGATCGCTTCACCGTCGTCGCGACCCAGAACCCGATCGAGCAGCAGGGCGTCTATCCCCTGCCCGAAGCGCAGCTCGACCGCTTCCTGTTCAAGCTCGCGATCGAATACCCCGATGCCGCGGCCGAGCGCGCGATTGTCGCGCAATATGGCACCCGCACCGGCTCGCCCCGGCCCGAGGACAGCGGCGTCGAGCAGGTCGCGACCCCCGACGCGCTCAAGGCGGCGAGCGACACCGTGCTGACCGTGCGGCTGGCCGACGAGATCATCGCCTATGTCGTCGACCTGATCCGCGCGACGCGCGACCATGCCGACCTCTCGCACGGCGCATCGCCGCGCGCCGCCTCCGCGCTCGCCGCAGCGGCCCGCGCCGCCGCAGCACTGGAAGGACGCGACTATGTCATCCCCGATGACGTCAAGCTGCTCGCCCAACCGCTGCTGCGCCACCGCGTCGTGCTCTCGCCAGCCGCCGAAATCGACGGCCGCCGCACCGACGACATCGTCGCCCAGCTGATCGACCGGGTCGAGGCACCGCGTTGATCGTACCGACCCAGCGGGCGGTCGCGCTGACGCTGGTGGCGGCGCCGATGGCGCTGCTGCTCGGCGTCGTGCGTCCCGACGGCTGGCTGCTCGCCGTCGCCTGGGCGCTCGGTGTCGCGCTGCTGGTGCTGCTCGACGGACTGTTCGCGTCGCGCATCCGTGCCGCCGATCTGAGGCTTGAAGGGCCAAGCGCGGTTGACGTCGGCGGAGCGGTTGCGCTCGCCGGGGCGACGCCGGGCCTCGCCTACGCGGCTGAGGTCTCGCCACCGCTAGACCCTCTCCCCTCCCGCACGCGGGAGGAGAATATGTTGCGCTACACCGCCGCCCGGCGCGGCACCGCGAAACTCTCCCGCATCTGGGCGCGCGCATCGGGCCCGCTCGGCCTCGCCTATCGCCAGCGCAGCGCCGCGACCGATGACAGCATCCGCATCCTTCCCGACCTGCGCCCAGTGCGCGAACAGGGGATGCGCCAGTTCCTGCGCAGCCGCCAGTTCGGCACGCGCATCCGACCCGAAAGCGGCGATGGTACCGAATTTCAGGCGCTGACCGATTTCCAGCCCGGCATGGAGCGCCGCGCGATCGACTGGAAGGCGACCGCCCGCCACCTCTCGCTGCTCGCCCGCGAATATCGCACCGAACGCGACAACAGCGTCGTCTTCGCCGTCGATTGCGGCCGCACGATGAGCGAGCCGGTTGCCGGCGTCCCGCGCATCGACCGCGCCGTCTCTGCCGCCTTGCTCGCCGCGTTCGTCGCGCTCAAATCGGGCGATACGGCGCGGCTGTTCGGCTTTTCCGGGCGACCGACGGCGGATTCGGGCAGCATCACCGGCGCGCGCGGCTTCGCGACACTGCATCGCACCGCCGCCGAACTCGATTACGATGCGCAGGAGAGCAATTTCACCCTCTCGCTCGTCGCGCTCGACCAGCGGCTCCAGCGCCGCAGCCTCATCATCCTGTTCAGCGAATTCACCGATCCGACCAGCGCCGAACTGATGCTCGGCGCGGCGGCACGGATGCGCAAGCGCCACCGCCTGCTCTTCGTCCTGTTCCGCGATATCGAGCTTGAGGCGTTTCTGGAGGCGCGGCCCGAAACCGCCGACGACGTGATCCGCGCCAATGTCGCCCATGCCCTGCTGCGCGAGCGGCGGATCGTGATCGAGCGGTTGAAGCGGCTCGGCATCGACGTGCTCGAAGCCGCGCCCGACGACCTCGCCCTCGCGCTCGCCGAGCGCTATGTTCGGGACCGCGAACGGCCATGAGCAACACCGTCTTTGGCGTCAGCCAGTTCCGCGCCGAACGCGAAGCCGATTGGCAGCGGCTGGAAGCGATGCTCGACCTGATCGAGAAGAAATCCCCGCGCCGCCTGTCGAGCGAGGATCTGTTCGAACTGCCGCGCCTCTATCGCTCGACCCTGTCGGCGCTGTCGATCGCGCGCGAAACCTCGCTCGACGGATCGATGATCGCCTATCTGGAGAGCCTGTCCACCCGCGCTTATTTCATCCTCTATGGCTGCCGCGACTCCTTCTGGAAACAGCTCGGTGGCTTCTTCGCACACGGCTGGCCGGCGGCGGTGCGGGGCATGGTCCCCGAAATCCTGATCATCGCCGCCTTGTTCATCGGCAGCGCGGTGGCCGGATATTACCTGGTCATGGCCGATCCCGGCTGGTTCGGCGCGATCGTATCGAGTGAACTCGCCGGCGACCGCAACATGCAGTCGAGCGTCGAGACACTGCGCGAATCGATCTATGGCGCGCCCGAACATGGTGGCCTCGAAATCTTCGCGACCTTTCTGTTCACGCATAACAGCCAGATTTCGATCTTGGCCTTCGCGCTGGGCTTTGCCTTCGGCATCCCGACCTTGCTCCTGATCGCGAGCAACGGCGTGATGGTCGGCGCCTTCTACGCCGTGTTCATCTCAAAGGGACTGGGAGTCGGCTTTACCGGCTGGCTCATGATCCACGGCTCGACCGAACTCAGCGCGATCATCCTTGCCGGAGCGGCGGGACTGCATATCGGTCGCGCCGTCGCCTTCCCCGGCGAGCGCAGCCGCCTCGCCGCCGCCGGTGCAGCGGGACGCCGGGGGGCGCTGGTAATGATCGGCGTCGTCATAATGCTGCTCGTCGCCGGCCTGCTCGAAGGGTTCGCGCGCCAGCTGATCACCGCCGACGCGGCGCGCTTCGCCATCGCTGCGACGATGTTCGCGATCTGGGTCGTCTATTTCACGCTCGGCGGACGCCGCCGCCATGGCTGATCGCAAGGATCGCCTGGTCCGCGAGCTGGTCACGCCCGAGGGTGCGGTGCTGCATCTGCGGCTGGCGAGCGCGGGGTCGCGTGCGGCGGCATTCACGATCGACGCCGCGATCATGCTGGCCGCGCTGATCGCGCTGACGATCGCAGCGGCGGGTCTGCTGACCAGCCAGCAATCGGCGAGCGTCGCGGCGATCCTGTGGCTGCTCGGCTTCTTCCTGCTGCGAAATTTCTATTTCACCCTGTTTGAAAGTGGTGGGCGCGCGGCAACGCTCGGCAAGCGCGCGCTCAAGCTGCGCGTCGTGGCGCGCGACGGCGGGCGGCTCACCGGTGGCGCCGTTCTGGCACGCAACCTGACCCGCGAGATCGAGGCGTTCCTGCCGCTCATCTTCCTGCTCACGGCGCAGGCGGAGGGGTTCAGCAGCCGCTGGCTCACCCTGTTCGGCTTTGGCTGGACCGCGATCTTCATGCTGTTTCCGCTGTTCAACCGCGACCGGCTGCGCGCGGGCGACCTGATCGCGGGCACCTGGGTGGTCGAGAATGAGCGGCCGAAGATCGCGCCGGACCTGCTCGCCGATGCCGAGCCCGAGCGGATCGAGCGTTACGCCTTCACGCCCGAGGAACTCGAAACCTATGGCCAGATGGAGGTCCAGCGGCTCGCCGACATCCTCCACCGCGATGACGCCGACACCCTCGTCACCGTCGCCGGCGTGATCCGCCGCAAGCTCGGCCGCCCCGACAATGGCACCCATGTCGGCGAAGATCGCGCGTTCCTCGACGCCTATTACGCCGCCGCGCGCCGCCATCTCGAACGCCGCCTGTTGTTCGGCAAGCGAAAACGCGACAAGTTCGATTCGGAGGGTTAAAAGCGCGCCATGACCGAAGCCAAGTCAGACATCCCGGGTGTCATCGCCCCGCCGCCGCTGATCTTTCTCGGCTATCTGATCGCCGGGATCGCGCTGGAATATCTGGTGGTCCGGACCCAGGGGCTCGACATGCCGGGATCGCTGCGCTGGACGGTCGTCGCGCTATTCGTGCTGGCGGGCGCAGCCC
>NZ_LSJM01000462.1 GCF_001557215.1 Sphingomonas sp. CCH9-E2 | reverse complement strand
ACATAGCCGCGCCCCGGCGCCACCGGCCCGCCGGTCGCGCGGCCGGGCAGTCCGAACAGCCCGCCGATCGCCCCGGCAATCCCGCCATTGCCAAAGATCGCCACCATGCCCCCGCGCACCGCTTCAGCCGCGATCTCGGCCAGGACCTGCGACGCTACCCGCTTCAAGTCCTCGAACCCGAGCTTGCCGGTTCGCACCGCGCGCAACAGCGCCGTCTCGACCGCGCGCCCGGCGCGGTCCGCCCCCGCCTGCAACGGGCCATCGATCGCCGCGCGCATCTCGGCGACATCGCGGGCAAAGCCCTGCGTGTCGGCGCGCACCCGCACCATCATGTGTTCGATCTCGTCATCCATCGGGAAACGCCTCCATCAGCTGCGTGATCATGTCACGATCAGGCGGCGCGACCGCCTCGCCAGCC
>NZ_LSJM01000461.1 GCF_001557215.1 Sphingomonas sp. CCH9-E2 | reverse complement strand
GCCCGGGCCACCACGCATCGGGCCGCACCTGGGCAAGGCCATCCCGCCGCTGCCACACCAGCCAGCCGACCACCGGGGCGACGAACAGGCAGTGACCGAACGTGGTATTAGTCCAGTAGATCGCCGCCAGATCGCCCACATCGCTGCGAAACAGCAGCAACAGCACCGCCCACATGCCCGCCAGCATCGCGGCGTGTCGCTGCCAGCGCGCATCGAACAGCTGCTCCGCTGCGACCGGAATCGCCGCGCTCGCCATGGTCAGGCGGCGGCCGGGCGGGCCGGGCGGCGGTCGTTGCGTCCGCGCAGGCCCAACAGATCGTCGAGCACCGCCAAGCGCGCGTCCCAGCTATAATGGTGGATCACCCGCTGCCGGGCGAGCGCGCCGAACTCGGCCCCGGTTTTCGGGTCGGCCAGGATGCGGTTCACGGCGTCGGCAATCTCGCCGACGGTTGCGCCGACCTCGATCGTGCCGCCATGGTCGATCCCGGTCGCCGCCGCCGCGGAAGCCACCACTGGCCGCGCCATCGCCATGGCCTCCAGCACCTTGTTCTGGACGCCGCGCGCCAGCTTGAGGGGCGCGACCACCACCGATGCGGCATGCAGCCACGGGCGCACATCGGGCACTTCGCCCGTTACGGTCACGCCGGGATGCTTCGTCAGCGCATGGACCGCGTCGGTCGGCTTGCGCCCGACGATGGCGAAGCGCGCATTGGGGTGACGCAGCCGGATATGCGGCAGAATGGTCTCGACGAACCAGGTCACGCCTTCGATGTTCGGGCGGTAATCCATCTGGCCGGTGAACACGATCAGCGCGCCCATCGTGTCGATTCGCTTGAACTGCGCACCAGGGTCGAAGATGCTGGTATCGATGCCGTTGCACACCGCATGGACGCGCTCGGCGCCGGTGCGCTGCCGGAACAGCTGGGCTTCCTCTTCGCTGACGAACAGGCTGGCGTCGGCGCGCGCCGCAATGGCGCGTTCATGCGCAGCCAGCAGCCGCGCCTCGCGCCGCATCATCCACCCGGTAAAGCCGCGGCTGGTCTCGCCGTAGCTCGCGAACTTGGCCGAATCCATGTCGACAAAGTCCATCACCACGCGCTGGCGCGGGCGCAGCGGCACATATTGCGCCATCTGGCTGGAAAAGACGTAGATCGTGTCGATCGCGTGCCGCGCCAGCATCGTCTCGACCGCGCGATGCACCTCGGCATTGTCGAACGCCGTCAGCGAAACCGGGCGATGCGACAGCAGCGACTGCACGCCGGCCAGCGCCTGCGGCTTGCTGCGCCACACGATCTGGCGGTTGCCGGTCAGCTTGGACAGGCCCGACTTGCGCTTGAGGTCCGCAGGGTCGTCGGCAAACGCCACCAGATGCACGCGCTTGCGCTCGCTCAGATAGCGGATGATGTTGAACGCACGGATCTTGTCGCCGCGGTCGGGCGGAAACGGCACGCGATGCGCCAGGAACAGGATATCGCCCATCAGCCCAGCCCTCGCGAAATCCACGGGCCCACGCGGTTGGCGATGGCGAGCGGCAGCTTGCTCCAGACTGCGACCTGCAGCCGGTATTTGGGATTGAGCGGATTGGCGTCGCGGATCGCCGCACCCTCCGCCACGCGGTCATAATAGGTCAGCGGCTGCGGCTCGAATCCCCAATTCTTCTTAAACGCCGCCGCCCCGGTGCCGACCTTCGACCGGCCGAAATCGAACCGGGAACAGCCCCGCTCGCGCGCATGGCGCATCAGCTCGAAATACATGCGATCATTGGCGCGCAACCGGCGTGCCTCCGCCGTACCGCCGCCCCAATAGGGAAACACGGTTCGCCGCCAATAGAGACTCAACACAGCGGACACCGGCCTATCCTCACGCCGCACAACCAGCACATCGGCTGCGCTACCAAATTCCTGCAACACTTCCGTGAACAGCGCACGTGGAAAAACGGGCGTCCCCAGATTGCGGACGCTCTCGGCATACACCGCGTAATGCGCCGCCACGTCGGCCGGGTCGCGCCCGATCGAGATGCTCAGATCGGTGTCCAGCGCCTTGCGCACCTCGGCGCGCTGCTTGCGCGGGATGGCGAGCAATTCGGCCTCGTCATCCTCGGCCAGCGGACGGACAAAGCCCAGATAGTGGCTGTCGTCCACGGTCCAGTCCGGCCCCGGCCGCGGTCCGCCGCGCACCTCGACGCTTGGACAGCTCAGCCGCTCGGCGAGCGCCCAGCACGCCTCCGCCAGCGCCTCGGCGACTACCGGCTTGTCGGCGAGGATACCGCCGCCCACGCCGAACCCGGCCGATGCCAGCACCCGCCCGAACAGCGGCGAATGCAGCTCGGTCAGCGGCATCACCCCGACGATGCCGCGCTCACCCTGCTCGGCGACCAGATAATGGCTGCGCTGTCCGCACCCCTTTGCCACCGCCGCGCTCCATGCGGGCAGGTGAAACGGCGTCGCGTCGGGTTGCTCATGCACATAGGCGCCGATGCGCGCCCGATCGATCGTATCGCCCAGATCGGCGACGCGCAGCGTCAGCGGGCGCAGCTGGATCGGCGCGTTCACGCGGCAGCATCCAGCACTGGTGCGGCGTCGAGCGCCGCCGCCTCCGCCGCCGCCACGCGGTCGGTCCTATCCCAGCGATGCGCCGCGAGCAGCGTCCGCAGCTTCCCCGCCATCGCCCCCAACCGGCTGTAATGCCGCAGCTTCGACTTGAGGGGCGCATTCTCCACGCGCGGCTGGCCCGGATCGACCTCCCACGGATGGAAGTAGAACACCGCCGGCTGCCCTTGCGCATTCATCGCGCGGATCGCGCCCTGCACGACGCTGCCCGGCAACAGGCGGAAGAACCCGCCCCCGGTCGTCACCTCGCGCCCCAGGAACCGCGCCGTGGTCACCGGCAGCTCGATCAGGTCGCTCCCCGCCACCGGGCGATAGGCGCGGCGCGGCGCGTCGGCCCAGCCATAATGGTCATGCCCGATCGGCGCGACGCTCGACGAATAGGCATAGCCCTCCTCCGCGAGCACCTGATGCGCCCACGGCGTGCGGACATCGATCGAAAAGCTCGGCGCGCGATACCCGCTCACCTTGTGCCCGGTCGCGTCCTCCAGCACGCCACGCGCCCGCGCGATATCGGCGCGAAACTGTTCCGGCCCCATGGTGAACACGCGCTGGTGATCCCAGCCATGGCTCGCCACCTCATGCCCCGCATCGGCAATGCGCCGCATCAGCGCGGGAAAGCGCTCCGCCACCCAGCCCAGCGTAAAGAACGTCGCCTTGACCCCGCCCGCGTCGAACAGCGCCAGCACCTTGTCGGTATTCGCCTCGACGCGATGCTCCAGCGCCGCCCAATCGTCGCGCGCGATCACGGTCTCGAACGCGCCGACCTGGAACCAGTCCTCGACATCAACCGAAAGGGCATTGGCAACCATCGTCAGGCAGCGGCTCCCCGCCGCGTCGGCCGCGCATCCTCGACCTCGATGAAGTCGACCATCAGCGTCAGCACGCGGCGCAGCGCCGCATCCTGTTCCTCGATCCGTGCTTCCAGCTTCGCGAAGCGCGCCGCCAGATCGGCATCCACCACCGGCGCAGGTGCAGGTTCCGCAGCAGGCGCAACCGGAGCCGAAATCTCACGCCGCAATGCCTCACGCGCCGCCTGTGCAGCCTCGGGCGGAGCAGGCACCGGAGCCCGACGCGCCGGAGCCGAAGGCGGCATCGCCCCGGCCAGATCGCCCTCCAGATCCGCGATCACCGCCTCGACATCCGCGCCGGTAAAGCTCGTAATCTCCTCGATCGCGCCGAGCAGCAGTACCCGGCCGGCAAGCAGATTCACCTTGCGCGGAATCCCGCCCGACCAGCGATAGATCGCCGCCACTGCATCATTGGTGAAGCGCGGCTTGCCCCGCCAGCCGACACAAGACAGCCGGTGGATCAGATAGGGCTCCAACTCGTCCGCGCCCATGCCGTCCAGCGCGTGCATCGCGATCACCCGCTGGCGCAGCTGGTCCAGCCGCGGATCGGACAGGCGCGCACGAAATTCGGGCTGGCCAAGCAGGAAGATCTGCAACAGCGGATAACCGCCCGCCTGGAAGTTGGAGAGCATGCGCAGCTCTTCCAGGCTCTCCAGCGGCAGCGCCTGCGCCTCGTCGGCGATCAGCAATGTCCGCCGCCCCTGCCGCGCCACCGCGTGCAGCTGCTTCTCGATCGCCGCGAGCAATTGTGCCTTGGGCAAATGCGTGCCGTCGATGTTCAGCCCCGCCGCGACCATCAGCAACAGGTCCTCGGCCTCGACCTGGGTCGTGACGATCTTGATGACGTGCAGCCGCTCGGGGTCGATCGTCTCCATCAGGTGACCGACCAATGTCGTCTTGCCCGCACCGGGCGCGCCGGTGATGACGATGAAGCCCTCGCCCTGGCTCAGGCCATAGCCCAGATAGGCCATCGCCTTCTTGTGCGTGGCGGTATCGAACCAGAACGCCGGATCGGGCGTCAGCTGGAACGGTCGCCCGCTCAGTCCGTAATGGTCGTCATACATACTGCCATCCCTGGACCAAAAACGTTCAGAAACCGTAGCGAAGGCCAAGCTGCGCCTGCGCCTGGGTGTTGCTGCCCTCGCCCTCGACCTCGAAGCTCGAGATGCCGACCGACGCCACCGCGCTCAGTGGCCCGAAATTATGATAATAGGCCCCCGCCGCACCCCCGCCGAACACGCCCGGCGCGCCGGCGATGCCGCTCTGGAAATAGTTGACGAACACATTGCCGTTCACCCCGGACCGGCCGCTCAGCGCGCGCGACGCGAACAGCTGGGCATAATAGGTATCGTCGCTCGTCCCGGCCAGCACCGAACTGCCCGTCGGCACCAGATAGGTCCGGTTGGCATAGCCCGCGCCCAGCCCCAGTGTCGTCCGTCCCGAATTCATCGCCAGCACACCCGTCACGCCACGCGCGCGGTAATTGGCACTCGCGACCGAACCCAGCGCGTTGGTCAGGCACCCGCCCGCCGCCGTTCCGCTGTCGCCAAAGATGCAGCCATCGAACGCATCGCCGAACGAGTCGGTCGGAATGTTGAAGCTGGTCGGCAGCGCCGCCAGATCGCTCGCCAGCTGGCGGCCGAAGCTCTGCACCGAGTCATACACGCCGACCTGCAGCGCCGACCGCCGCGAAATCTGCCACTGCAGCGACCCGGTATAGCTCATCGAATCGTACCGGCGGCCCGCCCGCGCCTCCAGCATCAGCCGCGCATTGGGCTTGTACAGCACGCCCGCGTCCCAGAAGATGCCCTCGATCTCGTACGCGATGCGTGGCGGCGATGCCGGATCGGTCACGAACCGCCCCGCCCCGTCGCGCACGATCGCGCCGGTCCCATCGCGCAGCGCGTCCTTCTGCGTGATCTCGATCTTCTCGTATCCCACGCCACCCACGACCGCGAGCCCGCGACCGATCGGCAGCACCGCATCGGCGCGGCCATATTTGCCGTCGAACTTCTGGTCGAGCTGGCTCATCTCCTCGCGCTGCCACGCCCCCGCGACGCTGAGGCCCACCGGCAGGATCGTCCCGGCCTTCACGCCTGCGCGGACCTGCGCGAGATGGTTGGTCGCGCTGTCGAACACATCGACCGCCGGTGCCGCCGGATCGATCGACGAAATCGTCGGTGCCTCGACCTTGGTATAGCCAAAGCGATAGGCCGCACTCACGCTCGCCGGGCCGTTGCCGGTGTGGAGGGTCGGCCCGCCATAGACCGAATAGACCTGCGCCACGTTGCGCACATTGCCCGCCAGATTGGTCGGCGCATCGCCGCGAATGTCGCTGCGCGCGCGCGTCGCCAGCGCGCCGCCCTCGACCGTCAGGCCGGGCGCAACCCGCACCGCCGCGCGCGCCAGGCCGCTATGCGTGTCCTGGTCGGCGACGGCATTCTGCCAGTCGAACCGGCGCTCATATTTATACGACAGCTGCACCTCGACCCGGCGCGTCTGGATCGACGCATCGATCCCAGCACCGACGGTGGAGTAGGTCAGCACCTCGCCCCCGCCCGACAGGTCGGCGACCAGCACCTGCCCCGCGTCGACATAGGGGGTGATCGACTTGCGCTTGTCCTTCGCCAGCGCGGGCGCGGCGAGCAGCGTGGTGGCGGCCAGTGCCGCGGCGAACAACCTCATTGGTCGGGCTCCCCATAATAGGCGCCATAGCTCCCGAACCGGCGTCCATTGGGTTGAAGGGAAACGCTGTTGAGCAACAACTGGATATGGTCGCACCCGTCGAGCAGTCCGACGGCGTCACGCAGTTCATTCTCACGCGTGCGGTCGGCGCGGACCACCAGCATCACCTGCCCGACATGGCTGGCGAGCGCACTTGCGGGCGATGCGGCGAGGATCGGGGGCGAATCGAACACGACGATGCGGCGCGGATTGGCGGCCGCCAGCCCATCGAGGATCGCATGCGCCCGCGCGCTGGCGAGCAATTCGGTATCGGCGACGCTGCGCGTTCCGGCGGGCAGGACCGACAGCTGCGGCACATCGGTGTCGATGATGCAGTCCTCGACATTCTTGACCCCACCCGACAGCGCATCGAGCAGGCCAGGGCCATCGGGCGCACCCAGCCGCGCCAGCACGTCGGGCTTGGCGAAATCGGCATCGACCAGCAGGATCTCGACATCCTTCTCCGCCGCCAGCGACAGCGCGAGGTTGATCGCGCAAAATGTCTTGCCGTCATTGGGCTTGGCCGAGCAGACCAGGATCATCCGCGACCGGTCGTCCGCACCCTCGCCGCCACCTGCACGGATTTGCCGCGCAGTGGTCAGCAGCTGGCGCTTCACCAGCCGGAATTCCTCGGCCAGCGCGGTCACGGTCGCGCCGGGGACCAGCATGCCATGTTCGGCCAGCTTCTTGCGATCGATCGCCACGCGCCGACGCGTGCTCGGCTCCTGCACGGCCGGTTGCACCGGCTGCGCGACAGCAACCGGATCTGGCCGGACCAGCGGCGCACGCGGCGCTTCGACCGCACCGAATACCGGAATGTCATGGCGCGGTTTCGCCACCGGAGGCGCGACCGGGGCCGCAGCCGCCTGCTGCGCAGCCTGGCGCTGGACGAACGCCTGATGCGCCGCCGCCCGCTCCACCAGCGATCCGCCAAGGCGTTTGGGAGTCTGGTCGTTCATCGCCTGTCCCTCACGCGCTCATGCCGCGCTGGAGCATTTCCAGCCCCAGCAACGCCACCCATGCGACGACCAGTCCCGCGGTCGCCGCTGCAAACATCTGCAGCCGCTTGCGGCGCAGCGCAGTCTGCGCGGCCGTCACGACCTCGCCGATCGATCCGATCACCGGCATCCCGCTCATCTTCTCCAGCCGCGCCGTGGTCGGGAACGTCCCCGCCAGCTGGCCGAGGCCAAATGCCACCGCCACACCGGCACCCAGCCCGACGATCAGCACGCCGGTCAGCAACAGCGGCCGGTTGGGCGCGGTCGGCGAACGCGGCGCGGTCGGCGGATCGATCACGTTGAACTTGACCGCATCGGCCTGCCCTGCCGCCTGGCTGCGCAGCTTCACCTGTTCGCGATCGGCGAGCAGCTTGTCATATGCCGCCTTCAGCACCTGATAATTGCGGTCGATCTCGGCCTGTTCCTGTGCTGCCGCCGGATCGCCCGCAATCTTCGCGTCGATCGCGGCCATATCTGCCTCGATCTGCGCCTTGCGGTTGGTCAGCGCGGCGACCTGCGCCGCCTTGTCCGCCTGCATCGCGCGCAGGCTCAGATACAGCGGGTTGGCGCTCGCGCCGCCGCCACCGCCCGAATATACCGGTTCGTTGCGCGCGGCGCTCTGCGCGGCCGACAACTGGCTCTTCAGCGCGATCACGTCGGGATGGCTGTCGGTCCAGCCACGCGCACGCGCCTCGGCCAGCTGCCCCTGGATCGCCGACAGCCGCGCACGTGCCGGCCCGGCAACCCCACCGCCGCCCGCGCCCGCCACGGTCGCCGACGTTCCCGCCATCTGGCCATTGACCGCCGCCAAGCCGCTTTGCGCCGCTGCCAGTTCCTGATTGACCTGTGCCAGCTGCGTGCGCGCCGCCGACAGCCGTTCGGACAGCGTGCCCGTGCCGGGCAGCGACCCCAGATAACGGTCCTGGAAATCCGCCTTCTTGGCCTCTGCCTCCTGCAGCGCCTTTTGCCGCTGGGCGAGCTGCTGGTCGAGGAACTGGAGCGACTGGCTCGCCTCGTCACGGATCGTGCCGAGATTGTCCTCAACGAAAATGTCGATCAGCTTCTGGACGATCGTGCGCGACAGCTTGCCGCTGTCCGCGGTCGCGGTGATCTCGAACAGATTGTCCTGCTGCGCGGTGATCTTGATCTTCTTCTGCAGGCCCGCGACCCGGTCCGCGACGTCGCGGTCGGTCGCAACCGTGTTGGCGAGGTCGGTGCCGCGCACGACCTTTTCCAGATTGGTCGCGCTCGCCAGCGTGGTGCGAACCCGGTCGATGTCCTTCTGCTGCTCCTGCTGGGTCGCGATGCCCTCGCCGGGCAGGATCTGGCGCAGCTGCACGAAGATGCGCGCACGGCTCTCATATTGGTTGGGGATCTGCGACACCACCAGCCAGCCCGCCAGGCACACGGCCCAGGCGACGGCCACGGCGATCCAGCGGCGTTGCCACACGCCGTGAAGTGCCGTCCTGATCTCGTCCCACAATCCCCCCACCGGGCGGTCTCCGTCTGGTTGGTTAGAACATGCTTTCGGGAATGATGATCACGTCGCCCGGCTCCAGCCGCACGTTCGCGCTGGTGTCGCCATTCTTGAGCAGGTCGGACAGCCGCACCTTGTATTCGCGCTGCCGCCCGGTCGCCTTGTCATAGCGGACCAGCCGCGCGCGGTTGCCCGCCGCAAATTCGCTGAGGCCCCCGACTGCGATCATCGCATCGAGCAGCGTCATATTGGCGCGGTACGGCAGCGACGCCGGCTTTTCGGTCGCACCGACGATGCGCACCTGCTGGCTGAACGTGCCCGAGAAGCTCTTGACCACGACCGACACGATCGGATCCTTGATATACTCGCCCAGCGCGTATTTGAGGTCGTCGGCCAGCATCGCGGGGGTCTTGCCCACCGCCGGCATGTCGCTCACCAGCGGCGTGGTGATGCGGCCGTCGGGGCGCACCTGCACCTCCGCCGACAATTCCTGGTTGCGCCAGACAAAGATCTGCAGCGTGTCGAGCGGGCCGATGACATATTCCTCGCCCGGCCCCTCACGGCTCGCGACGAAGGTGGTCGGCGGCAGTTCGGGGCGATTTCCGCCGCCCATACAGCCCGAAAGCGCCACCGCCATCATCAGCGGAAGCGCCAACTTCTTGCCGGCATGTCCCAAACGCATCACAATCGAACCTCCTGACGCTCGCGCGGCCCCGGCGTCCCGGAGGCCATGACACGACCAACCGCTTTGCTATGGCGGCGGGAGGTAAAGATTGCGTTAGGAACGCCGCACCTGGCGGCGTGACGTCAGCCTTTTACGCGACCATTTCGGACGCTGGCCCATGGCCCAGGAAACCCGCCGGACTCGCGCTGGCACCATAGGCCCCAGCAAGAAACACCGCGACCACATCGCCGACCTGAGCCTCGGGCAGCACGACCTTGTCGCCCAACCGATCCAGCGGCGTACACAGCGGCCCGACGACCGACACGGTCTCGCCCGCCTCCGCGCCCATCTTCTCCGCAATCGCAATCGGATAGTTCCGACGCACCACCGTCCCGAAGTTGCCCGACGCGGCCAGCTGGTGGTTGAGCCCCCCGTCACAGATCAGGAAGGTCTCGTCGCCGCTGACCTTCCGGTCGACGATCCGCGTCAGATACACGCCGCACTCCGCCGCGATCCACCGCCCCAGCTCGATCGCATAGGCCTGATCCGGCTCCAGCACCTCGCCCAGCCGCCCCCCGACCAGTGCGATGTCCACGGGGGTATCGCCCGCGAAATAGGGCACACCCAGACCCCCGCCGATATTCACCAGCGGCGCTCGGACACCAACCGCATCGGCCAGTTCGCGCGCCAGCCCGACGGTCGCCGCCTGCGTCTCGCAGATCGCTTCGCTGTCCAGCGCCTGCGACCCGGCAAAGATATGAAACCCGCGCCAATCCGCCCCCGCCGCGATCAGTCGCTTGACCAGCGCCGGCACTCGCACCGCATCGATCCCGAACGGCGATGGCCGCCCGCCCATCTTCATCCCCGAACCCTTGAGCTCGAACGACGGATTGACCCGCACCGCCAGCTTGGGCGTCACGCCCAGCCGCGTGGCCGTAGCCAGCGCCCGATCCGCCTCACCCTCGGACTCCAGGTTCAGTGTCGCCCCGGCGGCAATCGCCGCCTCCAGCTCTGTGTCGCGCTTCCCCGGCCCGGCAAAGCTGATGTTCGCCGCATCCTTGACCGCCAACGCCGTCGCCAGCTCGCCCCCGGACGCCACGTCCAGCCCACCGACCAGCGGCGCCACCGCCGCCAGAAACGCCGGCAAAGGGTTGGCCTTGATCGCAAAATGGATCTCGACCGCATCCGGCAATGCCGCACGCAACTGCCCCAACCGCTCGCGGACGATGGCCGTGTCATAGACGAACAAAGGCGTCCCCGCCTGCGCCACCCAGTCGCGCGCAGGGCGCCCGGCGATGTGCAACTCCCCGCTCTGCCCCGCAAAATAGGGGGGGATCGGCCCCATCGGCTTCATGCCGTCATCTCCGCCTTCAGACCCGACCGGTCGAGCTTCCCGTTCGCATTGCGCGGTAACTCCTCGCGCCAGACATAGCGCGTCGGCTGCATGAACGCGGGCAGCTCGCGCCGCAACCGCTCGCGCAATGCCGCTTCCGCCGCCTCGGCCTCACCCCGCGCCACCGCGATCACCACCACAGCCTGCCCCAGCCGCGGATCGGGCACGCCCAGCGCCACCGCCTCGCGCGCCTCGCCCCCGGCCAGCACCGCTTCCTCGACCTCGGTCGGGCTGATCCGGTTGCCCGAGGACTTGATCATCTCGTCATCACGCCCGACGAACCGCAGCAGCCCGTCCGCGCCCTCGACCACCGTATCCCCCGAAAACACCGCCATCCCGCCATAGCGGGACTCGGCAGGCGCCGGCTTGAACCGCAACGCCGTCCGCTCCGCATCCTGCCAATATCCTTTCGCGACCAGCGGCCCGGCATGGACCAGCTCCCCCGCCTCGCCCGGATCGGCGCGCGTCCCATCGGCCCGCACCACCATGATCTCGGCAAAGGGGATCGCCCGCCCCATCGATTCCGGGTGCGCATCGACAAGGCTCGGGTCGAGATAGGTCGATCGAAACGCCTCGGTCAGCCCGTACATCGGAAACAGCGCCGCCTCAGGAAACCGCGCCCGCAAACCCCGCACCAGGCCGATCGTCAGCGCCCCGCCCGAATTGGTCAGCCGCTTCAGCTTCGCCGCGACCGCCTCCGGCCACTCCGCCTCCAGCAATTGCGTCCACAGCGGCGGCACGCCCGCAATCGTGGTGGCGTCATGCCGGTCCACCGCCTTGATCACATCGCGCGCGGTCAGATAATCCAGCGGGATCACCCGCCCGCCCGCGGCCCAGGTCGACAGCAGCTGGTTCTGCCCATAGTCAAAGCTCAGCGGCAGCACGCCGAGCACGCGATCCTCTGGCGTCACCTTCAGATAGTGCGCGACGCTGATCGCACCCAGCCACAGATTGGCATGGCTCAGCATCACCCCCTTGGGCCGCCCGGTCGATCCCGACGTATAGAGGATCGCCACCAGATCACTGGGATCGGGCGGCGCATAGCTCAGGCCCTCGCCCGTCAGCGGCGCATCCGCATCGAACACGACGCGGCACCCAACAGGCACATCGCCATCCTCCAGCGTCCCCGCCCGCGCGCCCTGCGTCAGCAACAGCCGCGCCCCGCTATCGGCCAGAATATGCGCGACCTGCGCGCGCTTGAGCACCGGATTGACCGGCACATGCACCAGCCCCGCGCGCGCCGCCGCCAGCGGCATCACGCACGCATGCCGCGTCTTGGGCAGCCAGGTCGCAACCCGATCTCCCGGCTCCAGCCCCTGCCCGCGCAACCACAGCGCCAGCGCCGCAACCGCAGCCTCCAGCTCCGCGTAAGTCAGCGTCCCCGCGCGATCCTCCAGCGCCACGGCGTCAGGCGCCCCGCGCGTCGTCAACGCATCGATCGGATAGGGTGTAGGGTCCAAGTCCACCATCGCGCCTGCATATCCCGCATCGGTTAACGATCCAGTGTCTATTATCGCTTAGCAGGTGCAGCACTTGGCATCGCCGCGTCCAGCGCGTAACGGGCGCCAAAACAACCGGGGATTTTGGGCCGTGCAGCCTGACGGATACAATGAAGTCGAAGAAACCGTGCGCGGCGTGCTGCGCGACGTGCTCGGCATCGACGCCGCCCGCGCGGCGACCTTCGACGAAGCGACGCCGCTGTTCGGCGCGCTCCCCGAGCTCGATTCGATGGCCGTCGCCGGCGTGCTGACTGAGATCGAGGATCGCCTCGGCATCATCATCGACGATGATGAGGTGGACGGCGACATGCTCGAAACCTTCGGCGCGCTCGTCCGCTTCGCCGCGTCCAAGGCGCTCAACTGATCCGCGCGACCACCTATGACTGGGCCGGGGGCCGCGAAGCGATGCTCCGCTTCGGCCCCGATACCGCACCCGTCGTGGTCGTCGCGCTCCCCTTGTTCGAAGAAGCCAACCGCACCCGCGCCTTCGCGGTGACGATCCTGCGCGCGCTGGCCGATCGCGGCATCGCCGGAGCGCTCCCCGACCTGCCAGGACAAGGCGAAAGCCTCCTGCCGACCCACGAGACCGATCTCGCCAAATTGCGCGCAGCCTTTGCCGCCGCAGTCGCCAGCCTCGCCCCGCCCGCCTTCACTCTCGCCATCCGCAGCGGCGCCCTGCTCGACACCGACGCAGCCGTCACCGCCCGCACCCACCTCTCCCCCATGACCGGCGCCGACCTGCGCCGCGAACTCATCCGCGCGCGCCAGGCATCGGCCCGCGAATCCGGTGAGCCGTTCGATCCCGCGAGCCTCGACACCGCCACCGATCCGGTCGAACTCGCCGGCAATCTGGTCAGCCCGGCGCTGCTCGCCCAGCTAACCGACGCCACGCCGTCATCCGAGCGGACCCGCACCGTCCGCCTCGCCACCGAAGCCAAGCCCGCCGACGCCAAGCTCCCCGGCACCCCGCTCTGGCGCCGCGCCGAGCCGGACAATGACCCCGCCTTCGCCCAGGCCGTCGCCGACGACATTGCCCAATGGATCGCGACATGCGCCGCCTGATCAGCTTCGCCTGCGCCGGCGAAACCCTCGCCGCTACGCTCGACGAAGCGCCCGGCACCACCGGCCTGCTGATCGTTTCGGGCGGCAACGAAATCCGCATCGGCGCGCATCGCGGCATGGCCGAACTCGCCGCGACGCTCGCCGCATCGGGCCATCCGGTGTTCCGCTACGATCGCCGCGGCATCGGCGATTCATCGGGAGAAAACAACGGCTTCGAATCCACAGCGCAGGACATCTCTGAAGCCGCCAGCGCCTTCCGCCGCGAAGCCCCGCACGTCACCCGCATCGTCGCCTTCGGCAATTGCGACGCCGCCAGCGCGCTGATCCTGTTCCACGCACAGGCACCGCTCGACGCCCTGATCCTCACCAATCCCTGGACGATCGAACCGAGCGCGGACGGCAACGACCTGCCCCCCGCCGCAGCGATCCGTTCGCGCTATCTCGAAAAGCTGAAGAACCCCCGCGAACTCCTCCGCCTGCTGACCGGCGGCGTCAATATCCGTAAATTAATCAGCGGCTTGGCCAAGGCATCCGCGAAACAGTCGCAACCCCCCGCCAGCCTCCCCGCCCGTCTCGCAACATCGCTGGCAACGGCGCAAATCCCAGTCACGATCCTGCTGGCCGAACGCGACAACACGGCCCGAGCTTTCGCCGACCACTGGAAAAGCGCGGCGTTCGCGCCAGCCCGCAATGCCGCAACCCTGACCAGCTGCCCCACCGACAGCCACAGCTTCGCCCGCCCAGCGGACAAGGCGTGGTTGACGGAACAGGTCATCGCCGAGCTGAAACCGATCCAGCATCTGCGCCAAACTCCGGCAGACTGACCGCGTCGTGCTGAACCGGCAGCAGCAATACGACACTGACTTATTGCCCGCCCGCCTCCGCTGCTGGAATCACCCCCTCCGCCAGCAACCGGTGCAGCGCGTCGATATGCCCGCCCTCACGCGCCGCATCGGACTGCGACGTCATGACGACCGTCAGCTTCAGGCGCGGCACGACATACAGCATCTGCCCGCCGTAGCCCCAGCCATAGCGCACGGCATGCCCGCCCATCTCGCCGACGAACCAGCCATAGCCATATTGGCCGCCGCTCCATGGCGACACGGCGCGCGGGGTCCAGCTGGCCGCAATCCATTCGGCGGGCAGGATGCGCTTGCCGTCGATCACCCCACCAAGGCGATAGAGTTCACCGAACCGCGCCAGGTCCCGCGGGCTCATCAGCATGTCGTTGCCGCCGAAATACACGCCCTGCGGGTCGCGCGGCCAGGGCGGGATGGTGATGCCCAGCGGCTTGCCCAGCCATTCACGCGCCAACTCCATCGTGCTCCGCCCGCTCGCCCGCGTTAGCATCGCCGAGACAAGGTGACTGCTCCCGGTCGAATAGAGCATTCCCCCGCCCGGCTCGTCGACAAATGGCCGCGACAGCGCAAAGCGCACCCAATTGGGGCTAGTGACCCAACGCCCGTAATTCGGGCCGGACGTCCGCTCCAGCCCCGCCTGCATCGACAGCAGATTGCCAAGCGTCAGCCGCGCCAGTCGCGGATCGGGGTTGGCGGGCGCATCGGCTTTCAACACCGACACCACCGGCTGGTCCGCTCCCGTTAGCACCCCGCGCGCGATCGCGATCCCCGCCAGGGCGGACAGCACCGATTTCGATGCCGACTTGATGTTCACCGGGCGGTCGAGCGGCGGTCCGCCGTTGAAGCGATGCTCTGCCAGCGTCTGCCCGTCCCGCAGCACAAGCAGCGACCGCAACCGTGGCAACCGCTCTGCGGCCGCGACGGCCTGCGCCATTCGCGCCGGATCGAGCCCGGTCGTTGCCGGCTGGGCCTGTTGACGGGCATCCCCGTTCGGAGCCTGTACGGGGGCAGGCGCGGCATTGCACCCGATCAGGAAGATCGGAAGTAGCGCTTGCGCGGAAATCGAAAATCGGGTGCTCGAGGGCATGGCCGTCCAACGTCCCGCCCCGCGACATGATCCAGCCGCGAAGGCGACGGCACCGCCTTTAACAAATGCCTTTCCTACAAGCCCCCAAAAAGCGCATAAACTGGTCGATGCGCCCCCGACTCGCCCCGACCCGATCCGCACGCCGCCACCACGGCCCCGGCCCCGGTCGACCCGCGCAAAACAACGCCGATCGTGTCAAGCCAGTGTCAACTTCCGCGCCACACGCGCATGACACGGTGCCATTTCCGTCAGCTTCGTCACCCGAAACTGACAGAATTGCGCGCGTTGCCCGTAACTTCGTCAGTTTCCCCGGCTCACTCCGCCGCGTGGGCAACCGCCTCGAAATCGGCCTCGGCCAGAAAGCGTTCGGCGTCCAGTGCGGCCATACAGCCGGTGCCCGCCGCAGTGATCGCCTGGCGATACACCTTGTCCATCACGTCGCCGCACGCGAACACGCCGGGCACGCTGGTGCGGGTCGAACCGGTCTCGACGGTGATATAGCTGTCTTCGTCCAACTCCAGATGCCCGCGGAACAGCTCGGTCGCCGGGTGGTGGCCGATCGCGACAAAGCCGCCCTCGACATCGATGCTCGATTCCTCACCGGTCACGGTATCGCGCAGGCGCAGCGCGACCAGCCCCTCAGGGTCGCCACCGCCGACGAACTCGACGACTTCCTTGTTCCACAGCGTCTTGATCTTCGGATTGGCGAACAGCCGCTCCTGCAGGATCTTTTCGGCGCGCAGCGTGTCGCGGCGGTGGATCAGCGTCACGTCATGGCTGTGGTTGGTCAGGTACAGCGCCTCTTCGACCGCGGTGTTGCCGCCGCCGATCACCGCGACCTTTTTGCCGCGATAGAAGAATCCGTCGCAGGTCGCGCATGCGCTCGCGCCCTTGCCCTTCATCGCGTCCTCGCTCTCCAGCCCCAGCCACTTGGCCTGCGCGCCGGTCGCGATCACCAGCGTGTCGCCCGAATAGACGGTGCCGCCATCGCCGATCAGGCGGAACGGGCGCTGCGACAGGTCGACCTCGACGATCGTGTCGTACATCATCTGCGCGCCGACATGCTCGGCCTGCGCCTGCATCTCGCCCATCAGCCACGGGCCTTGGATCACCTCGCGAAAGCCCGGATAATTCTCGACATCGGTGGTGGTCATCAGCTGCCCGCCGGGCTGGATGCCCTGCACCACGATCGGCGCCAGCCCCGCGCGCGCGCCGTAAATGGCGGCGGACAAGCCGGCCGGGCCGGAACCGAGGATCAGCATGCGGGTCGAGTGGGTGGCGGTCATTCGAAAATCCTGTTGAGCCCCGTGAAGCGGGTGGCGGTGCCGCATCTAGGGGGTCGGCACCGCCG
>NZ_LSJM01000460.1 GCF_001557215.1 Sphingomonas sp. CCH9-E2 | reverse complement strand
CCCCCCGGACGGTTTGATCCTTGCGGCGGTGCCTCCCCCGGCACCGCCGCTTTTCTTCTGCGTGGGGCGCAGGACATGGGGGGCGCAGCCGCGCGCGAACATCCCATGCCGGCTGCAGGATGCGATCGCCCGATCTTTGAGTTTGGATTAGCCGCGTGCGAGCAGCAGCAGGTCGCCGTCGGCGGCGGTCTCCGACACGCCCGCCATGGCAGCATCGAGCGCGGCCGGATTGACCGCGCCGCTGGGTGCGGCGAGCGCGCCCAGCGCCTCGCCCGCCTTGGTCCCGCGCAACGACGGGAGGTAACGCTTGCGCAGCGCAGCAAGCCCCGGCTCGTCGCCCAGCATCACCAGCGCAACCGCCTGACGCAGGACGGCGGCATTGCGGCCGGGGGCGAGGACGGCGCGATTGGCCTGCGCGAAACGGGCCCAGTCGCGCGCCTGCCACAGCATTTCGGCGCGCAGGTCGTCGGCGTCCGCAATCTGGTCCAGCATCGCCAGCGCATCGCCGCGCCGACCCATGCGCCACGCGGCGATCGCCTGCATCCGCTGACGATCCGCCGCGATCGGCGCGGGATAGTCCGGGCCGTCGCTCCGGCGCAGGATCGTCAGTACCTGATCGGGCTTGTCGGCAAGCAGCAGCAGGCGTGCAATGCGGACCGACAACGGTCCCTTGGCGATGTCGATCGCGCGGTTCTGCATCTGGTGCTGCAGCAACTCGGCGGCGCGGACATGCAGCCCCGCCGCAGACAGTCGATCGGCCAGCGTGCTCACCAGCAGGTCGCCCGGCGCGCCAGTCGGCGACAGGTCGCGATATTCCCAGAACAGCCCCGCCGCCTGTGCGATCGGGCGCTTGGGATCGTTGACCAGCGCCTGGAGATCGGTCTGGATCTGCGTCAGCGTCGATGCCGTCTGGGCACCAAGGTCGAAATGGCGGAACAGCGTGGCCGACGCGACGAGCGCAACGACCGGATCATGCATGCGCTCGGCAAGCTGCCATTTGAGGTCGAGCGCCGCGCGCTCGACCTCGCCGCCGCGCCAGCGAAAGGTGAGGGCGTCGAGCCGCTTGACGGCTTCGCCCGGCTTGATCGCGTTGCGCGTAACGGCGTCGCGGATCAGCGCGAGTTCGGCTTCGGCACGCTCGGCCGGGCTGCCCGACAGCATCACGCGATCAAGCCGTAGCTTGCCAGCTTCATGCTGGCCGGTCGCCAGCAACGCGATCCCGCGCAGCAGATTGGCGGCGCTATTCTGGTCCGGGGCCGCGGCAAGGAAGCGCAGGGCGCGGTCGTGATGACCCGACCGGCTCAGTCCTGCGGCAGCATCCAGCAGGAACGCCACGCGGTCCGCGCCGCGGTGCGCAAGGATCGCGGGCACCGCGCATTTGAGCAGCGCGCTGCCTTCGGCGCCGTCGATCACTGCGCGCGCGCGGATGCGCCACGCACAGGCTTCCGGGTCGGCCAGCAATTCGGGCGCGTTGAACCAGGTCAGCGCGACGGCATTGCGGCCCGCCAGGACCTGCGCCTTGCCCATCGCCAGCCGCCAGGCCGGCACCAGTTCGAGCGCGGCGTCGTCGCGCTGCATCGTTTCGAGCACGCCCAGCGCTTCGGCACCACGCCGCCCGTCGATCAGCGCGGTCGCCAGTTTCCAGCGCGCGGCCTGTCGCGTCTCGGCCGTGCTGCGCGCGATCAAGGACCAGGCGAGCGGAATGTCGATTTCCGACCGCGCACCCGGCACGGCGCGCGGCATTTCGGCGAGCTGCGCGGCAAAGGGCTGCGGCTTGACCACCGCACCGCCCGGGGCGGGCTTGGCCGCAGCGGTGGGCGGCGCGCCATGGGCCGGAGCCGCGTGCTTGGCGTCGCCCGCCGCCATCGCGGCGCTGGCGCTCCCGGCCAGCAGGGCCAGCGCAAGGATCGATCCGGACCGGGTCATGCGCGCAGCAGGAACCAGGCCTGGGCCACGCCGCCGACCAGCGCTGCCGACAAAAACAGAATGGTGATCAGCGCACGACCAATGCCCGGCTTGCCGTCGGGGCGGGG
>NZ_LSJM01000459.1 GCF_001557215.1 Sphingomonas sp. CCH9-E2 | reverse complement strand
GACGGGAGCGGGCGGCGGTGCCGCTTCTTCGGTCGCGGCTCCACCCTGCGGGCCGAGCATGCGGCGGCGCTTCACTTCGACCACGACGGTGTTCGAGCGTCCGTGGCTGAAGCTCTGCTTCACCTTGCCGGTCTCGACCGTGCGCTTCAGCCCCAATGGCTGGCGCATTCCGAGTTTCGGCTTGTCGTTTTCGGTATCGCTCAAGTCTCTAATCCTGTCGTTCTTCGTCGTTCGTCAGATCGCCGCATGGCCCGATGCGCCTTGCGAGCGGGTTTCGCAAGGCTATGGGGCCGGGTCGGGTCCGATAAAATGGAGCAGACGGTCGAGTGCTTCGCGCACCCGCCCCGCCGCTCGCGGGTCGGTAAGGCCTGCATGTACCACATTTTCGCGGCCAAGCGCCAAGGACAATATGGTGCGCGGGAAGGGCAATGTGAAGCCCGTGTCCCCGGAGCCCTCGCGATCGGTCCCGACGCGCAGCGCCTGATCGAGCTTGCGCGACCCATCCGTCCCGGCATCCGCCGCGTGCAGCAGCAGATGCAGCTTGCCCATCCGCCCAGCTTTCTCGATCCGCTCGCCGCCGATCACGACATAACCGGCCTTGGCCTCCAGCCCGAGCCGGTCGAGAAAGGCGCGCTCGAGCTGCGCGACGATGCGTGCGCCCAGGTCGTCGGGGATCGTGAGGTCACTCGTCTTGAACGCACGCGACAGCGCACCGCGCAGCTGCTTGCCGCTCGCCTCCAGCGTGGCGCGATCGACCCCGATCCAGGCCCCGCGCCCCGGCGCCTTGGCGCGGACGTCGGGCAGCACATCGCCATCGGGCGAAACGGCAAGCCGTATCAGCCCGTCGCGAGGCTGACCCTCGCGCGAGAGGATACAGGTGCGGATGGGACCCCCATCCGCACGCTGACCGGCCGTCAGTTCAACCGGGCGCTCATTGTTCGGAGTCCGCAACAGCGTCCTCCTCGCCTGCCGAGGCAGGTTCTTCGTCGGCGAACCAGTGCGCACGGGCCGCCATGATGATCTCGTTGCCCTGCTCGTCGGTCAGGCCATACTCGCCGAGCACGCCGCCCTTGTCCTGCTCGCGCACCGGAGCCGCCGGGCCATCGCCGCGGCGGCGCGGTTCGGCGCGCTTCTTGGCAACCAGTTCGTCGGTGGCCAGATCGGCGAGGTCGTCGAGCGTCTTGATCCCGGCCTTGCCCAACGTGACCAGCATCGCTTCGGTCAGATACGGCATGGTCGCGAGATCGTCCTCGACGCCCAGCGCACGGCGGGCTTCGCGGTTCGCCTCTTCGCGACGCTCCAGCGCCTCGGCAGCGCGGCTCTGCAACTCCTGCGCCAGGTCGTCGTCGAACCCTTCGATGCTCGCCAGTTCGTCGATCTCGACATAGGCGACTTCCTCGAGCTGGCTGAAGCCTTCGGCGACCAGCAGCTGGGCGAGCGTCTCGTCCACGTCCAGCTCGTTCTGGAACATCTCGCTATTGGCGACGAATTCCTGCTGGCGCTTCTCGCTCGAATCGGTCTCGGTCATGATGTCGATCGCCTTGCCGGTCAGCTGGCTGGCGAGGCGGACATTCTGGCCGCGGCGGCCGATGGCGAGGCTGAGCTGATCGTCGGGAACGACCACTTCGATGCGGTCATCCTCTTCGTCGATGACGACGCGCGCGACATTGGCCGGCTGGAGCGCGTTGACGACGAAGGTGGCCGTATCCGGCGACCAGGGGATGATGTCGATCTTCTCGCCCTGCATTTCCTGCACGACCGCCTGAACGCGGCTGCCCTTCATCCCGACGCACGCGCCGACCGGGTCGATGCTCGAATCATGGCTGATCACGCCGATCTTGGCGCGCGAACCCGGGTCGCGGGCGGCGGCCTTGATCTCAATGATCCCGTCATAGATTTCGGGGACTTCCTGCGCGAACAGCTTCTTCATGAAGTCGGGATGCGCGCGGCTCAGGAAAATCTGCGGCCCGCGCGTTTCGCGCACGACCTTCAGGATCAGGCTGCGGACGCGGTCGCCGACGCGGACGACTTCGCGCGGGATCTGTGCGTCGCGGCGGATCACGCCCTCGGCGCGGCCCAGATCGACCACGACATGGCCGAACTCGACGCGCTTGACGACGCCGGTGATGATCTCGCCCTGGCGATCCTTGAATTCTTCATACTGGCGCTCACGCTCGGCGTCGCGGACCTTCTGGAAGATGATCTGCTTCGATGCCTGCGCCTGGATGCGGCCGAATTCGATCGGGGGCAGCGGATCCACGATGAAGTCGCCGACCTTGGCATCCTTCTGGATCTTCTGCGCGCCCTTGAGGTCGACCTGCTTGAAATAATCGTCGACCGCCTCGACCACCTCGACCACGCGCCACAGGCGCAGGTCGCCGGTCATCGGGTCCAGCTTCGCGCGGATGTCGTTCTCGACGCCATAGCGGTTCTTGGCGGCGCGCTCGATCGCCTCTTCCATCGCCTCGATGACGATGGCCTTGTCGATCATCTTCTCGCTTGCCACCGAATTGGCGATGGCGATCAGCTCGGCCTTGTTGGCGGAAATGGCGGTGGCCATCAGTCCTGTTCCTCTGCTTCGAATTCGTCCGCGCCCTCGGTCGAGAGCGGCTTGGTTGCGGCAATCAGCCGGTCGGTGATCAGGAGCTTGGCATCCTCGATCTTGCCGAACGGCACCGAATAGGTGACGCCCTGAGCGTCGGTGATTGCGACCATGTCCCCGGTTATGCCGGCAAGGTCGCCCTTATACTGTTTGCGCCCGTCGATCTTCTCGCTGAGCGTGATACGGGCTTCATGCCCCTTCCAGTCCTCAAAATCCTTGAGCCGGGTCAGCGGGCGGTCGATCCCTGGCGAGCTGACCTCGAGCCGATAGGCTTCGGGGATTGGATCGCGCCCGGCCTCTTCCAGCGCGTCCAGCTGGTCGGAGATGCGACGCGACAGGTCGGCGCAATCGTCGATGTTGAGCTGGCGCGTGTCGGGCCGCTCGGCCATCACCTGCAGCGTGCGGTCGCCCTCGCCGCCGAACAGCTTGACGCGCACCAGGTCGAAGCCGAGCGCACGTGCCTCGGGCTCGATGATTGCGGTCAGGACTGCCAGATCGGCCAACGCTCAAAACTCCAACTGCACCGGATACGCCCCGTCGCCGCCGAACCCCGTTGGGGCCGGCCTCGGCAAGGTTTCCAATGTCGAGAACGGCTTCTCTATAGGCGCATGGCGCGCGAACGGCAAGCTGTTCGAATCTGCCGCGTCGGACCCCTTTTCGCGCGCCGCTTCGCGTGCAACATCCGAGCACCCTGCGCGTTGCGCACATTGCTTCTGGGAGGATTTGATGCGCCTGTTACCGATCGCCGCCGTGCCGTTCGTCCTGATCGCCTGCACCACGGCGCAACCCGGCAACAGCCAGGAAAGCGCCGCCGCATCCGGCGCGCTGCCCTTCACCGTCACATCGGTGGCCGATTTCGACGCTCCCTGGTCGATGACTTTCCTGCCCGACGGGCGGATGCTGGTGACCGAAAAGGTCGGCAAGCTGATCCTGCTCAGCGCCGACGGCAAGACCAAGACCGAAGTGACCGGCGTGCCCGCGGTCGACAGCGCCGGTCAGGGCGCGCTCAAGGAAATTCTGCTCGCCCCCGATTATGCCAAGAGCAAACGCGTCTATTTCAGCTTCTCCGAGGCAGGACAGGGCGGCAAGGGCGTCGTCCTCGCCCGCGCCGTGCTGACCGACGACGCAAGCCCGACCCTGACCAATGTAGAGCGGCTGTTCCAGGCCAGCCCCTATGTCGAGGGCAGCGGCCATTATTCGGGCCGCATCGCCTTCGCCCCCGATGGCAAGCATTTGTTCTTCGCCAATGGCGAGCGCCAGAAATTCGACCCGGCACAGGATCCCAAGTCCACGCTCGGCAAGATGCTGCGCCTCACGCTGGACGGTAAGCCGGCCGGCGATCCCGGCCTGACCACCAAGGGTTTCCACCCGGCCGTCTGGTCGTACGGCCATCGCAACCTGCTCGGCATCGCGTTCGACAAGGCAGGCAATCTGTGGGAGCAGGAAATGGGGCCCAAGGGCGGGGACGAGGTCAATCTGATCCTGCCCGGCCGCAACTATGGCTATCCGATCGTCTCCGACGGCGACCATTATGACGGGCGCGATATCCCCGACCACAAGACGCGCCCGGAGTTCGAAGCCCCCAAGGTGTCGTGGAACCCGGCAATCTCGCCCGGCGGGCTGATGGTCTATTCGGGCAAGCTGTTCCCGCAATGGAAGGGCGATCTGTTCATCGGCGGCCTGTCGAGCCAGGCGCTGGTGCGCGTCGACGTCACGGGCACGAACGCCGCGAAGGGCGACCAGTGGCCGATGGGCGCGCGCATCCGTGAGGTCGAGGAAGGCCCCGATGGCGCGATCTGGGTGCTCGAGGATGGCGGACGCGGCTCGGAAGGGCGGCTGCTCAAGCTGACGCCGGCCAAATGATCGGCGGGCGGCGGTTCGCGCTCGGCGCCGCGCTCCTCGCCCTCGCCGCGTGCGATTCGGGCGGCGGGAGCGGCGGCGGCGTGTCGACACCGGCGCCCAGCCCGACCACGGTCACGCCGTCCCCGTCTCCCAGCGCCAGCCCGACCGCACCGCCGATCACCGGGGTACAGGCGACGGCGGTCGCGACCTTTGCCACGCCCTGGGCGATGGCGTTCCTGCCCGATGGCCGCGCGCTGGTGACCGAAAAGGGCGGCACGCTACGAATCGTGACGCAGGCCGGCGTAAAATCCGCGCCGCTCGCTGGCGTCCCCACCGTTGCGGCGGGCGGGCAGGGCGGCCTGCTCGACGTCGCCCTGCATCCGAGTTTCGCGAGCAACGCGCTCGTCTATCTGAGCTTTTCCGAATCGGGGACCGGTGGATCGGGGCTGGCCGTGGCGCGCGGCACGTTGGTCGAGGATGCCGCCGGGCCGCGCCTGACCGGCGTCAGCACGATCTGGCGTCAGACCCCCAAAGTGTCGGGCAGCGGCCATTTTGGCGGGCGCATGGCCTTTGCCCCCGACGGCACCCTCTATGTCACCGCGGGCGAGCGCCAACGCGGCAGCCCCGCGCAGGACATGACCCAGACGCTGGGCAAGATCATCCGCATCAACGCCGATGGCAGCATCCCGGCCGACAACCCCTTTGTCGGCACAGCGGGCGCGCGGACCGAGATCTGGTCGCTCGGCCACCGCAACCCCTATGGCCTCGCCTTCGATTCCGCCGGTCGCTTGTGGGAGCATGAGATGGGGCCGGAGGGCGGCGACGAGTTCAACCTCGTCACGCGCGGCGGCAATTATGGCTGGCCCAACGTTTCCAACGGTCAGGATTATGGCGGCGGCAATATCCCCGATCACGCCCCGGGCGACGGCTATGTCGCGCCGCTCCTGTCCTGGACCCCGGTGATCGCGCCGGGCGGGATGATCCTCTATTCCGGCAATCTGTTCGCGGCGTGGCGCGGCGACGCGATCATTGCGGGCCTGGTGAGCCAGGGACTGGTCCGCGTCCGCTTCACCCCGACCAGCGCAGTCGAGCAGCAGCGCATCGCGCTCGGCGCGCGCATTCGTGAGGTCGAACAGGGGCCAGACGGCGCGATCTGGGTGCTGGAGGATTCGAGCAGCGGCCGACTGCTACGGCTCGTCCCGAACTAGAGCCTATTCGGGTCTAACCGATCAGGAAGTTCATCCGGGCCGCCGCGACCGGGCGGTCCGGATCGTCCTGCCAGGCAAACGCCTCGACATTGGCGACACGGTTGCCCAGCCGGCTGACCTTGCCCTGCGCGCGCGTCACCTTTTCGCGACCGCCGCGCATGAAATCGACGGTGACGTTGACCGGCTTGATCCGCGCGCCCGCGCGATCCTCTGCCGCCAGCGCGTGGCGCAGCGCCGCGACTGCCGCCATTTCGAGCAAGCCCGACAGCGCACCGCCATGGACGAACCCCGGACGCCCCAGCACGCCGCTGCCGAACGGCATGTCGAGAATCGGCGGCCCCTCCCCGCGCTCGATCGTGATGCCGAGCAATTCGGCATAGGGCGGCAGCGCAAAGCTCATGCCGCGCCCTCCATGAACATGAAGGTGCCCGCGACATGCGCGACCGGATCGTCGGGATCGCCATCATGTGCCACCCCGCGCACGAACCCGACCGAACGGGTCACGCGATAGCATTCGCCGCGCCCGATCACCTCACGTCCCGCCACCGCCGGCCGCAGATAATCGACGCGCAGATCGAGCGTCGCATGCGGCAGGAAGCCGCCGCGCTTCATCCACACTGCCACGCTGGTCGCCATGTCGAGCAAGGTGATGATCGGGCCCGACGCCAGCACCCCGCGCTCGACATCGCCGATCAGCTTCGGATCGAACGGCAAGGCCAGCTCGCACCAGTCGGGGCCGTGCGCGCGATAACGGATACCCAGCGCATCGCCATGTCCGCCGACCCGGGCGGTGAAGAAGCGTTGGGGATCGAACGGGATCGGCGCTGCACTCATGGCGGTCGCGCTAGCGGGCGCGGCCACGGACCGCAAGCGGGTGGCCTTCGCACCATAAAGTCGAATTAACTCAGCCATCCCGACACGCCGGTTTAGCCTGATCCCATCATCACCAGGGGGGACCGACCATGCTGACGCTCGCACTGTCCGACATCGCCACGCTGGGCACCCAGGTCGCGATGTACGGCGCGATCCGCGCTTCGGAAATCGCCGGGGACGAGATTTTCGAGATGATGGTCGCGATCGTCATCATCGTTTACGATACCCCGGCTTGACCCCCATCGGCGCGACGGTGCCGGGAAGTTGCGGGCGCACAACCCGCGCCAACGCCGCCTTTGCCGGCGCCGTGCGCGACCGCGTGGCTGCCCGGTTCGGCGGGCTCCACGATGCGGACGCAGTGTTTGAGCAAGCGCGCGCGCTGCTGTCCGAAAGCGGCTGGGTCGCGGATCTGATCGCCCCGTTGATCGACGCCCTGCGCGCCGATCCATGGTTCGATCCTGCCTTCCGCATGACCCGTGACGCGCTGCGCACCGCAGTGGTGCTCGCCGACCTGCCGAACGTGACACTCACTGCCAGCGTGACCTCAGCGGCGCCACTCGCCCGGATCGATCTTCCGGCAACGGTCGTTCTGTCGGGTCGGCGCGCGGTGACGCAGTACGTTCGGGGCGGGGAGGCTCAGCTACGACGCTGGCAGCTGGCCGAAGCGGGACCACGCCGCTGCGTCGAAATTCCTTCACTTACGCTGCACGACGGTGACTTGATCGAACTGGATAGACGGCGCGAGGGTCGGCTGATCGTCGCTGCGGCGCGCGACGTCGTTGCGATCACGGCAACGGCCAAACCGGGTGCCGATCCGCTGATCCACGAATTCGCGATCGCCGATGGTCTTCCCGTCCGCAGCGCGACCGCCGATGACCGCACCTCGCGCGCCGAGCTGCTGCTCGCCCTGCTGCGGGCGAGCGGGCGGAGCGATGCCGCCGCCAGCTTCGACGCCATGACCCGCGACCCCGCCTTTCACCTGCGCTGGTCGGCGATGCGCGAATGGCTGATGCTCGATGCCCGCACCGCCCGCTCCCGGCTGGCGGAAATGGCGGCAGCAGACCCCGATCCCGGAGTGCGCGCCGCCGCCGCGCAGACTCTGATTCGGCTCGATGACCGACTGGCGTCCGCATGACCCGGCTGATCGATCCCGGCACCGACAGCGCGATCACGCTCGACGAGCTGGTCGAGGCGCTGGAGACCACCCCGTTCGATCCGCATGACGAGGACAGCTTTGCCGCGCTCGGCCCGCTGCTCGCACGGCTCGGGCGCAACCGCGATTTCCTCGCCGACCTCGCCATCGCCGAACTCAAGACCCGCTGCGCCACACAAAGCGCCGACAACAGCTATGGCGCGCAGGTCTTCCTGCTGCGTCCGCCCAATGGCCGCTTCGTGCTACGCGCCAATTTCTGGCCGTCCGCCGATGACAGCATCGTTCAAGCGAGCGGCACCGCGCCGTTCGTCTATGGCATGGCGCACGACCATAATTTCCCGTTCCTGACCTATGGCTATCTCGGCCCGGGCTATTGGAGCGACTATTGGGAACGCGATCCCGAGCAGCCGCTGGAGCCCATGCGCTTCACCGGGCGCCGACGGATCGAGCCGAGGCAGCTGATGCTCTATCGCATGTGCCGCGACGTGCATGCACAGCTGCCGCCCGATGCCTTCTCGGTCACGCTCAACATCCTGGGTAGCCACCCCTCGCATCGCTGGATCGATCAGCACCGCTTCGATCCCGCGACCGGCGCCATCGCCGAAATGCTGACCACCGCCCCCTCGGAAGGGCTGGCGACGATCGCCGCGCATCTGGGCGGCGGCAACGGGCTCGACCTGATCGACCATCTCGCGCGCCGGCACCCGCATCCGCGGATGCGTGCGACCGCGCTCGCCGCCCTCGCATCGGCACGACCGCACTGCCCGGAGGCACTGGCGCTGATCGCCCGCGCTGCGCCCGATCACCCCGCTTTGGACCCATCTGCGGCAGACAGGCTGCCGCAAAATTGCGCAAAACTGCCGGGTGCGGCCGGTGATTCTGTCCGAAATCGAGATACCCCAGCTTGACGCGGCTATTGGGGCCCGCGGCTATGCGCTCGAGATCGGGGCCGCCGCGCGCGATCTACCGCCGCATATCGCCGCAATCCTCTGCCAGTGGCAGATCGGACAGTCGATCGCGGCCGGGTCGGTCCCGCGCATTGCGCTGACCAGCAACCGCGCGACCCTGATCGCCGCGCTCGACGCAGGTGCATCCGACGCAGTCGCGGTGCCGGTCGATCCCGACGAGTTGGCCGCGCGCGTCGATGCGCGGGTACGCCGCCACGCCGCCAGCATGGTCACGGTCGGCCCGCTCACGCTCGACCCCGTGGCACGCAGTGCGACCCGGTCGGGAACTGCGATCGCCCTGGTCGCGCGCGAATTCGCGCTGCTCCGCTACCTCGCCGAACATGCGGGCAGGTTCGTAAGCCGTCGCGAGTTGCTCGAGCAGGTCTGGGGCTTGCGCCTCGATCCCGGCACCAATGTCGTCGCGGTGCATGTCTCGACCCTGCGCGCCAAGCTCGACCGCCCCTTCCCCACCGCGTTGATACAGGGGCGCAAGGGGCTAGGCTATCGCCTCGTCGCGAGTTAACGTAAGCGTAAAGCACGATCGAGCGGAGAGGATTGATGACCCAGCAGCGCGTAACCATCCATATCGCCAATGGCATCGCCGACGTCCGGCTGGCGCGCCCGGACAAGATGAACGCGCTCGACCCGGCCATGTTCGCGGGGATTGCCGACGCGATCGATCAGCTCGCCGCCACGCCGGGCCTGCGCGCGGTGGTGCTGTCGGGCGAGGGCAAGGCGTTCTGCGCCGGGCTCGACATGGCGAGCATGGCGGGCGGCGGCACCGATCTCGATATCCACGCGCGCAGCCATGGCGAGGCCAATCTGTTCCAGCAGGTCGCCTGGGGCTGGCGCACTTTGCCTGTGCCCGTGATTGCCGCCGTCCACGGCATCGCGTTCGGCGGCGGGTTCCAGATCATGTCGGGCGCGGACATCCGCGTCATGGCGCCGGGGACGCGCTGTTCGATCATGGAGATGAAATGGGGCATCGTCCCCGACATGGCCGGGTTTGCGCTGTGGCGGACGACGGTGCGCGACGACGTACTGCGCGAGCTGACCTATACCGCCCGCGAGTTCGAGGCTGAGGAGGCGCTGGCGCTCGGCTTCGTCACGCATCTGTCCGACGCGCCCTATGCCGCCGCGATGGACATCGCCGCGGCCATTGCCGGGCGCAACCCGGACGCAATCCGCGCGGCCAAGCGCCTCGCCAACCTCGCCGCCGATGCCAGCACCGGGCCGATTCTGATCGCCGAAAGCGCCGAACAGGCCAAGCTGCTCCGCTCGCCCAACCAGATGGAGGCGGTGATGGCCAATATGCAGAAGCGCGCACCGACCTTCACCGACTGACTCTTCCAATGCAGCCTCTCGCACGATAAAGGATCGCCATACCCGATATACGAATGAGAGGATGTCCATGCGTGAAGCCGCGATCGTTTCCACCGCCCGGACCGGCATCGGCAAGGCCTATCGCGGCGCGTTCAACGCGACCGAGGCACCGGTCCTCGCCGCGCATGTGATGAGCGCCGCGGTCGAGCGAGCGGGAATCGACCCGGCGCGGATCGACGACATCTTCTGGGGCGTCGGCAATCAATGGGGGACGCAAGGGGGCAATGCCGGACGCATGGCGGTGTTCGCCGCCGGGCTGCCGCAGAGCGTGCCCGCCTTCACGCTCGACCGTAAATGCGGCTCCGGCCTCACCGCACTGGCACTGGCGGCGCGATCGATCATCGCGGGCGATATCGATGTCGCGCTGTCGGGCGGCATGGAATCGATCAGCCTGACGGTGACCAAGGACGCGCCGCGCTTCGCCAACCGGTCGGTGCTGGCCAATGAGCCGCACGCCTATATGGCGATGATCGAAACCGCCGAGATCGTCGCCGAACGCTATGGCATCAGCCGCGAGCGCCAAGACGCCTATGCCGCGCAGAGCCAGCAGCGCGCCGAGGCCGGCCTCGCCAAGGGCGCGTTTGTCGAGGAGATCGTGCCGATCACGGTCGAAAAGGCGCTGTTCGACAAGGAGGGCAATCGTACCGGCAGCGAGACCGTCACCGTGACGCAGGACGAGGGCATCCGCCCCGGCACCACCGTCGAGGCGCTCGCCGGCCTCAAGACGGTGTGGAAGGGCGGGCAGGTCATTGAGGAAGGCCGCAACATCACCGCCGGCAATGCCAGCCAGCTGTCCGATGGCGCCGCCGCGCAGATCGTGATGGACCGCGCCACCGCGCAGGCGGAGGGCAAGGAAATCCTCGGCATCTATCGCGGCTTTCAGGCGGCGGGCTGCGGCCCCGACGAGATGGGCATCGGCCCGATCTTCGCGATCCCCAAATTGCTCGACCGCGCCGGGCTGTCGGTCGCCGATATCGGGCTGTGGGAGCTCAACGAGGCATTCGCCAGCCAGTGCCTCTATTGCCGCGACCATCTCGGCATCGATCCCGACAAGTACAACGTCAATGGCGGCGCGATCGCGATCGGTCACCCGTTCGGCATGACCGGCGCGCGGCTGATCGGCCATGCCTTGATCGAGGGGCGCAAGCGCGGGGTGCGCTGGGTCGTCGTGTCGATGTGCACCGCCGGCGGCATGGGCGCGGCGGGGCTGTTCGAGATTCCCTGACCCCTTCGACATCGCCGAAACGCTTCGCTAGACGGCCATCATGCTTCTCCGTCTCGGTACCCGCGGTTCGCCGCTCGCGCTTGTTCAGGCCAATATGGTGCGCGATGCGCTGCTCGCTGCGCATGGCTGGGGTCCGGAGACGGTCGAGGTCGTGCCGATCCGCACCACCGGCGACCGCGTGCAGGATCGTCCGCTCGCGGAGATCGGCGGCAAGGCCTTGTGGACTAAAGAACTCGACCGCGCGCTCCTCGACGGCGCGATCGACCTTGCCGTGCATTCGATGAAGGATGTCGAGACGATCCGCCCGGACACGATCGCAGTCGCCGCGATGCTGCCGCGCGCCGATGTGCGCGACCGGCTGATCGGCGCCGAGTCGCTCGACGCGCTGCCGCAGGGCGCGCGGATCGGAACCAGCTCGCCGCGCCGCGCCGCGCAGCTGCGCCGCCTGCGCCCCGACCTCGTCATCGTGCCCCTGCGCGGCAATGTCGACACGCGCCGGGCCAAGGTGGCGGCGGGAGAGGCTGACGCCACCCTGCTCGCCGCCGCCGGGCTCGACCGGCTGGGCTATGGCGATGTCGGCGTGGCGATCGCCACCGATCAGCTGCTGCCCGCCCCGTCGCAGGGCGCGGTCGGGATCGAGGTGCGCGCTGACGATGCCGCCACCCGCATTCATGTCGCGGCGATCGGCCACGCCGTCACCGAGCGCTGCGTCTGGGCCGAGCGCGCGCTGCTCGCGGCGATCAGCGGCGATTGCCACTCGCCGATCGCGGCGCTGGCGACGGTCGAGGCCGACGGGCTGCGTCTGCGCGCTGAAATCCTGCGCGAGGACGGGTCGGAACATGCCCGCATCGACCGCCGCGGCCTGTCCGGGACGCCTGACGAGGCGGTGGACCATGCCCAGGCGCTGTTGGCCGGTGCCTCGCCACAGCTGCGCCGCCTGTTCGGACATTGAACCGACCGATTGCCATTCTGCGCCCGGGGCCGGGCTGCGCGACGACTGCAGAGCGGGTGCGCGCTGCGGGACTCGACCCATCGCCGCTGCCGCTCTTCGCCGTCGGCCCGCTCGACTGGACCCCGCCCGACCCGGCCGGATTCGACGCACTGCTGCTCACCAGCGCCAATGCCGCGCGGCATGCCGGGCCGGGTCTGGCCGCGCTTGCGCGCCTGCCGGTGCTGGCGGTCGGGCCAGAGACCGCACGCGCCGCCGAACGCGCTGGCCTGCGTGTCATCGAAAGCGGCCATCACGGCGTCGATGCCCTGCTTGCGCTCCAGCCCTGGTCCCAGCGGCTGCTATGGCTGGCCGGGCGCGACCGGATTCCGATCGAGCATCCGGCGATCCGCATGGTCATTCCGGTCTATGCCAGTGAAGCCGTCGCGCTCACGCGCGAGCAGGCGCTGCGCCTCGCCGGCGCGGTCGCGCTGGTCCATTCCGCCCGCGCCACACGCCAGTTGGGCGCGCAGCTCGACGCGCACGGCATTCCCCGCGCGTCGGTCCGTATCGCGGCGATCAGCGCGCGCGCCGCCGATGCCGATGGGCGCGGATGGGACCGCGTGGCCATCGCCGCGCGGCCGGACGACGCCGCACTCATCGCGGTCGCACAGCGGCTGGCGATTGACCCTTGAGCGCATCGGGAGAATAAGCAGGCCATGACCCCCGACGCTCCGGTTCCCACCGCCCCCGCGCGCGGCAATCCCATGACGATGATTCTGGTGGCGGTGCTGATCGCCTTCATCGCCGGCCTGGCGGTGATGGCGGTCGTGTTTCGCACGAGCGGTTGGTGGGGCCAGCCCGCCGCCGCACCCGCCACGGTTGTCCAGCCGCCAATCTCCACCGCCCCCGTCACCGCGCCGGGCATGGACGTCGCGACTCTGGCTGCGCGCGAACAGGCGCTCGCCGCCCGGCTCGAATCGCTCGACGCGCGGCTCAAGGCGACCGATGCCGACGCCCGGGTCGCGGCCAGCTATGCCGGTCGCGCCGAAGCGATGATGCTCGTGTTCGGGGCCCGTCGCGCGCTCGAGCGCGGGGAGGAGCTCGGCATCATCGCCAATGAGCTGCGCCGCCGCCTCGGCACCGCTGCGCCCGACGCGGTCGCGACCGTGCTGTCCGCGTCGACCGAGCCGGTCACGCTGGAGGATCTGCGCGTCGCCTTCGACCAGATCGCCCCGCGCCTGTCGACGTCGCAGCCCGACGATGGCTGGTTGAGCGCGATCCAGCGCGAACTCTCCACGCTGGTCATCATCCGCAAACAGGACGCCCCCAGCCCGCACCCGCGCGAGCGCCTCGCCCGCGCGCGTCGCCTGCTGGGACAGGGGCATGTCGAGGCCGCGCTCGCCGAAGTGTCGCGACTACCCGGCGCGCAGGGTGCCGAGAGCTGGATGGCGGCGGCAGGGCGCTATATCGCGACGCGGCGCGCGCTCGACACGCTCGAGGATGCCGCGATCGAGGGCAAGGCTCAGCCGGTGGCAGGCGCGAACGCGCCCGCTGCGCCCACACCAAAAACCGTTCAGGGAGAGTAAGATGGCCGAGATGGGCCGATTTGACTGGCAGGACCCGTTCGCGCTCGACGCACAGCTGACCGATGAGGAACGCATGGTTCGCGATGCCGCGCGTGCCTATGCGCAGGAACAGCTGCTGCCGCGCGTCACCCGCGCCTTCCTGGACGAGTCCTTCGACCGCGACATCATGCGCGAAATGGGCCAGCTCGGGCTGCTCGGCCCGACCATTCCGGAAACCTATGGCGGCGCAGGGCTGGGCTATGTCGCTTATGGCTTGGTCGCGCGCGAGGTCGAGGCGGTCGATTCGGGCTATCGCAGCGCGATGAGCGTGCAGTCGAGCCTCGTGATGCACCCGATCAACGCCTATGGCACCGAAGAACAGAAGCGCAAATATCTGCCCAAGCTGGCCAGCGGCGAATGGGTCGGCTGTTTCGGCCTGACCGAACCCGATGCCGGCAGCGATCCCGCCGGCATGCGCACCCGCGCCGAAAAGATCGACGGCGGCTATCGCCTGACTGGTGCGAAGATGTGGATCACCAATTCACCGATCGCCGACGTCTTCGTCGTCTGGGCGAAGAGCGACGCGCATGGCGGCGGGATCAAGGGCTTCGTCCTCGAAAAGGGGATGAAGGGGCTTTCGGCACCGAAGATCGAGGGCAAGCTGAGCTTGCGCGCATCGATCACGGGCGAAATCGTGATGGACGGGGTGGAAGTCGGCGAAGACGCGCTGCTCCCCGAAGTTCAGGGGCTGAAAGGCCCGTTCGGCTGCCTCAACCGCGCGCGCTATGGCATCGCCTGGGGTACGATGGGCGCGGCCGAAGCATGCATGCAGGCCGCGCGCCAGTACACTCTCGACCGCCAGCAATTCGGCCGCCCGCTCGCCGCGACCCAGCTGGTGCAGCTCAAGCTCGCGAACATGGAGACCGAGATCGCGCTCGGACTACAGGCTGCTCTGCGCGCAGGCCGGATGTTCGACGAAGGCACGCTGTCGCCCGAAGCGATCAGCATCATCAAGCGCAACAATTGCGGCAAGGCGCTCGATATCGCCCGCGTCGCGCGCGACATGCATGGCGGCAACGGCATTTCGGCCGAATTCCATGTGATGCGGCATGCGATCAACCTCGAAACGGTCAACACTTACGAGGGAACGCACGACGTCCACGGCCTGATCCTGGGCCGCGCGATCACCGGGATCGCTGCGTTCTGATGGAGCCGGATCGGCAGCCGATTCTTGAGGGCGAGCTGGTCACCATTCGGCCGCTCGTCGCCGAGGATTGGGACGCCCTCTTCGCCGTCGCGTCGGACCCGCTGATCTGGGAACTCCACCCGGCACACGATCGCTGGCAGGAGCCGGTGTTCCGCAAGTTCTTCGACGATGCACTCGCGTGCGGCGGTGGGCTGGCGATCCTCGACGCGGCGACCGGCGCGATCATCGGGTCGAGCCGCTATGATTACTGGGTGCCCGAGGAAGACGAGATCGAGATCGGCTGGACGTTCATCGCCCGCGCCTATTGGGGCGGGCGCTACAACCGCGAGATCAAGCGGCTGATGCTCGATCACATCCACCGCTTCGTGGCCCGCGTGGTGTTCCTCGTCGGGCAGGACAATCTGCGCTCGCGCGGCGCGATGGAAAAGATCGGCGGGCAACTGATTCCCGGCCGCACCCATCGCGGCGGCGGGCAGTCCTTCCCCGACCATGTGGTCTACGAGATTTGCCGCGCATGAAGCCGCTTGCCGGGGTCAAGGTGGTCGAGCTCGCCCGCATCCTCGCCGGGCCATGGTGCGGGCAGTTGCTCGCCGACCTCGGTGCGGAGGTGGTCAAGGTCGAGCGCCCCGGTGCGGGCGACGACACGCGCCATTGGGGGCCGCCCTTCCTCCACGACGGCGAAGGCGTGAGCCGCGACGCCGCCTATTATCACTCGGCCAATCGCGGCAAGACCGCGCGCTTCATCGACATCGCAACCCCGGAGGGTCAGGCTGAAGTCCGCGCGCTGGTCGCCGATGCCGATGTCGTGATCGAAAACTACAAGGTCGGCGGCCTCGTCAAATATGGCCTCGATCATGCCAGCCTCAGCGCGATCAACCCGCGCCTGATCACCTGTTCGATCACCGGCTTCGGCCAAACCGGCCCCTACGCCCACCGCGCCGGCTATGATTTCATCATTCAGGGCATGGGCGGGATCATGTCACTGACCGGTGAGCCCGATGGCGCGCCGCAAAAGGCGGGCATCGCCTATGCCGACATCTTCACCGGGGTCTATTCCGCCGTCGCGATCCTCGCCGCGCTGCGCCAGCGTGACGCGACGGGGAAGGGCGCGCAGATCGATATGGCGCTGCTAGACACCCAGGTCGCGGTGCTTGCCAATCAGGCGCTGAACTGGATGGCCAACCCGGCAAAGGTGCCGCACCGCATGGGCAATGGCCACGCCAACCTCGCCCCCTATCAGTCGTTCACCGCCAGCGACGGCGACCTGATCATCGCGGTCGGCAATGATTCGCAGTTCCGCAAGCTGTGCAGCGTGCTCGGCCTCGCCCTCGCGGACGATCCCGATTTCGCGACCAACCCCGCGCGCGTACGCAACCGCGCCCGCCTGATCGCGCCGATTCAGGCGGCCGTGGCAGGCTGGACCAAACAGGCGCTGTCCGATGCGCTCGAAGGACAGGGCGTCCCCGCCGGCCCGATCAACACGGTGGACGAGGTCTTCGCCGACCCGCAGGTCGTCGCACGCGGCATGGCGATCATCGCGGAGGGCCTTCCGGGTGTCGCCAGCCCGATCGTGATCGACGGGCAGCGCATGGTGTCCGACCGCGCAAGCCCCGCACGGCCCACGGAGGAATAAGCTGCCTCCGCTGGACATCGCGGTGGCGGGATGCGGCACCGCCGGGCTGACCGCCGCCTTGCTGCTCCACCGCGACGGTCACCGCGTGACCCTGTTCGAGCGGTTCGACACGCCCCGCCCGCTCGGTTCGGGCCTGCTGATCCAGCCGACCGGGCAGGCGGTATTGCGCGCGCTGGGGCTGGAAGCTGAGCTTATCGCGCGCGGCGCGCCGGTCGCGCGGCTGATCGGCCATGCCGAAAAACGCTGCGTGCTCGACGTGCGCTACGCCGCATTGAAGCGCGGCGGCTTCGGCATCGGCGTTCACCGCGCGATGCTGTTCGCGATCCTCCACGATGCCGTGCTGGCCGAAGGGATCGAAATCGCAGCAGGTCGTGCGATCACGGCATGCGCGGACGGCCGGTTGCACTTCGCGGACAGCACGCAGACGGGCCGCTTCGACCTGATCGTCGATGCGATGGGCAGCCGCTCGCCGCTCGTCCCCGCGACGCGACCGCTAAGGTTCGGCGCGCTCTGGGCCGATCTCGACTGGGCGGGCGACTTCATCCCCGATGCGCTCCAGCAACGCTATCGCCGTGCCAGCATCATGGCCGGCGTGCTCCCGATCGGAACGCCGCGCCACGCAACGGGTCCGCGCGCAGCCTTGTTCTGGTCGCTGCGCGGCGATCGGCTCGCTGATTGGCACGCAGCGGGTCTGGCCGCGTGGAAGCAGGACCTGTCGACGCTATGGCCCGCAACTGCACCGTTGCTCGACCAGATCGCCGACCCCGACCAGCTGACCTTCGCCAGCTACACGCATCGCACCCTGCGCCATCCGGTCGAGCCGGGCCTGATCCATATCGGCGACGCGTGGCATTCGACCAGCCCGCAATTGGGCCAGGGGGCGAACATGGCCTTGCTCGATGCCTATGCGCTGGCGCTGGGCCTGCGCCGCGCGCGCACGCTGCCCGACGCGCTTGCCGAAACCATCCGGGTGCGGCGCGACCAGATTCAGCTCTATCAGCTCCTCAGCCGGCTGCTGACCCCGGTCTATCAGTCCGATGGCGCGGCCATTCCCTGGCTGCGCGACCGGGTGATGGGGCCAGTGTCGAAACTGTGGCCGTTTACTGCGGCGCAAGCGGCTTTGGTCAGCGGGACGGTGGGTCAGCCGCTCGCCCGACTGGGACTCGACGTCTGAGCCAGTCACGCAGCGCGGCGGTCCGCCCCTCGGTCTGCGCTGCAAAGAGCCACGCGATCGCCAGCGCCGCCGTCAGCAGCGCGACGACCAGCACGGCAGTCCGCGCATCGGGTGCCAGCCGGGTCGGCCCGACAGTCCACCCCGCCGCCAGCGCGATCAGCGGGAAATGGATCGCGTAGAGCGAGAAACTCGCCCGCGCTCCGTAGACGGCCAAGGGGCGCAACATGGCGACCCTCGGCGGATTGCTGCGCAAGAGGGTGAACAGGAACAGCGCGAAACTCGTGGCCTCCAGCGGATCTTCGACTCCGAACTCCCCGGTCCGCCCCCACAGCAAGGCGGAAAGGCACAGCAATCCCGCCGAAACCGGCGTCCAGCGCGGCAGGCGCAGATCGGGCCAGCGCCGCTCCGCCCCGTGCAACGCCGCACCGCACAGCCAGCTCAAGAATCCGAACGCGATCTCGGGATTGGCAAAGGCAATGCCGAGGGTCGCCAGCGCGATGCCCGGCCGCCGGTAGCGCAGCGCCAGCCACAGTGCCGGAAACCAAAGATAGTACCAGAATTCGAACGCCAGGCTCCACAACGGCCCATTGCTGCCAAAAGGCGGCACGATCAGATGCTGCAGGAACAGCAGATTGCCGATCAGTGCGCGCAGCGTCAGCGACTGGTTGAGATCCTGGGTAAACACCCACGCACCGGTCGATCCGTCATAGGTCGGCAGCTGCAGCACGCGAAAGCCCAGCCAGTCGAGCGCGCCGCCCAGCACCAGCGCGGGCACCAGCACGATCCCGAGCCGCGCAATCCGGTCGATCAGATAATCGCCCCACTGCCAGCCGCGCTCGGCCCGCGCCGTCACGCTGCGCGCGATCCAGTAGCCGCTCAGTACGAAGAACAGGATCACCGCGGAATGCGCGAAGCCTGCGAGGAAATAGCCCGCATCGACCATCAGCGAATCGGTCGCCCGATAATCCTCGACCAACAGCCCCCAGAGATGCCCGAACGCCACCGTCAGCGCGAGCGCGGCGCGCATCGCGTCCATGTGAAACCATGCGGTCGGCGGCGCAGCGCCCGTCGCGGGGGAACTCAGCCGCGCACCCGTGTCGCCAACGCCTGCGCACCGGCGGGCGCGCGCACCTTTCCGCCATGGATGAAGAAAACGAAGGTTTCGCGCGGCACCACGGGCGGCACGCACTCCTCGACATAGGGCAGGCCATCCGGCCGCCCGCCCCCAGCCCAGCAGCGCGCGACATCGGCCCAGCGGTCCAGCTCCGCCTCAGGATAACAGAGCGGGTTGTCGTCTGCGCCCGATTCGAGCCGCGCATAGACGAAGTCGCCGGTCATATCGGCGATCGCCGGATATTCGGGCGAGTGGGCATAGACGATCGCCACGCCCGCATCGCGGCACAGCGCCACGAACTCGGGCACCGCGAAACTCTCGTGCCGCACCTGCACCGCGTGGCGCAGCCTGACCCCGTCATGGCTGGCCGGGAGCAGCTTCAGAAACGCACCGAAATCGTTCGCATCGAACTTCTTGGTCGCCATGAACTGCCACAGGATCGGGCCGAGTTTGTCGCCCAGCTCGGTGATGCCCTGCCCCACGAACTTGGCGATCGACTCACCCGCGTCCGCAAGGACCTTTCTATTGGTGCAATAGCGCGACGCCTTGACCGCGAACACGAACCGCTCGGGCACGCTCGCTGCCCATCCGGCAAAGGTCGCGGGCTTGAACCCCGAATAATAGGTGCCGTTGATCTCGATCGCGCCGAGCTGGCGGCTGGCGAACTCCAGCTCCTTCTTCTGCGCCAGGCCCTCGGGGTAAAAGGTCCCGCGCCACGGTTCGAAGGTCCAGCCACCGATGCCGGTGCGAATGGGTGCGTGTGCCATGGCGCGTGCTTAGCGCGCCGCCGCACCCACGTGCATCACGAAATACGCGTCCAGGTCTGCGATTTGCAGATAAAGCCGAGCACACAGCCCTTGCCGATCATCGCATTGCCCTCGATCCGCATCTGGCCGCTGAAGGTGCGATTCATGTCGGGCACGAACACGCGGCCCTTATACTGGCCGGGTGCCACCTGCCGGAATTCGCGGAACAGATTGGCCCCGACCAGCTTTTCGGTCCCGCCCTTGCGCGCGTCCGCCTTGGCCTTGTCACTCGCCCAGATCACGGTCCCGCACACGCGCTCGCCGCCACAGGGCGTGATGCGGATATGCACGCTGTTGCTCGGGTTGCGCCATTCGCTCGACACCAGCTGCGCCATGCCATTTCCTGCGGCACTTGCACCGCCCATCGGCGTAGCCAGTATCGACAGCCCGGCCAGCGCCATCATCCATGCCCGCGGACGCGCCGTGCGCCGCACCGGTCCTTCGATCGTCATGGTCTAAACTCCAATCATCCATACAGAGCCACGGGTTACGCGGCTGAAATCCTGTTTGAACAGATAATTAGGTACGCGACCCGGCACGAAAAGGGCAGGAAGGGGGCAATGTGCGGAACTCAGCGTTCGCGACAGTGCGCCATAGGTGACGGCAAGAATGGGATCACCACGGCATGGCGACTGGAGCGGGCGAAGGGATTCGAACCCTCGACCCCAACCTTGGCAAGGTTGTGCTCTACCCCTGAGCTACGCCCGCTCTCTGGCGCCATATGTGCCCGCTCGGTATGCCGAGGGGGCGGGGCAAGGTGGCGGCCTCTAGCAGCGGGTTTCGGGGTCTGCAAGGGGGAAGTTGCGGGATTCGCGATTCCCGCTCAGGGGGTTGGCCCTGAGCCCACGAACGCCCAAATAGGGCGCAACGATTTGCTCGAACGACAAGGGATTCGCCGTGGCCACGCTAGGACTTTCCGCCGCCGACAAGGACGCCGTGGAGGCATTTCGTCGCGACATCGCCGAACCGTCGATGACGAAGCTCGTCATCCTCGATTTCTGGGCGGAATGGTGCGGGCCGTGCAAGGCGCTCGCCCCGGTGCTGGAAAAGGTCGCGGCGGACTATGCCGACAAGGGCGTGATGCTCGCCAAGATCGACGTCGACGCGAATCAGTTCATCGCCGCGCAGTTCCAGGTGCGATCGATCCCGACCGTCTATGCGATGTTCCAGGGCCAGCTGGTCGCCGACCTGACCAATGCCCGAACCGAGGGGCAGCTCAAGGCGATGCTCGACCAGATCCTGCGCCAGATCCCGGTCGAAAGCGACGCCGCGGCACAGGCTGCCGAGCTCGAACCGCTGCTGGCGATGGGCGAAGAGGTGCTGGCGGGCGGCGAAACCGAGCGTGCACTGTCGATCTTCGAACAGATTGCCGAAATCGCACCTGAAAATCCGCAAGCCGCCGCCGGCCGCGCGCGCGCGCTGACCGCGCTGGCGCGACTCGATGAGGCCGCCGCCGTGCTCGTCGCCTTGCCCGAGGACGCCGCCAAGGCGCCCGAGGTCGAACGCGCCCGCGCCGCGCTCAGCCTGGCGCAGGAGGCCCCCGCTGCGGCTGGTGACGACGAAATCGGCGAACTGCGCGCCAAGGCCGCGACCGGCGATATGGAGGCGCGCTACGAACTGGCCGGCGCGCTGATGGGCAGCGACCGTCAGGGCGCCGCCGACACGCTGCTGGCGATGATCGCCGAGGACAAGGAGTGGAATGACGGCGCCGCCCGCGCGCGCCTGCTCAAGCTGTTCGAAGCGGTCGGGCTCGAAGACCCGTGGGTGTCGGCGCACCGCCGCAAGCTGTCCGCGATCCTGTTCGGATGACCGCATTGGCGACCGGCACGCGCCTCTCAATCTTCCCGCTCCCCGGGGCGCTGCTGTTCCCCGGCATGCATCTGCCGCTGCATATTTTCGAGCCGCGTTACCGGGCGATGGTCAATGACAGCCTCGCCCGCGACCGCCGCATCGCGATGATTCAGCCCAAGGGCGGTGGCGACAAGCCGCCTTTGTTCGAGATCGGCTGTGTCGGCCGCATCGCCGATGTCGAGGCGATGGAGGATGGCCGCTTCAACGTGGTGCTGGAGGGGCTGTCACGCTTCCGCATCCTGCGCGAGCTGGAAGTGACCACCCTGTTCCGTCAGGTCGAGGCCGAGCTGATCGCCGATCCAGTCGACGAAACCCTTTCAATGGGTGCCCGCGCCGCCCTCGAACTCGAATCGCGCCGTTTCGCCGAGGTGCAGGGCTATGCCGTCGATTGGGAAGCGGTCGCGCGGCTCGACGACCAGAACCTCGTCAACGGCATCGCCCAGATCGCCCCCTTCGACCCCGCCGCGAAACAGGCGCTGCTGGAAGCCGACACGATTCGGGACCGCGCCGAGCTGATCATCCAGCTGATGCAGTTTTTCGGCCGGCACGAGGGGGAAGAGGGGACGTTGCAGTAAGGTCACCCCTCTCGTCGTCCCGGGCTTGACCCGGGACAGGGCTTTTCTGTGCGGTCGCTTTACAAGTCAGCGATGGCATCGTCGAAGCGAGCAGAAAGCGCTAGGAACGCGTCTCCCCACCCGCTGTCTATACTCACCTCCTGAAGCGAACCCGTCGGGGCAAATAGCATTTGAATCGGGAGCAGCTTTATAGTTTCGGCAGCTTCAATCCGACGGACAATGTCGCTGATCTCTGCAACGGCTTCGGAGCCCGTCTTCCACCGAGACCATGAAAAGTCGTTCCCCGGTCGTTGCAAAAGGCTGATGGTTTCAGTCAGCACATCGATAAGTGCTTCCTGCGACATGGGAGCGTCCTTTCAGGGATAGCTTCAAGAAGCCCGGCCCCGGCTCAAGGCCGGGGCGACGGTGGTGATGGTCAGGCCATCTCCCCATGCAGCAATCGCGGCACCTTGCCCGATTCGCCGCGCGCTTCGGCCATGAACCAGTTTTTCAGCGTCGGCACCTTGTCCACCGCCGACAACCCAAGCCGCCGCGCCGCGTTCGCCGCGCCGCCCGGAAGGCCGAACAGATGCGTCAGCGCATCGGTCGCAATGCTGACCATCATCGTGTCGAGGCTGCGCCAGCGTTCGTAGCGAGACAGCAGGGCGGGATCGCCCATGTCCAGGCCCAGCCGTTTCCCCTCGACCAGCACCTCGACCAACGCGGCAACGTCGCGAAAGCCGACATTGACCCCCTGCCCCGCAATCGGGTGGATGCCATGCGCGGCGTCGCCGACCAGCGCCAGCCGCTCCGCGGTGATCTTCGCGGCATGGTGAAAGCCGAGCGGATAGCTGAAGCGCGGCCCCAGCGGCCCGAGCTGGCCGAGGAACCCGCCCATCTTCTTGCTCGCCTCAGCGAGGAAGCCGCGTTCGGACAGCTTCATCATCCCCGCTTCCTCGCTGCGTTTCACCGACCAGACGATCGCCGAGCGGTGGCCGTTTTCATCATCGCGCAACGGCAGAATCGCGAACGGCCCCTGCGGATAGAAAATCTCGAACGCAGTATTCTCGTGTGAATGCTCATGATGCAGCGAGGTCACGATCGCAGCATGGTCATAGGTCCAGCGCGCCACCCGCAGCAGCGCCGCGTCGCGCGTCGGCGATGCGCGCCCCTCCGCCCCGATCAGCAATTGCGCGCGCACCGTCTCACCCGAATCGAGCGTCGCGGTGACGCCATGCGCGTCGCGCTCGACCGACAGCGCGCGCGTCTTCATCCGCACATCGGCCAGCGGCGCGCGCTCCGCCGCCGCCATCAGCGCACGGCGCAGGTCGCGATTCTCGAACATCGTGCCGAGCGCGCCCTCGCCCTCCTGCGGGTCGAAATCGAGCTTGCCGGGCTTCAGCCCATCCGACACGCGAATGCTCTCGATCGGGCACCCCTTGCCGGCCAGATCCTCGGCCAGGCCGATCGCCTCCAGCATCCGCAACGGCGCCGCGGCGATGGCGGACGCACGTCCGTCATGGCTGGCGGCGAGGATCGCGTCCGGGTCTGCCGGGTCGATCACGATGCTGGAGATGCCATGCGCGTCGAGCGCCACGGCAAGCGCGCTCCCGACCAGTCCGCCGCCGAGGATAAGAAGGTCTGCCTGGGTCATATCCCGCAGTTAGGCGCTCGCTCGCCTTGACGCCAGAGTCCACAAGGGGGATGATTGGAACGATTATCGAACACGGGTGGGAATGATGGCGAGCCGGGCGCAGCCGATGCTGTGGCGTGACACGATGCGGGCAGGGGCACGACGGAGCGGGGCGCTGATCGGCGCCATCGCGCTGTTCGCGCTGACGCTCGCCGGCGTGCTCGCGATCGGCACCTATAATGGCGAGGATCCCTCGCTCAACACCGCCGCGGGCGGCCCCGCGCGCAACCTGCTGGGTGAGCCGGGCGCGTGGCTTGCCGACCTGCTGCTCGCCATCGGTGGCCTGCCGATCGTGCTGCTCGCACCCGTAGGGATCATCATCGGCCTGCGGCTGTGGCGCGGCGAGGGCGCGGGGAACTGGCGGCGGATGCTGCTCGGCGCGCTCGGCGGCATTGCCCTGATGGGCGCGGCGCTCGCCTCGATCTCCAGCGTGGCGGTGATGGAGCTGCCCGGCGGTTGGGGCGGGGTGTTCGGCCTCGGCGTTGTCAGCGCGGTGCGCGGGCTGCTCGGCCTGAGCGGTGATGCGACGGTCACGCTATGGGGCACCCGCGCGGTCGGGCTGATCCTCGGCATCGGCGGCGTGATCCTGTGGGCGCGCAGCGTGCAGTTCGATTTCCGCCAGCATATCCGC
>NZ_LSJM01000458.1 GCF_001557215.1 Sphingomonas sp. CCH9-E2 | reverse complement strand
GTCGGCACCCTGTGCGAGCGTGCCGCAATCGACATCGCCCTCGATCCGGCCTTCGATATGAAGTTCGCTGGTCGCGCGGATGTTGCCGGTGATGACGATGTCCGGGCCGATGACCGAGAACATGCCGCGCTTCGACGCGCCATTGCTTTGCGCGGGCGGTGCAGGCGGCATGGCAGGACGATCGTCGCGCGAACGGCTATTGTTGAACATTGTTACTCCCCACTTCCCCGGAAACTGAGTCGGCGTTCAATATCATAGCGAAAACCCGGCTGCAGCACGGCTGGTCGCGGATTTCGTCCCGTTGGGGGATTATCGTTTGCATTCGGGACGGCGAGCGGGCGCGCGGCGATCCAGGTCGCGGTAATCATGCATGCAGCGCCCAGCGCGACCATTGGCGCGCCGAGGCCAAGATAGCCGGTGATCGCGGCGAACGATCCGATCTGGACCAACGCGGCGAGGGCGAAGGCGGAGCGAGCGCTGCGCGCGATCGCGAACGCCAGGATGAGCATGTCGGCGAGCAGGAAGTAGCGCTCGTGCATGCGGGGCAGCAGGCCGGCGGTGAGCAGGGCGGCAAGGGCCGCCATGCCGACGAGACCCGCATTGTCGAAGCGTACCACCTGCATCTTCGCGACGAACCAAGCGGCGGCGCCGAGTGCTGCGGCGAGCGCCAGGCCGAACAGGCGCGGCGCGAACTCCGGCGCGATCATCCCGGCGAGCGACCAGATGTTCGGCGCATTGCGCGCGATATCGTTGCTGAACGTGCCCGCCTGGCGGAAATAGATCGTGGCCAGGTCGGCGGGCGGCCAGCCGGCGAGCAGGGCAGGGGCCATCAGCGCGAGCAGCGCGGCGGGAGCGGCGAGCCACTGCACCAACGGGACGCGGCGCTGGATCGCGATGGCGAGGAAGAAGGGAGCGACGAGCACCGCCTGCGCCTTGAACGCCACCGCGACGCCGCACCAGGCGAACATCGCGACATGTCGCCGCTCGACCGCTTTCGCCACCGCCATCAGGCAGGCGGCGACATAGATCGCGTCGCACTGCCCCATCAGCAGTGCGTTGAACGCGACCGAGGGGAGGGCGATGACCAACGCTGCCCAATGCATGCGCTGCGCGACGCCGAGCGCGCCGAGCAGCCGGTGCATCGCCAGCGCCAGCGCAACCGTCCCCGCGACCGACAGCAGCTTGATCACGCTCATCGGGTCAAGCCAGCCGGCAAGCGGGCTGACCAGCGCGAGCAGATAGAGATAGCTCGGCATATAGTTGGAAAAGGGGCGGGCAAAAGCGTCGGCGATGCCGTTGGCGCGGATCGTCTCCAGCCACGGGATCAGATAGGCGGTCATGTCCGGGGTGAAGAGCGGCCACAGCACCCAGGCCTGAACCGCCGCGACCAACGCGACCAGCAGGGGCGAGGGGGCCGGGAACCCCGGACGAATGGCGGCGGATGACATGGTATCGCGGATAGGGCGATGCGCTGAAGATCGGGTTAAGCTGCGTCCGCATGGCCGGTGGACAAGGCGCTGTCGTCGTTGCACAAGCCGCGCACCGATGCTGCGTTCGCTGTCCTCCGCTGCCCGTCTTCGCCTGCTCGCGCTGATCCTTGCTATGGTCGCGTTGGCGCTGATCGCTCTGGGCGGGCGGTGCATGCTGCCGACGATGGTGAGCTGTTCTGCCACCACCATCTTTGGCGGGCCGAAGCTGGACGTCCCGTACAAGAGCACGCGCCGCGACGTGGTCGCGCTGATGCTGGAGATGGGGGAGGTGAAGGCCGGGGACACGGTGATCGACCTTGGCACCGGGGACGGGCGCATCCTGATCGCTGCGGCAAAGGAACGCGGCGCGCGGGGGCTGGGCGTCGATCTTGATCCGGTGCTGATCGACAAGGCGCGCGATGCCGCCGAGGATGCCGGCGTTGCGGATCGCGTGCGATTCGAGGCTGCGGACCTGTTCAAGACCGACCTGAGCTCCGCCGATGTCGTGACGATGTACCTTCTGCCCGAAGTCAATCTGCGGCTGCGCCCGCAATTGTTCGCGCAGCTGAAGCCGGGGACGCGCGTGGTCAGCCACGCCTTTGACATGGGCGACTGGAAGCCGGAGGCGAAGCGGAAGGCGGGTGGTTCGACCGTATATATGTGGCGTATTCCCGAACGACCGCCCGCAACCATCCAAACACCCCGTTGACCGCTCGGGGGCACGCGTATATAGGCCGCGCGCTCGCAGGGATTCCGTCCCGCGAGCTTTATTGAGCTGAACGTTGTTGGAGACGCCAGGGCCCGGAGGCCGCGCTAGGCCGCCAGGGTCCTTTCGTATTTTCCGGTCACACGGCTCCAGCAAAGTAACCATTGGAAGGTGAAGGGCTTCATGCCGACGATTAACCAGCTGGTCCGCAAGGGCCGCGTTTTGCAGAAGACCAAGTCGAAGGTCCCTGCGATGGAGCAGAACCCGCAGAAGCGCGGCGTTTGCACCCGTGTCTATACCACGACCCCGAAGAAGCCGAACTCGGCGCTTCGCAAGGTGGCCAAGGTCCGTCTGACCAACAGCCGCGAGGTCATCTCGTACATCCCCGGCGAGGGGCATAACCTGCAGGAGCACTCGGTGGTGCTGATCCGTGGCGGCCGCGTGCGCGACCTTCCCGGCGTCCGCTATCACGTGCTGCGCGGCGTGCTCGACACCCAGGGTGTCAAGGACCGCAAGCAGAGCCGTTCGAAGTACGGCGCGAAGCGTCCGAAGTAATTAGCCAGAGTAAGCCCCGGACAGGTTCCGGATCGGCTGAAGTTCAGAAGGAAGTATGAGATGGCACGTCGTCGTCGTCCCGAAAAGCGGGAAATCCTGCCCGATCCCGTCTATGGGGATCAGGTTCTGTCGAAGTTCATGAACAGCGTGATGCTGGACGGCAAGAAGGCCGTCGCCGAAGGCATCGTCTATTCGGCGCTTCAGGTTGTCGAGCAGCGTGCGAAGAAGGACCCGCTGGGCGTCTTCCACGAAGCGCTGAACAACATCAAGCCGGGCATCGAAGTGCGCAGCCGCCGCGTCGGTGGTGCGACCTATCAGGTCCCCGTCGAAGTGCGCCCCGAGCGCGCCCAGGCGCTGGCGATCCGCTGGCTGATCGCTTCGGCCCGCAACCGCAGCGAGAACACCATGTCGGCGCGCCTGTCGGGCGAGCTGCTGGATGCTTCGAACAATCGCGGCAACGCGGTGAAGAAGCGCGAGGACACGCACCGCATGGCGGAAGCGAACCGCGCGTTCAGCCACTACCGCTGGTAAAGACGGCGTTGCCGGTCTTTTTCCGGTAACATTCTTACCTATATCCCGGGGAGTCGCTTACGGCGGCTCCCCATACCCTTAAGGAACCACGATCATGGCCCGCAGCCATCCGCTCGATCGCTATCGCAATATCGGCATCATGGCGCACATCGACGCCGGTAAGACGACGACGACTGAGCGCATCCTCTATTACACCGGCAAGTCCTACAAGATCGGCGAAGTGCATGAAGGCACCGCGACGATGGACTGGATGGAGCAGGAGCAGGAGCGCGGGATCACGATCACGTCGGCGGCGACCACCTGCAAGTGGAAGGCCGAGGACGGCGCTGGCCCCGAGCATCTGATCAACATCATCGACACCCCGGGCCACGTCGACTTCACCATCGAGGTCGAGCGTTCGCTGCGCGTGCTCGACGGCGCGGTTGCGTGCTTCGACGGCGTTGCCGGCGTTGAGCCGCAGTCGGAAACCGTGTGGCGTCAGGCGGACAAGTACAAGGTTCCGCGGATGTGCTTCGTCAACAAGCTCGACCGCACCGGCGCCGATTTCTATTTCTGTGTCGACACGATCGTCGATCGCCTCGGCGCGCGTCCGGCCGTCCTGTACCTGCCGATCGGCATGGAAGGCGGCTTCAAGGGCCTGGTCGACCTGGTCAACAACCGCGCGATCATCTGGCTCGAAGAGTCGCTGGGCGCCAAGTTCGAATATCAGGACATCCCCGATGACCTGAAGGAAAAGGCTGCCAAGTATCGCAGCGACCTGATCGAAATGGCGGTCGAGCAGGACGACGAGGCGATGGAAGCCTATCTCGAGGGCAACGAGCCCGACGTCGCGACGCTCAAGAAGCTGATCCGCAAGGGTACGCTCGAAATGGCGTTCGTGCCGATCCTGTGCGGCTCGGCGTTCAAGAACAAGGGCGTTCAGCCGCTGCTCGACGCGGTTGTCGACTATCTGCCGTCGCCGCTCGACATTCCGGACGTTCAGGGCGTGAAGCTCGACGGCGAGACCCCGGATTCGCGTCCGGCGGACGACAATGCGCCGTTCTCGGGCCTGGCGTTCAAGATCATGAACGACCCGTTCGTCGGCTCGCTGACCTTCACCCGCATCTATTCGGGCACGCTGACCAAGGGCAGCTACCTGAACTCGGTGAAGGACAAGAAGGAAAAGATCGGCCGTATGCTCCTCATGCACGCGAACTCGCGTGAGGACATCGACGAGGCGCGTGCCGGCGACATCGTCGCGATCGCGGGCCTGAAGGAAACGACGACCGGCGACACGCTGTGCGACGCGGCCAACCCGATCATCCTCGAGCGGATGGAATTCCCCGAGCCCGTGATCGAGCTGTCGGTGGAGCCCAAGACCAAGGCGGACCAGGAAAAGATGGGCCTCGCGCTCAACCGCTTGGCTGCCGAGGATCCCTCGTTCCGCGTTTCGACCGACCATGAGTCGGGCCAGACCATCATCAAGGGCATGGGCGAGCTCCATCTCGAAATCCTGGTCGACCGCATGAAGCGCGAGTTCAAGGTCGAGGCGAATGTCGGCGCGCCGCAGGTGGCGTATCGCGAATATCTCAAGAAGCCGGTCGACATCGACTACACCCACAAGAAGCAGTCGGGCGGCACCGGCCAGTTCGGCCGCGTCAAGGTCAAGCTGACCCCGGGTGAGCGCGGTTCGGGCTTCGTCTTCAAGGACGAGATCAAGGGCGGTAACATTCCGAAGGAATATATCCCCGCGATCGAAAAGGGCTTCCGCGAAACCGCGATGACCGGTTCGCTGGTCGGCTTCCCGATCATCGACTTCGAAGTGCTGCTGTATGACGGCGCGTACCACGACGTCGACTCGTCGGCGCTGGCGTTCGAAATCTGTGCCCGCGCCGCGATGCGCGAAGCGGCCCAGAAGTCGGGCATCACGCTGCTCGAACCGATCATGAAGGTTGAGGTCGTGACCCCCGAGGATTATCTCGGCGACGTCATCGGCGACATCAACAGCCGTCGTGGCCAGATCCAGGGCACCGACAGCCGCGGCAACGCGCAGACCGTCGATGCGATGGTCCCGCTGGCCAACATGTTCGGGTACGTGAACCAGCTCCGTTCGTTCACGCAGGGACGCGCGCAGTACAGCATGCAGTTCTCGCATTACGACGAAGTGCCGCCGAACGTGGCCGAAGAAGTGAAGGCGAAGCTGGCCTAAGGCTGGCGTTGAATGAAATTGATCGCTATGGGGCCGCGTTCTCGTGAGTCCCATGGCGGTCCGGGAAATTGACTCAGAAGGTAGGAAATAATGGCGAAGGCAAAATTTGAGCGGACCAAACCGCACCTCAACATCGGCACCATCGGTCACGTCGATCACGGCAAGACCTCGCTGACCGCCGCGATCACCAAGGTTCTGGCAGAGAACGTCGCGGGCAACGCGGCGGTCGACTTCGCCAACATCGACAAGGCTCCGGAAGAGCGTGAGCGCGGCATCACCATCTCGACCGCGCACGTCGAGTATGAGACCGAGACGCGCCACTATGCGCACGTCGACTGCCCCGGCCACGCCGACTATGTGAAGAACATGATCACCGGCGCGGCGCAGATGGACGGCGCGATCCTGGTCGTGTCGGCCACCGACGGCCCGATGCCGCAGACCAAGGAGCACATCCTGCTCGCCAAGCAGGTCGGCGTTCCGACCATGGTCGTCTTCCTCAACAAGGTCGATCTGGTCGACGACGAGGAAATCCTCGAGCTGGTCGAAATGGAAATCCGTGAAGAGCTCAGCAAGCGCGAGTTCGACGGCGACAACATTCCGATCATCCGCGGTTCGGCAACCTGCGCCCTGTCGGGTTCGGACGATAAGCTGGGCAAGGACGCGATCCTCGCGCTCATGGCCGCTGTCGACGAGTCGATCCCGCAGCCGGAGCGCCCGCTGGACAAGCCGTTCATGATGCCGATCGAAGACGTGTTCTCGATCTCGGGTCGCGGCACCGTGGTCACCGGCCGCGTCGAGACCGGCGTTGTGAAGGTTGGCGAGGAAGTCGAGATCGTCGGCATCCAGCCGACCGTTCGCAAGACCACCGTGACCGGCGTCGAAATGTTCCGCAAGCTGCTCGATCAGGGCCAAGCCGGCGACAACATCGGCGCGCTGATCCGCGGCGTTGCACGTGACGAAGTCGAGCGCGGCCAGGTTCTGGCCAAGCCGGGTTCGATCACCCCGCACACCGACTTCCAGTCGTCGGTGTACGTCCTGTCGAAGGACGAGGGTGGCCGTCACACGCCGTTCTTCGCGAACTATCGCCCGCAGTTCTACTTCCGCACCACCGACGTCACCGGCACCATCGAGCTGCCGGCTGGCACCGAGATGGTCATGCCGGGCGACGAAGTCGCGCTGGGCGTGAAGCTGATCGCGCCGATCGCGATGGACGTCGGCCAGCGCTTCACGATCCGCGAAGGCGGCCGCACCGTCGGTGCAGGCGTCGTCAGCGGCATCGACAAGTAATCGACGCCCTGCGGGGCTGAGAATGAAGAGCCCGGCTTCCCCAGGGGAGGCCGGGCTTTTTGTTTGTGCTCTTCTTCTTGCCCTCTCCCGCTTTCGCGGGAGAGGGTTGGGTGAGGGTCTTCTTTCTTCTATCCTGCGTCCATGTATCCGGTCCGCCGCCAGATCAGTCGCCATGCCGCCAGGTTGCGCGAAAGGCGGACGGATGCTGAAAACTGCTTCTGGCAGGCAGTTCGCAACAGGCGGCTCGATGGGTTCAAGTTTCGGTTCCAGCATTCGCTCGGTCCCTATGTCGTCGATTTCGCATGTCTGGAGGCCATGTTGATCGTCGAGATCGATGGCGCTCAGCACAATGATGCGACTGACGCGCGGCGAACCGCGTTTCTGGAGCGGGAGGGTTTTCTGGTTTTGCGCTTTTGGAACACCGAAGTGCTGGAAAACCTAGACGGAGTGCTTGAGATGACTCGCGCGGCGCTTCGAGCGAGGCGGGGATAAGGGGAAAAAGAAGAAGACCCTCCCCAACCCCTCCCGCGAAGGCGGGAGGGGCTAATGAGGGAAGGCGGCAACTCGCGGCGAAAATTCTCCTCCGCCCCCCTTGCCAACCCACCGCTTCCGCTGTAGTGGCCCGCCTTCGTTTTAGCGTATGAACCAGCAAGAGGCGTGTTTCACGCGCCCCGCTCTTTCGCATTGGTAGGGACATGGACAACAATATCCGCATCCGCCTGAAGGCGTTCGACCACCGCGTGCTCGATCAGGCCGCAAGCGACATCGCCGACACCGCGCGCCGCACTGGCGCGATGATCCGTGGCCCGATCCCGCTCCCGACCCATATCGACAAGTTCACGGTCAACCGTGGCCCGCACATCGACAAGAAGTCGCGCGAGCAGTTCGAGACGCGCACCTACAAGCGCCTGCTCGACATCGTTCAGCCCACCGCCCAGACCGTCGACGCGCTGATGAAGCTCGACCTCGCCGCTGGCGTTGACGTGGAGATCAAGCTGGCCTAAAGGCCGCGCTCTCCATACGAGATTCGCGATTCCATCGGGGTCGCGCAGGGCTGGCCGGATCGATCCCGATCCGATGTTCCGACCCAGAGCCAAGGCTCAAAAACGACATAGGGATACCGCCGGACTTCGGTCCGGGCTGCGTCCCCCGTCTTTCCTGCCTTCGGGTCGGAATTCAGCCCGGACGGGGGCTCGCATCATATTTACGGGCTGAGGCATGCACCCTTCGGAATGGTCCGCGGGGTGCCTCTGTATTGAGGAGCAACTGATCATGCGCACTGGCGTGATCGCGAAGAAACTGGGGATGACCCGCCTGTTCAAGGACGACGGCCGCCACGTGCCGGTCACCGTCCTGAGCCTCGAAGGCGTTCAGGTCGTCGCTCGTCGCGAAATGGACAAGGACGGCTACACCGCCGTGCAGCTGGGCGCTGGCAGCGCCAAGGCGAAGAACGTCGCCAAGCCGCAGCGCGGCCAGTTCGGCAAGGCCGAGGTGGAGCCCAAGGCAATCCTCGCGGAGTTCCGCGTGGACGCGGACGGTCTGCTTGACGTGGGCGCCGAGATTTCGGCCGACCATTATGTCGCGGGCCAGTTCGTCGATATCCAGGGTCGTACGCAGGGCAAGGGCTTTGCGGGCGGCATGAAGCGCTGGGGCTTCGGCGGTATGCGTGCAACGCACGGCGTGTCGATCAGCCACCGCGCACTGGGTTCGACCGGTAACCGCCAGGATCCCGGCAAGGTCTTCAAGAACAAGAAGATGGCCGGCCATATGGGCGACAAGAACCGCACGCAGCAGAATCTCGAAATCGTCGGCACCGACGTCGAGCGCGGCCTGATCTTCGTCAAGGGCTCGGTCCCTGGCTCGAAGGGCGGCTGGCTGTTCGTCAAGGATGCGGTGAAGGTCGCGCGTCACGCCGACGCGCCGTTCCCGGCGGGCATCAAGAGCGCTGCCAACAGCAACAACGACACCGCCGCAGCGGACACCCCGGCCGAGACGGTCGAGGCGCCTGAGGCGACCGAAGGCCAGGAGGGCTGAACGTGAAGGTCAAGGTTCAAACCCTCGACGCCAAGGAATCGGGCGACATCGAGCTCAACGATGCCGTGTTCGGCCTCGAGCCGCGCGCCGACATCCTGCACCGCGTCGTCACCTGGCAGCTGTGGAATCGCCGCGGCACCGCCCGTCCGACGCGTGAGCGTTCGGAAGTCTCGCGCACCGGCAAGAAGTTCGGTCGCCAGAAGGGTGGCGGCACCGCCCGTCACGGTGATCGCGCCGCTCCGATCTTCATCGGCGGTGGTAAGGCCCATGGTGCCCGTCTGCGCGACTTCAACATCTCGCTGAACAAGAAGGTTCGCGCGCTGGGTCTGAAGATGGCGCTGTCGAGCCACGCCAAGGCCGGTTCGCTGATCGTCCTCGACGGGTTCGAGGCGAGCAAGACTTCGGCGCTGAAGGATCAGTTCGCTGGTCTGAAGGTCGGCCGCAAGACGCTGGTGATCGACGCGGATACCGGCAACGGCTTCCTCGCCGCGCGCAACCTGGCGGACGTCAACGTTCTGCCGGCGGTTGGTGCCAACGTCTATGACATCCTGAAGCACGACACGCTGGTCCTGACCCGCGCTGCCGTCGAAAAGCTGGAGGCGCGCTTCAATGGCTAAGAAGGAGCAGATCGACGTGCGTCATTATGACGTGATCGTCGCGCCGCACATCACCGAGAAGTCGACGCTGGTTTCGGAAGCCAACGCCGTCGTCTTCAAGGTCGCGAACGATGCGACCAAGCCGCAGATCAAGGCGGCGGTCGAGGCAATCTTCGGCGTCGGTGTCACCGCGGTGAACACCATCGTCCAGAAGGGCAAGACGAAGCGCTGGAAGGGCAAGCCCTACACGCGCAGCGACATCAAGAAGGCGATCGTCACCCTCAAGGATGGTGACTCGATCGACGTGACGCAGGGGGTCAACTGACCATGGCGCTCAAGAATTACAACCCGACCTCGCCGGCGCGGCGCGGCCTGATCCTGGTGGACCGTTCGGGTCTGCACAAGGGCGGTCCCGTCAAGGCGCTGACCGAGGGCAAGCGCAAGACCGGTGGCCGCAACAACAAGGGCCATGTGACGTCGCGCGGCATCGCGGGCGGCCACAAGCAGCGCTACCGCATCATCGACTTCAAGCGTCGCAACTGGGACGTGGAAGGCACCGTGGAGCGGATCGAATATGATCCCAACCGCACCGCCTTCATCGCGCTGATCAACTATGGCACCGCCGAAACGCCGGACTATGCCTATATCATCGCTCCCCAGCGCCTCGGCGTTGGCGACAAGGTGATCGCGGGCAAGAAGACCGACGTGAAGCCGGGCAACGCCATGGAGCTGGGCCAGATGCCGGTCGGCACCATCGTCCACAATGTGGAGATGAAGCCGGGCAAGGGCGGTCAGATCGCGCGTTCGGCCGGCACCTATGTGCAGGTCGTCGGTCGTGACCGCGGCATGGTGATCGTCCGCCTGAACTCGGGCGAGCAGCGCTACATCCGTTCGGATTGCATGGGCACCGTTGGCGCCGTGTCGAACCCCGACAATGGCAACACCAACCTCGCCAAGGCTGGCCGCAACCGCTGGAAGGGCATCCGCCCGCTGACCCGCGGTGTTGCCAAGAACCCGGTCGACCACCCGCACGGCGGTGGTGAAGGCCGGACCTCGGGCGGCCGTCATCCGGTCACCCCGTGGGGCAAGCCGACCAAGGGTGCGCGCACCCGTCACAACAAGGCGACGGACAAGTTCATCATCCGTAGCCGCCACGCGAAGAAGAAGGGCTAAACCATGGCTCGCTCCGTTTGGAAGGGTCCGTTCGTGGACCTCCACCTCCTGAAGAAGGCGGAAGTCGCTCAGGAGAATTCGGGCCGTGGTGGTCCGATCAAGACCTGGTCGCGTCGTTCGACCATCCTGCCGCAGTTCGTCGGCCTGACCTTCAACGTCTACAACGGCCGCAAGTTCGTGCCGGTGTCGGTGAACGAGGACATGGTCGGCATGAAGCTCGGCGAGTTCGCCCCGACCCGGTATTTCCCGGGGCACGCGGCCGACAAGAAGGGTAAGCGCTAAGATGTCGAAGCCCAAGGCTCCCCGTCGCGTCGGCGACAATGAGGCGCTGTCGGTTGGCACGCAGATCCGCGGTTCGGCGCAGAAGCTGAACCTGGTTGCTGGCCTGATCCGCGGCAAGAAGGCCGGCGACGCCCTCAACATCCTCTCCTTCAGCACGAAGGCGATGGCGGTTGACGCACGCAAGGTGCTGGCTTCGGCCATCGCCAATGCCGAGAACAACCACAATCTCGACGTCGACGCGCTCGTTGTCGCCGAGGCGTCGGTCGGCAAGTCGATCACGATGAAGCGGTTCCACACCCGTGGCCGCGGCAAGTCGACGCGCATCCTGAAGCCGTTCAGCCGTCTGCGCATCGTGGTGCGCGAAGTGCAGGAAGAAGCATAATGGGTCACAAGAGCAACCCAATCGGTCTGCGTCTGCAGATCAACCGCACCTGGGACAGCCGCTGGTTCGCCGAGGGCGCCGATTATGGCCGCCTGCTGCTTGAAGATCTCAAGATGCGCCAGTTCATCATGAAGACGCTGCCGCAGGCGGCGATCTCCAAGGTGGTGATCGAGCGTCCGGCGAAGCTGTGCCGCGTCAGCATCTTTGCTGCGCGTCCCGGCGTGATCATCGGCAAGAAGGGCACGGACATCGAGAAGCTTCGCAAGAAGCTGGGCGAGATGACCAGCTCGGACGTGTCGCTGAACATCGTCGAGATCCGCAAGCCCGAAGTCGACGCGAAGCTCGTCGCGCAGGGCATCGCCGATCAGCTGGAGCGTCGCATCGCGTTCCGCCGCGCCATGAAGCGCGCCGTTCAGTCGGCGATGCGTCTGGGTGCGGAAGGTATCCGGATCAACTGTGGCGGCCGTCTGGGCGGCGCGGAAATCGCGCGTTCGGAATGGTATCGCGAAGGCCGCGTCCCGCTGCACACGCTGCGCGCGAACGTCGACCATGCGACCGCCGAAGCCCACACCGCCTATGGCGTGTGCGGCGTCAAGGTCTGGATCTTCAAGGGCGAGATCCTGGGCCATGATCCGATGGCGACCGATCGCCTGAACATGGAATCGCAGACGTCGGGCGTTCGCCCCGCGCGCGATGACCGTCGCTAAGGGTTAGAGACAATGTTGCAACCGAAGCGCACCAAGTTCCGCAAGGCCTTCAAGGGCCGGATCAAGGGTGAGACCAAGGGCGGCGCGACGCTGAACTTCGGCTCGTACGGCCTGAAGGCGCTGGAGCCGGAGCGGATCACCGCCCGTCAGATCGAAGCGGCACGCCGCGCGATCACGCGTCACATCAAGCGTCAGGGCCGCCTGTGGATCCGCGTGTTCCCGGACCTGCCCGTGTCGAGCAAGCCGGCCGAAGTCCGCATGGGCTCGGGCAAGGGTTCGCCTGAATATTGGGCGGCGCGCGTGGCGCCCGGCCGCATCCTGTTCGAGCTGGACGGCGTTCCCGGCCCGCTCGCAGCGGAAGCGTTCGAGCGTGCAGCGATGAAGCTGCCGATCAAGACCAAGGTCGTGGCCCGCCTCGGCGACACGTCGCACCTGGAGGGTTAAGAGATGACCAAGGCAATCGATCTGCGCGCGAAGAGCGACGATCAGCTGACCGAGGAGCTGGGCAACCTGAAGCGCGAGGCATTCAACCTGCGTTTCCAGGCGGCGACCAGCCAGCTCGAGAAGCCGAGCCGTGTGAAGGAAGTCCGCAAGGACATCGCCCGCATCAAGACGCTGCAGAACGAGCGCTCGCGCTCGGCTGCGAAGTAAGAGGACACTGAACCATGCCGAAGCGCGTGCTGACCGGGCAGATCGTGTCCGACAAGGGCGACAAGACGGTGGTCGTGAACGTGGAGCGCAAGGTCAAGCACCCGCTCTACGGCAAGATCATCCGGCGCTCGAAGAAGTATCACGCCCATGACGAGGCGAACGAGTACAAGGCTGGCGAGACCGTGCGCATCGAAGAGACCGCGCCGATCAGCAAGCTGAAGACCTGGAAGGTGATCGAGCGGGTCAACACCCACGCGACCCCCGAGCGGGCCGACATCGCTTAAGATCCGCAAGGGTCTCAAGAGTTCAACTGGAACCCCCGGGACGTGTCCCGGTAGGCCAAGAGAGAAGGAACCGGATCAATGATCCAGATGCAGTCCAATCTCGACGTCGCAGATAACAGCGGCGCGAAGCGGGTGCAGTGCATCAAGGTGCTGGGCGGGTCGAAGCGTCGCTTCGCCGGCGTGGGCGACGTCATCGTCGTCAGCATCAAGGAAGCACAGCCCCGCGGCAAGGTGAAGAAGGGTGACGTGCACCGCGCCGTCATCGTCCGCACCGCCAAGGACGTTCGCCGCGCCGATGGCTCGGTCATTCGCTTCGACGGCAATGCTGCCGTCCTAGTCAACAAGAACGAGGAGCCGATCGGCACCCGTATCTTTGGCCCGGTGGTCCGCGAGCTGCGCTCGAAGGGCTTCATGAAGATCATTTCGCTCGCCCCTGAGGTGCTGTGATGGCTGCTGCCAAGATCAAGAAGGGCGACCAGGTCATCGTCCTGTCCGGCAAGGACAAGGGCAAGACCGGTGAAGTCGTCAAGTCGATGCCGAAGGCCGACAAGGTCGTCGTGTCGGGCGTGAACATCGCCGTGCGTCACACCAAGCCGAGCCAGGGCGACCCGCAGGGTGGCCTGAAGCGCGCCGAGGCTCCGCTGCACGTGTCGAAGGTCGCGCATGTGACCAAGGACGGCAAGGCGACCCGCGTCCGCTTCGAAGAGCGCGACGGCAAGAAGGTCCGCGTTGCGGTCAAGACCGGGGAGGTCATCTGATGGCTGACACCTATATCCCGCGCATGAAGTCGAAGTACGACGCGGAAATCGTCAAGGCGATGACCGCGAAGTTCGGCTACAAGAACGCGCTCGAAGTGCCGAAGATCGAGAAGATCGTGCTCAACATGGGCGTCGGCGAAGCGACCCAGGACAAGAAGAAGGTCGAGCAGGCAGCTTCCGAAATGGAGCTGATCGCCGGCCAGAAGCCTGTCGTGACCAAGGCCAAGAAGTCGATCGCGCAGTTCAAGCTGCGTGAAGGCATGGCGATCGGTTGCAAGGTGACGCTGCGTCGTGAGCGGATGTACGAGTTCCTCGACCGCTTCATCACCATCGCGCTGCCGCGCGTGCGTGACTTCCGCGGCCTGTCGGACAAGTCGTTCGACGGCCGTGGCAACTATGCCTGCGGCATCAAGGAACAGATCGTGTTCCCCGAGATCAACTATGACCGCATCGACAAGGTGCGCGGCATGGACGTGATCGTGACCACCACCGCCAAGACCGACGAAGAAGCCCGCGAGCTTCTCCGTCTCTTCGGTTTCCCGTTCCCCATTGAGGCGGACGGCGAAGCGAAGCAGGCCGCGTAAGGGAAAGAGAACTTAAGTCATGGCGAAACTGAGTTCCGTGCTCAAGAACGAGCGTCGCAAGAAGCTGGTGAAGAAATATGCCGGCCGCTATGCGAAGCTGAAGGCGATTGCGAACGACAAGTCGCTCGATGAGACCGAGCGTCTGATCGCGCGTCTGAAGATGGCCGAGGTGCCCCGCAACGGCAACCCGACCCGCATCCGCAACCGGTGCGAGCTGACCGGTCGTCCGCGCGGTTACTACCGCAAGTTCCGTCTCGCACGTGTCATGCTGCGCGATCTGGCCAACAAGGGCCTGATCCCGGGTGTCACGAAGTCGAGCTGGTAAGGATCACGAAGATGGCATTGACCGATCCTCTGGGTGATATGCTCACCCGCATCCGCAACGGCCAGCGCGCCCGCAAGGACTCCGTCCTGACGCCGGCGAGCAAGCTGCGTGCGCGTGTCCTCGACGTGCTCCAGCGCGAGGGTTACATCCGTGGCTACAGCGAAGAGCAGATGGGCCCCGCGGCCGGCATCCGCATCGAGCTGAAGTATTTCGAGGGCCAGCCCGCGATCAAGTCCATCGCGCGCGTCTCGAAGCCGGGCCGCCGCGTCTATTCGGGTTCGAAGGAACTGCCGAAGGTGCGCAATGGCTTGGGCATCACCATCGTTTCGACGCCGCGTGGCGTTCTGTCGGACGCCGAAGCGCGCGAGCAGAATGTCGGTGGCGAAGTGCTCGCGGAGGTGTTCTGATGAGCCGCACCGGTAAGAAGCCGATCACCGTCCCCGCCGGCGTCACCGCCAGCGTCGAAGGCGGCAAGATCAGCGTCAAGGGGCCGAAGGGCACCCTGACCATGCCGACCGCCGACGACATCTCGTACGAGGTGGGCGAGGGCACGATCACGGTGAAGCCCGCCAACGACACCAAGCGCGCCAAGGCGTTCTGGGGCATGCAGCGCACGCTGGTCCAGAACCTGGTGACCGGCGTGACCGAGGGCTTCACCAAGAAGCTGCTCATCACCGGTGTCGGTTATCGTGCGAACGCACAGGGCCGCAAGCTGAAGCTGCAGCTCGGTTATTCGCACGACGTTGATCTGGACGTGCCGGAAGGCGTGGAGGTGAAGACCCCCGACCAGACGACCGTCGAAATCTCGGGCAACGACAAGCAGGCCGTCGGCCAGTTTGCCGCGGAAATCCGTCGCTGGCGTAAGCCTGAGCCGTACAAGGGCAAGGGCATCAAGTACGACGGCGAGTTCATCTTCCGCAAGGAAGGGAAGAAGAAGTAATGGGCAAGGGTCTCTCTCTCTTCGAGAAGCGGCGTCGCCGCAACCGCACCGCGCTGCGTGCGCGTTCGGGCGGCCGTCCGCGGCTGTCGGTGCATCGCTCGGGCAAGCACATCTATGTGCAGGTGATCGACGACGCCCAGGGCAAGACCCTGGCCGCCGCTTCGACGCTGGACAAGGATGTCCGTGGCTCCAACGGTGGCAACATCGATGCGGCCAAGGCAGTCGGTGCGCGCATCGCGGAAGTCGCCAAGAAGGCCGGCGTGACGCAGGTCGTGTTCGACCGTGGCGGTTTCCTGTTCCACGGACGCGTCAAGGCGCTGGCGGATGCCGCGCGTGAAGGCGGATTGGAGTTCTAAGATGGCTGACGAACAGAACCAGACGCCCGTCGAGGGCGCAGCAGCCGAAGCCGGCACCGAAAATCGTCGTGGCCGTGGCGGCCGTGGTGGCGACAATCGTGGTGGTGGCCGTGGCCGTGACGGCCGTGGCCGTCGCGACGACCGCACCCCGCGCGACGAGCAGGGCGAAGAGCTGATCGAAAAGCTGGTCCACATCAACCGCGTCAGCAAGACCGTGAAGGGCGGCAAGCGCTTCGGCTTTGCAGCTCTGGTCGTTGTCGGCGACGGCAAGGGCCGGGTCGGTTTCGGTCATGGCAAGGCACGCGAAGTGCCGGAAGCCATCAGCAAGGCGACCGCCGCTGCCAAGAAGAAGATGGTCCGCGTGCCGCTGCGCGAGGGCCGGACGCTGCACCACGACGGCAAGGGCCATTTCGGCGCTGGCCAGGTGACCGTCCGCTCGGCGCCTGCCGGTACCGGCATCATCGCCGGCGGTCCGATGCGCGCCGTGTTCGAGAGCCTGGGCGTTGCGGACGTGGTGACCAAGTCGGTCGGCACTTCCAACCCCTACAACATGATCCGCGCGACCTTCGAGGCGCTGGGCGACCAGTATTCCCCGAAGGCAGTGGCCCAGCGTCGCGGCAAGAAGATTGCCGACCTGCTCGGCCGTGGCGGTTCGCAGACCGCCGAGGCTGATGCCGCGGCGATCGTGGAGTAAGCGACATGGCAACGATCAAGGTGAAGCAGATCGGTTCGCCGATCCGTCGGACCAAGGACCAGCGCGCGACGCTGATCGGTCTGGGCCTCAACAAGATGCACCGGGTCAGCGAACTGGAGGACACCCCCGAAGTTCGCGGCATGATCCGCAAGCTTCCCCATCTGGTCGAGGTCGTCGAGGGCTGAATCCCCGGCATCTTTTCCAGGTGACAATATGAGGGGAGGGGGCTATCGGCCCCCTTTCCGATTTTCCCGGCCCGTCCGGGAATTCAACCAGCGCGACTAAAGCGAAAGCGAGTGCACGACATGAATCTCAACGATATCCGCGATAATGATGGTGCCCGTAAGGGCCGGATGCGCGTCGGACGCGGCATCGGCTCGGGCAAGGGCAAGACCGCCGGCCGCGGCCAGAAGGGTGCCAAGGCACGGTCGGGCGTCGCGATCAACGGCTTCGAGGGCGGTCAGATGCCGCTCCACATGCGGATCCCGAAGCGCGGCTTCAACAATCCGCGCGGCAAGGATTATGCCGAGGTCAATCTTGGCATGATCCAGAAGCTGATCGACGCCGGCAAGCTGACCGTGACCGAAATCGACCACGCCGCGCTGCAGGCGGTTGGCCTCGCCCGTGGTGGCAAGAATGGCGTTCGCCTGCTCGCCAAGGGTGAGCTGAAGGCGAAGCTCAGCTTCACCGTCGCCGGCGCGTCGAAGGGCGCGATCGAGGCGGTCGAGAAGGCTGGCGGCACCGTCACCATCCCGACGATCGTCCCCGCTGCTGACAAGCATGCTGCCAAGCATCGCGTGAAGCAGAAGGAAATCGCCGCGAAGAAGGCCGGCAAGGCCTGACTTTAGCTGTGGACGGGGCGATGGATGTGCATTGCCCTGATCCGACAGTAACCTATATGGGCGGCGGGGGAGCGGCAAACGCTTCTCCGCCGCTTTGGTTTCCGGGATAGAATTTCAAATGGCATCCGCAGCCGATTCAATGGCATCCGGCCTCAACCTGTCCAAGTTCGGACAGGCCACCGAACTCAAGAAGCGCCTGTGGTTCACGCTCGGCGCGTTGATCATCTTCCGGATGCTCAGCTTCGTGCCGCTGCCCGGCGTCGATCCGACGCAGCTGGGCCTGCTGGCCGACCGCACCCAGGGCGGCGTGCTCGACTTCTTCAACACCTTCTCGGGCGGTGCGCTGGAGCGCATGTCGGTGATCGCGCTGGGCGTGATGCCGTACATCACCGCGTCGATCGTGGTGCAGCTCGCGACCTCGCTGTCGCCGACGCTCGCCGCGATCAAGAAGGACGGTGAGAGCGGGCGCAAGCGGCTCAACCAGTATACGCGCTACGGCACCGTGGCGCTTACCGCGATCCAGGGCTATTTCATCGCCGTGGGCCTCGAAACGCTGGGCGCGAGCCAGGGGCTGGCCCCGGTGGTCGAGCCGGGCATGCTGTTCCGCATCGCTGCGGTCATCTCGCTGATCGGCGGCACGATGTTCCTGATGTGGCTGGGTGAGCAGATCACCAGCCGTGGTGTCGGCAACGGCATCTCGCTGATCATCATGGCCGGCATCGTCGCGCATCTGCCCACGACGCTGGTGCAGCTGTTCGAGGGCGGCCGTTCGGGGTCGATGAACCCGGTGACGCTGCTGGCCATCCTGGCGGCGGTGGCAGGTCTGATCCTGTTCATCTGCTTCATGGAGCGGGCGCAGCGCCGGATCCTGATCCAGTATCCCAAGCGCCAGACCCAGCGCGGCATGCAGAGCGAGCGTAGCCATCTGCCGCTCAAGATCAACACCGCGGGCGTGATCCCCCCGATCTTCGCCAGCTCGCTGCTGCTGATGCCGCTGACGATCAGCCAGTTCGCCGGCCAGTCGCAGGCGGGGGAGAGCTGGGGCGGTGACCTCATCATCACGCTCAACCAGTATCTGCAGCATGGCAGCCCGATCTACATGCTGCTCTACGGCGCCGGCATCATCTTCTTCTCGTTCTTCTACACCGCGGTGGTGTTTAACCCGGAGGAGACGGCGGAGAACCTGAAGAAATATGGCGGCTTCATCCCCGGTATCCGCCCGGGCAAGAACACCGAAGCCTATTTCGACTATGTGCTGACGCGCATCACCGTGATCGGTGCGGCATACCTGACCTTGATCTGCCTGGTGCCGGAATATCTTGTGTCGGCGCTGGCGATCCCCTTCTATCTCGGCGGGACCAGCCTGCTCATCGTCGTCAACGTGACGATGGACACGGTCACGCAGATCCAGTCGCATTTGCTGGCGCACCAGTATGGCGACCTGATCAAGAAGGCGAAGCTGAAAGGCGGCCGCCTGCGTTAAGCAGGGGCATGGAAGGGGAAGCCAGTTGAACATCATCCTGTTGGGGCCTCCGGGCGCAGGCAAGGGGACCCAGGCGTCGCGGCTCGAGAGCGAGCGCGGCATGGTGCAGCTGTCGACCGGCGACATGCTGCGCGCGGCGGTCAAGGCGGGCACGCCGGTCGGCTTGCAGGCGAAGGCGGTGATGGAAGCGGGCGAGCTCGTTTCAGACGCGATCGTGAGCGGAATCATCGGCGAGAGCCTGGATGCGCTGGGCGATAAGGGCGCGATCTTCGACGGCTATCCGCGCACTGCCGCCCAAGCGGAGTCGCTGGACACGCTGCTCGCTGAGCGGGGCCGCAGCCTCGACCATGTGATCGAGCTGGTCGTGGACGAAGACGCGCTGGTCGAACGCATCACCGGCCGCTTTACCTGCGGCAATTGTGGTGCGGGCTATCACGATAGCTTCAAGCAGCCGGCGGTGGCGGGCGTGTGCGACGTGTGCGGGAGCACCGAGTTCAAGCGCCGCCCCGACGACAATGAAGAGACGGTGCGCACCCGCATGGCCGAATATCGCGCCAAAACCGCGCCGATCCTGCCGATCTATGAAGCACGCGGCCTAGTGCAGCGTGTGGACGGCATGGCCGACATTGCCGAGGTGACGGCGGCGATCGAGGCGATCCTCGACGGGCGGAGCTGAAGCCGCGCGCTGCCGCGGGGAACCCTCCGCGCGCTGATCGATTGACCGGGGAGCGCGGCGGCCGCTTGTCCCCGGCGCGACCTATCTCCCCGCATCCGGCACGCGACGTGGTCGTGTGCGCTTGGGTATGCGTTAGTTTATTGGAACCAACCATGTCTTACAAAGAACCGTCATTTCAGGATCGCACCGCCGCCGCCGCCAAGGCGAAGCAGAAGGCGCTTGAGCTGCTGCGGGCGAAGCCGGCGGTAGATCCGGCCGAGCTGGAAGCGCGGCGCAAGGCGCAGGAAGCGCGCGACCAGGCGCTCGCCGAGCAGCGTGCGGCCAAGGCGGCGGCGCTGGCTGCGGTCAAGGCGGAGAAGCTGGCGAAGAAGCAGGCCGAGGCTGAGCGCAAGGCTGCGGAGCAGGCCGAGGCCGAGGCTGCTGCGGCGCTGAAGGAAGCGCGGCTCAAGCCGCCCAGTGCGGCGGAGATGAAGGCGGCGCGAGATGCGCGCTACGCGGCGCGGAAGGCGCGGAAGTAATCAGAAAAAAAGGGCAGCCCTCCGTTCGGAAGGCGGCCCATTTTTTGTTCGTTCAGCGGCGCGCGCGGCGCTTGAACTGTTCGAGGCTGACGACGTTGGTCGGGCGCTCGATCGCAATGCCCGAATAGAGCGTCGCCATCGGTTCGTCGGTGACGACGTGGACGCTGTCCTCGCCGAACCCGTTGAAGGCGGTGCGCATCGCCGAGCCATAGGCGCCGAGCATGCCGACCTCGATGTAGTCCCCGGCCTGGATGTCCGACGGCAGCTCGAACGGGCCGGCCATGTGATCGAGGTCGTCACAGGTCGGGCCGTAGAAGCTGTATTCGGTCATCTCGGCGGCTTCATCGGCATCGTCGCGCAGGACGCGGACCGGGAAGCGCCAGCCCACATGCGCCGCGTCGAACAGCGCGCCATAGGCACCGTCGTTGATGTACAGCTCGTCGCCGCGGCGCTTTTCGACGCGGACGATCAGCGAGCTATATTCGGCGCACAGCGCACGGCCCGGCTCGCACCACAATTCGGCGCTGTACGAGATCGGCAGATTCTCGAACGCATTGTGGATCACGCCGAAATAGGTTTCTAGCGGCGGGGGCTCCATGCCCGGATAGGTGGACGGGAAGCCGCCGCCGACATCGACGATGTCGACCGTGACCGACGAAGCGACGATCGCCGCGCGGACGCGCTCCATCGCTTCGGCATAGGCGGTGGGGGTCATCGCTTGCGAACCGACATGGAAGCAGATGCCCAGCGCGTCGGCGGCCTGACGGGTCGCGACGAGCAGGTCCTTCACATCCTCCGGCTCCGCACCGAACTTCGCCGCGAGGCTCAGCTTCGAATGATCGGACGACACGCGGATGCGGACACACAGGTTCAGGTCCTGCGCGCCACGCGTGGCACGCACGATCTTTTCCAGCTCGTCCATCGTGTCGAGGCTGAACGTGCGGACGCCGTGAACGAAATAGGCTTCCTCGATCGCTTCCTCGGCCTTGACCGGGTGCATGAAGCACAGGGTCGCCTTGGGCAGGGCGCGGCGCGCCATGCGCACTTCGCCGATCGACGCGACGTCATAATGCGTCACGCCACTGTCCCAGAGGATCTGGAGCAATTCGGGAGAGGGGTTCGCCTTGACGGCATAGAGCACCGTTCCCGGAAACTTCTCGACAAAGAAGCGGGCGGCGCGCTTTGCAGCGTGCGGACGAACGAGCGTTACCGGCTCGACGGGACGAAGGGCTTTCGCTAGCCCCAGCGCGCTATGATGCTTGTGCAACTCAAGGGACCTCCAATTGCCTTGCGGCAGACGATGAAACACTGCCTTGCGGTGGAAGTCCCATGGGGCAGCGGAGGGGTCATTTAGGGTCGGGGGTCCCCCCTGTAAAGTAGTTTCGGGACTATCGTCATGATGCGGGGTGATTTGTGACAATTTTGCGACAACCGACCCGGGCCGGGGTGCGCGATGCGGCGGCGAAGGTGGCGGCGATCCTGCCGCCAACCCCCTTGTTCGTGGCGGAAATCCGCGGCGTGCCGGTGATGTTCAAGGCCGAATCGCTGCAGCCGATCGGCGCGTTCAAGATCCGTGGCGCGTGGCACCGGCTGACCGCGATCGACCCCGATGTACGCGCCAAGGGCGTGGTCGGATTCTCGTCGGGCAACCATGCGCAGGGCGTGGCCTGGGCCGCCAAGCGACTCGGAGTGCCGGCGGTGATCGTGATGCCGAGCGATGCCCCGGCGCTGAAGCGCGAGGCGACGCTGGCGCTGGGGGCCGAGGTCGTCAGCTATGACCGGATGACCGAGAATCGCGACAAGATCGCCGCGCATCTCGCCCATGCCCGCGGTGCAACGCTGGTGCCGCCGTTCGACGATCCGTGGGTGATCGAGGGGCAGGGGAGCCTGGGGATCGAGGTGCTGACGCAAGCCGCCGAGATGAAGCTGCCCGATCCGGCGCATGTCGTGCTGCCATGCGGCGGCGGCGGGCTGGCCGCCGGGGTCGCACTGGCGCTGCCCGAGGCACAGGTCACGGTGGTCGAGCCGGAGGGCTGGGACGATATGTGCCGCAGCCTGGAGGCCGGGTGGATCGAGCCGGTGGGCGAGAACCCGCCGCCGACGGCCTGCGACTCGCTCCAGACGCTGCGCGTCTCCCCGCTGACCTTCGACGTGCTGTCGCGGCGCGGGGCGACCGGGGTGCGGGTGACCGAGGCCGAGGTCCGGGCGGCGCAGCGCTGGGTGGCGCGGAAACTGCGGCTGGTGGTCGAGCCGGGTGGCTCCGTGGCGCTGGCCGCGCTGCTGGCGGGCAAGGTCGAGGCGCGGCCTGACCTGCTGGTGGTGCTGAGCGGCGGCAATGCCGATCCGGCGGCCTATGCCCGGGTGCTGGGCGGGGACGATTGACGGTGTCGCGTCAGCGTTCCGACGAAGCTGACGAAAAACGCGGGGTTTTGGCGCGAGCGGACGGGTTTGCGACCGGCTGACACCTGCGACGCGACCGTGACGCGACAGCTGGGCGACGCGCGGGCGACGGGTGCGCGACGGCGACGCGACACACGTGTTGGACGTGTCAGCCGGAGGGGTGTCGCGAGGGGGGTGCGGTAGGTTGGGGTTCACCGATCAGTTTAGATCAGGGAATTTCCAACATTGGAAGGGGGCTGGTTGGCGGTTCAGTATTGTGTCCCCGGAATTCCCGTCCCGGAATTCTATTGGGAAAACCGTCGCCGTAATTTCCCAGAACCGATCGATCGCGGCAATAGGATGCTCCCGGAATGCATCCGATACGACGCGTCCGGGGAATTCATCAGGTCATCTGTCCTGGGACTTGCTGATCGGCAGATCAGGCCGCCCATAGCGCCCTTGGATTGAGCGACGGGACCACGAATCGCGTTGCCTCCGTATCTCGCATCGGCTTCGCAATGAGGTAGCCCTGAATTTGGTCGCATCCATAGCTGCTGAGCGCTTCGAGTTGATCATTCCGCTCGACACCCTCTGCGATGACCCGAATTCCCAACCCATGCGCCAAGTCAATCAGGCTGCGGACAATCACTTGATCAGGGCCAAGGTTCCCCATCCTCGCCACGAATGAGCGGTCAATTTTCACGATGTCGAGGGGCAGGTCGCGAAGGTGCGAGAGCGACGCAAAGCCGGTGCCGAAGTCGTCAAAGGCAAGCTTCACGCCCAACTCGCGCAGTCTGGTGGCTGCTCTCCTGATCATCTTTGCACTACGATCCATGACCATGCTCTCGGTAATCTCGATGCATAGCTGTTGCGGCCGGATCCGCCCGGTGCCGACGGCGTCGGCAATCGCGTTGACAAAGGCCGGATCGCGAAAGTCGCCGAGCGTCGCGTTGACCGAGACGAAATCGATCTCATGTTCCGCAGCGTTCCAGCGTTCGATCTGCTCGATCACGCGGGAGAGCACGAACAAACCAATTTCCGCCGCAGTTCGTTCGTCCTCGAACACCGATGCGAACGCGCTCGGGCGTTCGACCACGCCATCGGTGCCTTGCCAGCGCAGCAATGCCTCAAAGGCCGGGATGCCCGGGGCGTCGAATGACAGGATAGGTTGGTAAACGACGAAGAGCCTGTCGTCGCTCAACGCCTGCTGGACTGCGATGTGCAGGCTCGCCCGCCGTTCCGCGGCTTCGCGATCTGCCTTGCGAAAGACGTGCGCGCGCCCGCGTCCGCCGTCTTTTGCCACGTACAGCGCAATATCCGCGTTCTTGAGCAAGTCGCTTTCGCTGGTTCCGTGTGCTGGGTAACGCGCCGCCCCTATGCTGGCGTTAATGCGCCAACCGAAGGTTTCCGACAGCGGGTGTGCGCGAACGGTTTGGACAAGGCGGGCCAATTTCCGGCTTAGCGCGCGCTCGTCCCGATGGTCCGAAAGGATGAGCGCAAATTCATCGCCACCGAGCCGGCCGATGACCTCGTCCGCGTCGATCGCGGCACGCAGATCCGCCGCAACTTCTGTCAACAATCGGTCCCCAATGTCATGTCCTGCCGTATCATTGATGTCCTTGAAATGATCAAGATCGAGGATTGCGACGGCAAACGGCTCCGCTCGCGCCACCTTGGCCGCAAGCAGTTCGATGAGACGGCGTCGGTTCGGAAGGTTTGTCAGCGGATCGAGGTTGGCCTGGTTCCACAATTGCTGTTCCGCTTCCTTTAGCGGCGTAACGTCGAACCGGATCGCGGTGAATCCAGATGCGTCACCATTCGGGACAATGGTGGTATCGACCCAATATAGGCGACCGCACTTCGCACGATTGCAAATTACCCCGCGCCAAATGTTGTCGCTTAGAATTGTCCGGTATAGTTCTCTGAAGAAGGCGCGATCATGGAGACCGGAGTTGACGATGGCATGAGTCGACCCGATTAGCTCATCTTCTGAATAACCACTCAGATCGCAGAATTTTTGATTGACGGACGTAATCCGCCCATTTCGATCGGTGACTGCCACGATCGCGGCGGCGTCAAGCGCAGCTCGGCGGAATTCTGCAATCTGCTCGACAACTTGCAACATGTGTCGCCGCCCCGCAGAGGAGGGGGAAGCGACCGCACCGGGATAAAGCTTAGCGCACAGCTTGATCGGATCGGAGTAGGGCATGACGAATGCTCGAAGTTGACGACATGCTTTAGCGCTGCGCCTGGTTACCGAAGGCTAAACTACTGTATTCATACAGGGGGGGCGCTTGAAAACGGCGCATGCCGAGCGCGCAAGTCGGTGTTCAATGCGCTCGATCCCGCCCAGATGTGATTGCGCAGATGATTGCTCCGGGGTGGCCGGGCCTCCCGCGACTCTTACCCCCGCATCCGCCCGTCCGGCATGAGCTTCACCGTCTGCCCCGTGCGTGCCGAGGCATAGATCGCCTCGATCAACCGCAGGTCGCGCAGGCCCATTTCGCCGCCGGTCAGGATCGGCGTGTCGTCGCGGATGGCGTTGGCGAAGTGGTCGAGCTGACCAGCGAACTGGGTGTTCGGGTCGCCGGGGGTGAGGTCGCGGGCATTCTGGCCCTCGATCCGCATTTTCTGTCCGGCATAGCTGGTGGCGGGGTCCATGATGAGCGCGCCGCTGGTGCCGCGGACATGGGCGAAGTTCGCCCCGGCGCTGTCGTAGGAGGTGGCGAGGTGCGCGACCGCGCCGGAGGGAAAGCGCCATTGCGAAGCGACATGCGCGAAGATTTCGGTGAAGCGCGGATCGCCCTTGGGCTGAAAGGTCGTGGCGCTGAGGCTCTCCGGCATCTCGCCGGTCAGGTAGAGCGCGGATTGCAGGCCGTAGATGCCGAAATCCTCGAGCGGGCCGCCGCCGGCCAATGCGCGGCTCATGCGCCAGTTCTGGGCCGGGGTAGTGGGGCCGGCGCGATAGGATTGCTCGCTGCGGATCAGGCGGATGTCGCCGACTGCGCGTTCGCGCATCAGGCGCATCGCTTCGACATTGTATGGCTCGAAATGCGAGCGATAGGCGATCATCAGCTTGCGGTTGGCGCGGCGGCCTGCGGCGATCATCGCTGTGCACTCGGCGCTGGAGAGCGCCATCGGCTTTTCGCACAGCACATGTTTGCGCGCCGCAAAGGCGCGGATCGTGAAGTCGGCGTGGAAGGCGGTGGGGAGGATGACGTACACCGCCTGCGTGCGATCGTCGGCGGCGATCTTGTCGAAGTCTTGATAGGAATAGCGTGCGTCTGGGGGCACGCCATAGGCGTCGCCGACCTGCGCGAGTTTGGCGGGGTTTCCGGAGACGAGCGCGCTGATG
>NZ_LSJM01000457.1 GCF_001557215.1 Sphingomonas sp. CCH9-E2 | reverse complement strand
CGTCCTCCCCCTCCGTCAGGCTGCGCCTGCCACCTCCCCCTGGCGGGGGAGGATTGGTTTGCGCGGTCGGCGCTGCGCGCCGATCTACCCCTCTCCCAACCTTCGCCTGGCAGCAAGCTGCCAAGCTCCGGTAACCCTCTCCCCTATCAAGGGGACAGGGGAGACAGGCGCAACACCACATCCGCCATGCGGTTGAGTGGGGCGTCGATGCCATGCCGGGCACCCAATCGCGCGATCACGCCGTTGCGGGCGTCGGCTTCGGTCGGGCGGCCAGCGAGGCGGTCGGCGTGGATCGAGTTGATCGAATCCGCCGGGCCGTTGCGATAGCCGTCCACGATGCTGTCGGGCAGGTCGTCGGGGAGGGTTGCGCCCTCGGCGCAGCCGACCGCGATACATTCGCGGATGAGTGCGCGCATCAGCTCCGCCGCCTCGTCGTCGCGGGCGATGCCGGCCGGCTGGAGGGTGAGCGCGTTGACCGCGCCGGCGCAATTGACCGCGAGCTTGCGCCACGCTGCGGTCAGCCAATCGCCGGTCAGGACCGTGTCGATCGGGCTGTGCGCGAACAGCGCGGCGAAGGCGCGACTGGCGACGTCGTCGGGGACGGTGAGGTTGCCGCTGCGGCGCTGGACGACCTGGCCGGGGGCGCGGCGTTCGGCGGGAATGTCGACGATCACCGGCACGAGGCGCGCGGGATCGAGGGCGGGAAAGCGGGTGCGATGCTCGACCCCGTTCTGCAGGATCGCGACATGCGTGTCCGGGCCGACCAGCCGGTCGAGCCAGCGCTGTGCGCCCGGGGCGTCATAGGTCTTGGTCACCACCAGCACCCAGTCGGCGGGTTGCGCGGCGGTGGGGTCGGTCAGGAGGCGTGGGGAGCTTTCGAGCACGCCCTCGGGCGTCTCGACCCGCAGCGTGGCGAAGGGGGGGCGCGCGCAGAGGGTGACGTCATGCTCGGGCGCGGCGATCAGCCAGGCGGCAATGCCGGCGCCGACCGCGCCGGTGCCGATGATGGCGATGCGGGTCAATTATCGTTCCCGCTGAAGCGGCGTGCGGTGCTGGCGGGGTATTTCTTCAGCGCGTCGCCGACGCGGGCCGGGCGGTCGAGCAGTTCGCCGCCGCAATTGGGGCAGGTCTCGTCGAGGTCGTCGGCGCAGTCGGCGCAAAAGGTGCATTCGAACGAGCAGATGAACGCTCCGCCCTGATCGGCGGGGAGTTCGGTGCCGCAGCGTTCGCAGTCGGGGCGCATTTCGAGCATTTTACGTCCTTGGGCTGGTATCGAGACTCCACGATCCTCCCCCTGGCGGGGGAGGATTGTGCCGGCCGGGCGCGCCGCGAGATCGACATGCCCTCCCCCAGCCCCTCCCGCTTGCGGGAGGGGAGAGATTGGC
>NZ_LSJM01000456.1 GCF_001557215.1 Sphingomonas sp. CCH9-E2 | reverse complement strand
CGGGGGGGCTTCATCGGGTCAATCCATATCTGTCATCCCCGCGAAGGCGGGGATCCTGCCCGGTCGCGCGGATCTTTCGCGCGGGGCAGCGAGAATGGATTCTCGCCTACGCGGGAATGACGAGATTCTCAAACGAAGCGGATCATCCCCGCCGGTTCGGGTCGAGCGCGCTGCCGCGACGCGGTGCCGCGCGGACGCCCAGCGCGGAGGGGCGCTCGGCCGGGGCGGGGG
>NZ_LSJM01000455.1 GCF_001557215.1 Sphingomonas sp. CCH9-E2 | reverse complement strand
TTTCTCACCCCCCGCCCCGGCCTCAACTCCGGCTTCATGATCCCGCAGGTCACCGCCGCCGCACTGGTCAGCGAAAACAAGCAGCGCGCGCACCCGTCCAGCGTCGATTCGATCCCGACCAGCGCCAATCAGGAGGATCATGTCTCGATGGCCGGCCATGGCGCCCGCCGCCTGCTCGCCATGACCGCCAACCTCGCCCATATCCTTGGCATCGAATATCTCGCCGCGGCGCAAGGCTGCGACTTCCACGCCCCGCTCACCTCCAGCACCACGCTCGAAGCCGCCCGCACCCTGCTGCGTGAGTCGGTGCCGACGCTGGAAGACGACCGCCACTTCGCCCCGGA
>NZ_LSJM01000454.1 GCF_001557215.1 Sphingomonas sp. CCH9-E2 | reverse complement strand
GGTCGCGGGGCTCAGCCATGGTCGCCGCCCCGCGCGTTCGCCGCCGACCAGGCCTCGATGTCGTCGATATGGTAGCGCCAGGTCCGGCCGTGCCGGCGGCAGCGCGGGCCCCTTCCGGCGAGCCGCATCGCCTTCAGTGTCGAGCGCGCGATTCCGAGGTGGAAGGCGGCCTGCTTGGCGGTGAGGAAGGGGCAGGATTCGCGCGCGGCCTTGGCGCGCGCGGCGGCGTCATCGTCCATGGGTCTGGTCCGTGCTCGGGTTCGTGCGGCCTGTCGCCGCGACGGGCCCAAGCTGGCCCGAGCGCGCCGCGCCCGGCAGGGTCGAAAATCGATGCACGCAAATTCGACCCCCCATTTCTGGGGGCTTGCGCTCCCGCGCCTGCGGGCGCGGAAGCGCTTGGCCGACTCAGTCGGCCGGGTTCCAGATGATCGCGAAGGCGTCGTCGTCGTCCTGGCCGGCGGCGCGGCCGAGGTTGGCGTAGAGCCGGCGCGGGCCGAACTCGGGAGCGGCGAGACTCAGCGACACATAGTCCTTGCCGGACATCTCGCCGCGCCGGACCCAGCCGGCCCCCACCTCGACGCCGCCGGCCGAGACCCGGTAGTCGGGCTGCGCGTCCGAGCTCTTCGAGCGGTTGGGCAGGATCTCGATCTCGGTGCGGATCGAGAGCGTCTTGAGCTGGCCCTTGAAGCCTTCTCCGTTGCGGGTGACATAACCGATGGCGGGCATTGATCGTCTCCTTAGGTATCTCGCCCGAAACCGTTCCCGGGCGATGGGCGGACCGGAGGAACGGCACGGAGCCGGATGCGCAAACCCGTGAGGGCCGGAGCGCGAGCGGAGGACCGGAGCGCAAGCGCTTATTTGGAGCGAAGCGTCCGCGAGGAGCCGGCCGCAGGACGGCGGGGAAATAAGCGCGCCCGCGATGGTTTGGCGCGGCCGGCGGCCGTTCCAGGTCTGAGCCCAGGAGCCGGAAGCGGGGCGGTGCGAACGCCGTGGCAAGGAGGCGTGCGGCCCGCCCGCGTTGTCGAAACGCGCGTCCGGCATGCAGGCGGCCAAGGTCGGATGCGCCCGCGCGAGGGTGGCCTGCTCCCCCGCCGAGGCATGGCGGAGCAGCCCGTTCGCGGCCCTTGCCGGGGGCAATCGGAACGTACCGGCCCGTCGCGCAAGGCCGGCGGCAAGGCCGTCGAGCGAGCCCGGCGCGCGAACGTTATATCGCGCCCAGGCCTTCGTCGGTCTCGACTATCCGGAACACCTCGCCCGAGCCGGCATCGCGGTAGAGGTCCACGCGGGCACCGTCCCAATGATAGTCGAGATGGCGGCCCTGGCGCGGATTGTGCGCCAGGTCGGGGTAGAAGAGGCCGACGCATTCGCCGCCGTCGTCACGCAGGCTCGGGTAGACGATGCCGTCCGAACCGCTCGCGCGCAGGGCGGCGCCTAGCCGCCGGGCGGCCGTGTGGTCGGCGGGATCGAGCACTTCGGCAAGGCCGCGCGCGCGCCCACGCAGGTCGTGCAGCTCGGCGCGGATATCGAGCAGGATTTCGCGGAACTGCGAGGTCCAGCCGGGCGCTTCGCGCGTCCGCGCCATGAAGCGGGCATGGTGGTGGATCGTCTCGAGCAAAGCGGTACGGAAGCGGTTGCCCGCGTAGAGCACGCCGTAGCTGCCGTCGGTGAAGCGGCTCGGCCGGTCGGTGCTGGCATGGGTGAACGGCGCCATCAGATAGCTGGCGCCGGGACCCGCGACGCGGCGCCCGGGCGGCACCAGGTCGAGCGCGCCGATCGTCTCCATCAGCCGCGGGTTGGTCTTCTGCTCGGCCGCGATCAGGAGCGGCCAGTCGGCCGGGTCGGCAATGTCCTCGAACAGGTCGATCGGCGGATAGAGGCTGCGGATGATCCGCACCGCCCCGTTCCACTCGACCTGCGTGCGCGCCAGGCGCCCGGGCGCGATCACCAGCCGCCGCGCTCCGCGTCGAGGTAGCGCCGCAGCCGCATGAGGTCGGTGAGCTCGCCGCCGAGCATGATGTCGAGTGCCGAGCGCCCGCCGAACGCCTCGTTCGCGGCCTTGATCCAGGCATAGCCGCGCTGCGGCTCGCGGAAGACGAGCCGCAGCGCCTTGTGGATGCCCATCAGGTTGGAAAGGCGCGCCTTCTTGTCGCGGTCGAGCCGGCCCTGTTCGCCGGCCTTCCAGCGGCGATAGGTGCGCACAGGCATGTCGAGCAGCAGCGCGGCCTGCTCGTCGGTGAGGTCCCACAGGCGGAACAGGTTGACCACGGCGCGGAACATGGCCGCGCCTTCGGCATCCGAGATCGGCTCGGGAACGAAAGGCGGGGGCGTGGTCTCGACGCGGTGCAGGGCGGTCATGCGTAGTCTCCTTATGGCATCATATAGGCAAAATAATGCCAAATGGCAATATATACTCCTGGCCGTTGCTCATCCTCCAGCCCTTTCCCGCACGACGACGTTGAAGACGACGGAACCATCCGTCAGTGTCTCCTTGACCAGCGCGAGATCGCGCACGTCCACGTAGACCGCCTCGAGATTGCCCTCGCCGTTCTCGAACACCTGGCCGATCATCTCGTCGAGCGCGTCGCGCAGTTCCGCGAGCGTGCCCGGCATCCAGCGCTCCATTACCTCCCTTGCCATTTGACTTGCCTCCTTGGTTGCCGGTCGCGCGCCGAGGCGCATCGGGTCGGCCAACCCCGGCTTGGCCTGGACAGCGCGGGGCGCTGTCCACCCGGTGCCCGGCCGAGGCGCGCGGCCGGATTTCGCGCCAATCCGCAGGAGAGGCGGGGCGGTTCACCGCCCCGCCTCAAGGTTCAGGCCGCGAGCGGGGCCGGCTCGGCGGCTTCGGGCACGGGCTCGCATTCGGGCTCCGGCGACAGCGCCCCGGCGTCCGGCGCGGGCGGCGCGGGCTGCTCGACCGGAGCGCGCGCGGCCTCGGCGAGCGCATGCGCGCGCACCGTGCCGACGCCGCCGCGCTGCGTGTAGGCGGCGGGCGGGAAGGCCATCCACCGCGGCACCCAGCGCTCGCGCTTCGCGCGCCCGTTTTCGCCCGCAAGGCAGTCGGAGACGATGCGCTTCAGGGTCTTGCCCTTCTCGCGGGCGTTGGCGCTGGCGACCGCCTCGCCCGCGACCTCGGCGACGAGCGCGGCGAGCACCTCGCGGTCGCGCGCCAGCTCGAAGAAGGCCGGGTCGGCCTGCCACCAGTCGGCCATGTCGAGGCCGATATGCAGCCCCACCGCCTCGACCGCCGCGCTCCCGGCGGCGAGGCTCTCGCCCATGACGACCGCGACGGCGTCCATGACCGCCGCATCGGGCAGGTCGAGCAGCCGCCAGAAGATCGCCGCGAGCGTGTCGCCGTCCGCGCCTTCGGGCCTGCCTTCGACCACGGTCGGCTCGTCGGGCGAGAAGCCGAGCAGGGCGAGGACCGCGCGGCGGCGCTCGTCGAACAGAGTCTCGCCGCGCGAGGTCTCGACGCTTTCGCGGGTCTCGTCGCTGCGCGCCGTCTGCGGCTCGGCGCGGACGCTCCACAGGGGCGAGCCGGCGATGGCGTGGGCGAGCATGAGGCGCAGCGCCACGCCCGGATGGGCGAGCAGCGCCGCGCGCGCAGCCGCGCGGCGATGCAGGTCGATATAGGCCTGCATCGGGCCGCTGACCTCCGGGCGGGGCGGCTTGGCCGGAGGCTCGACCTGCTCGCCGCGCGCGATGCGCCGGGCCTCGGCGCGCGACAGGTAGCCCTCGTGGAAGATCACCTCGCCGCTGGCGCGCACGTCGATATAGACCCGCCCGCCCTTGCGCTTGGGCGCCTTCTCGTACTCCCAGCTCTGGAAATGCTCGCTCGGCGGGACGATCACCGCGTCGGCCCATCCGGCGTCGAGATATTGCGCGCGCCGCGCTTCGATGGCGGCTTCCTGCTGCGTCCAGAAAGCGTCGGCATCGGCGAAATAGCTGTCCTCTCCGAACAGGTCGGCGACGACGGCAAGCCCGCTCGCGGCAACGTCGAACAGCGCATGGCGGGTGCTGATCGACTGGCCGCCGAACAGCCACGCCTTCAACTGGTAGCCGGTCGGCAGGTAGGCGTCGGGATCGTCGGCGAGCGCGAGCCATGCCCGCTGCTGGCTCTTGCTGGCGAGCGTCAGGTGGCGGACGGTCGCGCGGTCGATCTCTTGCCGTGCATACATCGCGCGGATGCGCGGGAGCAGGTTGCCGAGCGCGAGCACGCGCCGCACGGCAAGCTCGGGCAGGCCGAAGGTGGCGGCAATGTCGTCCACCGTGCGGCCTTCCCTGACCAGCCGGGTGAAGGTGTCCCACTGGGTCACCTCGTCCGGGTCGAGCCTTGCCAAGTTCTCGATCAGCGAGGCTTCGATGGCGGCGGCATCGTCGCCCGCGTCGAGGATCGCGCACGGAAGCGGCTCGGCCTGACCTGTCTCGTCCGCGATGATCCGCGCCGCGTGGAAGCGCCGCCTTCCGGCGACGATCTCGAACGCATCGGGCTCGCCGTTGGCGCGCACGATCAGCGGCACGAGCACGCCGCGTGCGCGGACGGTCGGCAGGATGTCCGACACGTCGGGCGGGCGCTTGGCGTAGCGCATGTTGGCCTTGCTGACGGCCAGCTTGTCTAGGGCAAGAAAATCGAGTTTCATGGCACTTGCTCCTTCAAGAGCGCCGGTCCGTCCGAGGGATGGCAAGCCGGGACGGACCGGCATTGGTCGGCGGCGGGACGCGCCGCCCGCGTCAACCGCCTCCATCGTCATGCGAGGCAGGCGGAAGGTCGGATGCCGCACGGCCATGGCGGGCCGCGTGGCGAAACATCAGCTCTGCGGCGGGAATCGAGCCGGCGGCGCGCGCCGCCTCGGCCCACTGCGATAGCGGGCGCCGGGTGCGGAACAGGAGGTCGCGATCGATGCCGAGGCCGTAGGGCAGGCGCAGCGATGCGATCTCGGACAGGCTGAAATAGCCGAGCTCGGGGCATCCGAACCCGAGGTTGGCGAGGCCGAACAGCGCGTCGCCGTCCTCGCCAAGCTCGGTTGCGAGCCATGTCCCCGCGCCCAGCGGATTGAACAGCTTGAGCACCGGAACGGGGTCCGGCTCGGGCTGGCGCAAGCGCACGGCGGCGCGGCGGGCGTTGGCGTTGGCGCGCAGCGCCAGCCGCAGGTCGGGGGTCAGGAGGATCATGCCGCCTGCCTCCCTTCCCGCCCCTCGCGGTGGCGGGCGAGCAGCCAGTCTGCGGCCTTGCTGGCTTGCCCGGCGGCGCGGAAGATCGCGCGATTGTCCTCGCGCAGCACGTCGAGCCAGCCCGCCAGATAGTCGGCATGGCGGACGGTCGGCACGATGCCGAGGCTCGCGCACAGGAAAGCCGCGCCCATTTCGGCGACCAGTTCCTCGCGCGCATAATCCTTGCTGCCGAACGCCCCGGTCTGGTTGCGCCCGAGCCGCGAGGGATGGCCGGTCGCGTGGGTCAGTTCGTGCAGGCAGGTGCGGTAGTAGTTGACCTGCTCGAAGAAGGCAGGCTGCGGCGGGACCTGCACGTAGTCGGCCGATGGCACGTAGAATGCCTTGGTCCCGCCGACGCGGAAGTCGACGCCGCTGGCGGCGATCACTTCCTCGGCGAGCGGCACGATTTCGCGCTCTGGAAGCGGCACCGGCTCGGGTGCGAGGCCGGGCCGAAGCCCCTCGCACTGGGCGACGTTGAACACGGTGAAGCGCTTGAGGAACGGAATGGCGCGGGCTTCCTCGCCCGCCTCGCGCGCGCGCTCCTTCTCGGCTTCGGGGGTGAAGCGGTCGGCATAGACGACGGTCGTGCCGCGCTCGCCCTTGCGGACGTTGCCCCCCGCCTCGAGCGCCTGCCGGAAGGTCAGCCAGCCTTGGCTCGGGAAGCCCTGCTCGATCACCGCGCCCCAGAGGATCAGCACGTTGACGCCGGAATAGGTGCGGCCGGTGAGCGCGTTGCGCGGCAGGCCGGGCGTGGGTCCGGTGCCCTCGGCCCGGCCCCAAGGCTGGACCCAGGGGAAGCGCCCGGCCTCAAGCTCGGCGATGATCCGGCGCGTCACCTCGTCATAGAGGCTGGCGCGCGCCTCGGGCTGCGCTTGCGGCTGGCCGGGGCCTGCCTTCGGCTTCCGCGCGGGGCGACGGTTGGGGGTTGCACGCATTGGCTCGCCTCCTTCCCGCCCAAAAAACCGCATGGCCTCCCCGGAAAGCGGGGGTGGGCGGCGAGAGGCGACCGGAAAGGCGCGGGCCCGAGCGGCGGCGGCACCCGAAGGGCCGCAACGACAGTGAAGGAGCCGGCCAGGGGCCGGCTTGCCGCCGCCGCGCCCGCGCCTAGGAGGGAGCGCCGCCCACTCCCGCGCATCCGGGAGAGGCCACAAGCAGCGCCGCCGCGCGCGAGCGCGGCGACCGCTTCACGCGCCAGTGATCGTTACCGCCAGGCCGAGACCTGCGACAGCTGGACTCGGCGGCGAGGGGCATTGCCCGAGCCGTAGAGCGCGGTCGCGCGGCACGCGCGAGGCGCCAACCCTCCCCGTTAGAGGGCTATTGAGACTCACGCATGTCTCCCCACCCGAAGCGCGAGGCGCAGACGTTTCGTGCGTCTAGGCGGCGTCGAGGATAACCATTAGTTGGACCTATGGATTTCAGCAAAAGCATCACTCGAATCTTCGAGCATCTCGAGAACGACAACGTCGAGGCGGCGACGATGGCCTGCCTCAGGGTTGCGCGGTCTGCGCAAGATCACCTGAACGCCGCCTTCTTTCTGCGTGAACTCTATCCTAAGAAGGAGGAGGTCGGGCGCATGATCTACGACGACACCCAGCATCTGAAAAAGGATGCGGGAAAGTTCATCTTCGAGCATTCCTTCGAGCGCTGGCTTGAAATCCACACCCTAGATTTCTCCTTCCCCTCGAACGATGGCGTAGAGGGACGAAATGTCTTGAAGGTCGCAGCGGGGGAGATCGATGCGGAGCTGTCGCAGTGGGAAGGTACGCTTCGGGACCTCTCTCCACCCGCAGGACTACATGCGTTCGACGCAGCCGCGTTTCATGACTCCGCCAATCGACAACGTGCCGAAATCCGACTGCGCATCTCGGCGCTTAACACGATCAAGTCGCGTCTGAAGACCCGGTGTCTGAATTACGCGATTCAGATAGAGAAGCAGTTGGCAGCTCAGGAGCGCAATCAAGCATTCCTTTGGGCGGTCGAGAACGACGTAAACAACTACTTCAAGGACAGGGACGTCGATGTCTATCAGAAGCTCCAGAAGGCTTCGACTCTGGCCTCATCGTCGGATGCCGAGGACGGGGCCTTGGCACTCACCGAAATCCGACGTGCTTTGAAGGCCGCCGCTGATCACTTCTATCCGCCGCGAAGCGAGCCCGTCGTATGTTCAGACGGAAAAGAGCGGGATCTAGGCGATGAGCGGTATCTCAATCGATTGAACGAGTATCTCGCGACCAGGATGGCCGCATCCACCGGGCGGGACTTGGCTAAGGCAGAGCTGGAATTGCTCAGCGCGTTCATGCGGCGCTTGAACGATCTCGCTTCTAAGGGCGTTCATGCCAACGTCTCGCCTGCAGAGGCAAGGCAGGGGCTAGTCGGTACGTTCATGTTCCTGTCGACAATAACTCAGCACACGTCCGAGCCGACGTAATGCGTCTCGCCAAAGTTCGAGCGTCGAGAGACCATCGGCTGCGGCCCAAAAGTGCCCGATCGCGGCCAATTGGAGCCTCGTTCGGGATCGATGTCAGCGATCGCAGGCAAGGATGCGTCACCCGAACTACCCCCGCTTTCCCATGAGAAGCCGCCGGTAACCGCCGCCCGCCATCCTCCTTGCATCGCGGACGAGGCGCCGGACCCGTGAGCGGAGCGAGTCAGCGCTGTCGGTCCAGTCGAGCAGGATGCGGTCCTCGCCGAAAAGCGCGGCGCCGATCTCGCGCTGGCTGGCGCCGGCGGCGAGCGCGTCATGGACGCGCAGGACGGTGAGCCAGCGCTCGACGCGCGGATCGCGCGGAAACAGCGAGCGGGCGAAGCGCCCGTGGCGGCACAACTCGAGAAAGCGCCTGAGCGGCAGGATCCTGGTCTCGGCGGAAGCGACACCAAGCAGGCGATAATGGAGCAGCACCGCTTCCTCGCGAGCGATGCTGCCTTCCTCGACATCGATGCGGATGCGGTGCCAGCCGTCGGAGAGCACTGCGTGCTCGCGCCCCTCCACATCGGTCGCGATCGCCAGCCAGGGCGCGAGGCGCTCGGTCCGGATGCTGTCCGGGTCGGAAGGGTCCGACGGCACGGCGATGACGCGGAGCGTGCCGGGATCGAGGTCGGCGTGCCAGATGATCCTGGCGTCGGGTGCGGGGCGGCCCGGGTCCTCGGCGAAAGTGGAGCCCCCACTGGACCGGCTCGATTGGCGGCCCGGCCGCCGCCGGACCGCGTGTCGCCTCGCTCGCGCGTGTGTACCAGGCGATGTAGTCGGGGTCCCGGCGCAGCCATTCCCACATGAGGCCGGCGCGATCTATTCCACGGAGCCGAGTATATCTGCGAGCGTCACGCCACCAGCCGGCGCCCTCGTCTTTCGCCCCGCTGGTCATGCGGGTCTGGGCAACTCGGGCCGCGCATCCCAGCTACTTGCCGGCGACGGCAGCGGGCAAGGCAATGCTTGCGGGGAAATCCACCATCTTGCGCAACATCTTCTTCGTTGGAATTCCGCATGATAGTGTGAAGTTTTCGCAGGAGTCGCCGGAGGACGGCCTGAGAACCCGTCGTCCAGCCCGAAGTCAGGGGAAAGGGCGGCCCGGGGACGGACGGCGGCTTGAGACGCCGCCCGGGGCCGTGTCGCTGCCCGATGGGCATGCACGCGATGGCGATGCAGTTCATCCGCATCGTCGAGGAAGTGAGGAACGTCGATGACCTGGCCGCTGCGATGCAGGCGGTCACCACCGAGCTCGGCTTCCAGTATTTCGCGCTGACGCACCATGTCGACGTGCTCGCCGCCGAGGGCACGGCGATCCGCCTGCACAACTATCCCGCCAGGTGGGCGGACTATTACGACCGCAATGCGCTGGGCGTGTCCGATCCCGTGCACCGGGCGAGCCACGTGACGAGCGTCGGCTTCTGCTGGTCGCGGATGCCCGAGATGATCCCGCTGACCGCCGAGGACCGGCGCGTGCTGGCGATGGGGCGCGAGGAAGGCATCGGCGAAGGCTTCACGGTTCCGGCGAACGTCCCGGGCGAGGCACGCGGCTCCTGCTCGTTCGCGAGCGAGGCCGGGCGTCCGATCGTCGCCGACCTGCTGCCGATGGCCCAGCTTGCCGGCGCCTTCGCCTTCGAGGGCGCGCGGCGCCTGTGGACGGAGCGCGGCCACCTGCCGAAGCCGCCGCCGCCGGCGCTCACCGACCGCCAGCGCGATTGCCTGCTGTGGGCGGCGCGCGGCAAGACCGACTGGGAGATCAGCCGCATCCTTGGCGTCACCGAGGAAACGGTCGCGCGCCATATCAAGCTGGCCTGCGCGCGGTACGGGGTGAGCAAGCGAACATTGCTGGCGATCCGGGCGCTGTTCGACGGAACCCTCACTTTCACCGATATCTTCCGCCGCTGATATTACCCTTTCCGGGAATAGCGGGCGCGGCCGTCCGCGCAGACCCTTGGCGAACCAAGAAGCCAAGGGAGCCCAGATATGCTTCATGTCATGCAGACGGCCGCGCGCCCGGCGTCGGACGGCGTGTTCCGCGCCATGTTCGCCGCCCGCAAGTCCGTGTTCGTCGATCTGCTCAAGTGGGACGTGCCCGTCATCGACGGCACCTACGAGGTCGACCAGTTCGACGACGCCCACGCGACCTACCTGGTCCTTGCCGACCCGGACGGCAGCCATTTCGCCTCGGCGCGCCTGCTGCCGACGACCCGCCCGCACATCCTCGACAGCTTCTATGCGGAGCTGTGCGAGGAAGGGCCGCCGCGTGGAGAAGGCGTCTACGAGATCACCCGGTTCTGCCTGGACCGCGGGCTGAGCGCCCGCGAGCGCAGGGCGGCCCGCAACACGCTGGTGGCGGGGCTGGCCGAGCATGCGCTGCGAGCCGGCATCAGAACCTACACGGCGATCGCCGAAATGCCCTGGTTCCAGCAGATCCTCGCGTTCGGCTGGCGGTGCCGCCCGCTCGGCCTGCCGCGCGTCATCGGCGGCACGATGCTCGTCGCCCTGCGCATCGAGATCGACGCGGAGACCCCGGCGCAGCTCGCCGCCGCCGGGATCGTGCCATCGATCGACATCCATGCCGCCGCACGCGTGGCCGCCTGAAGGGAGTGGCGCGATGATCGAGACCATGACGCCTCCCGTCGTCCAGGACCACTCGGACGAGCTGCGCGAAAAGGGCTATTGCATTATCCGCGGCGCAGTGCCGCGTGAGACGATCGCTGCGCTCGACCAGGACCTCGCAGGGGATTTCGCGCGCACGCCCTTCTGCGAGGGCGCCTTCTACGGTGCCACAACCAAGCGGTTCGGGCGGCTGCTCATTCGCTCGGAGCACGCCGCCGCGCTGGTCCGGCACCCAGGGATTCTCGCCACCGTTGAGAAGCTGCTCTCGCCCTGGTGCGACAGGATCCAGCTCAACGTCACGCAGGCGATCGGCATCCATCCCGGCGCGCCCGCGCAGATGCCGCACCGCGACCAGGACATGTGGCGAGCGCCCGTGGGCGAGGCCGAGTATCTGGTCAATGTGATTTGGCCGCTGACCCACTTCACCGCCGCCAACGGAGCGACAATGGTCTGGCCGAGCAGCCATGGAGCGAACGCGCTCGCCCCCGAACCTCCGAACACCCCGGTCGCGGCCGAGATGGCGCCGGGCGATGCGCTCTTGTTCCTCGGATCGACCCTGCATGGCGCGGGTGCGAACACCACCGACGAGGTGCGGCGCGGCATCGTCATCGGCTATTCGCTCGGCTGGCTGAAGCCCTATGAGAACCAGTGGCTCGCCTACCCGCCCGAGATCGCGCGCAGCTTTCCGCCGGAACTCGCCGCGCTTGTCGGCTACCGCCAGCATCGCCCCAACCTCGGCAACTACGAAGGTCAGTGCCCGTCCGTCCTGCTCGGCGACGGCGCCGATCGACCGCTCGGTGCGATCGACGCGCTCCGTCCCGACCAGCAGGCGATGGTCGACGCCTATCTCGAAGCGCGGCAGGCCGCGTCATGAATTCGGGGGCGACCGCCGAACGCGTGCTCGAGGTGCTGAGGGCGCGGATCATGGGCCGTGAGTTCCGCCCGGGCGATCGACTCGATCCGGCGGTGCTTGCCGCGCCGCTTGCGGCAAGCGTCACGCCGGTCCGCGACGCGCTCCACCTGCTGACCGGCGAGGGCCTCGTCGAGACACGGACCAGCGGCGGTTTCCACGTGCCCGCACTCGATGAGCCGGGGTTGCGCGATCGCTACGATTGGTCGGCCGCGTTGCTCGGTCTTTCGATCCGTAGCTGGCCGCCTGCGGCAAGACCCGCCCCGCAAGCTGCGACCGGCGATGTCGCCGACCGCACCGCGACACTGTTCCTCGCGATCGCACGCTGCTCGCCGAACAGCGAACATGCGCGCGCCGTCGAACGGCTCAACGGGCGGCTCCACGCCGTCCGCCTGGTCGAGCCTCAGGTGCTGGACGGGATCGAGGACGAGTTGGCCGAACTGGCCAACGCAGCCTCGCTGGGTGGGCGTGACCGGCTGCGCCGATTCATTTCAGGCTATCACAGCCGGCGCCGCCGCGCTGCGGCCGCCATCGTCCGTGCGGTCTACCGGACAGACTAGTGCGCGAGCCGGACCGCCTGCCCGCATCCCGCAAGCAAGGCCACCAAACAAAGTCGAAATAGAGTCCGTATAAAGTTCGGATAACCGGGCACGCTTCGTACACTCCCAAGGCTGCAGTGGCGCAGCAATGCGAAGGAGTGTCATCATGGAACGTGAACGCGAACAGCATGACGAGCTGATCGACCTCGGCGCGGCGAGCATCGAGACCAAGGGCCGGCCGGGCTTCCAGACCGAGCTCGGCGTCATCGCCCAGCCGCTCGGCATCGAAGCCGAATGACCCTGCCGGAGCGGACGTGCTGTGTCGCAGCGCGCCCGCTCCCCTTTGCGTCATGGACCATTATCGGATCCGCGATGGAGTCGGCTTCGTGGCCTTCGACGGCCGCACGATCATTCTCGACGTGAAGGCGGACCGTTACTGGCAGCTGGGGGCCGACGCCGGCGAGGCGCTGGAGGCGCTGCGGACCGGCGCAAGCGATTGGGTGGACGCGGGGACCCTGGCGCGACTGCGTGGGTTCGGCTTCGTGGCGGGCCCGGGCGAGCCCGATGAGGCCAGGTCGACGCAGTGCCGACTGCCGACGCCGTCGGGCAGCGCGCTCGAGCGACCCGAGCTGCTGTCGCATGGCGATCGGCGGGCGCTTGGCGAAGTCGCGCTGCTTACATTCGCCGCGCGGATCGTACTCCGGGCGCGGCCGCTCAAGTCAGTGCTCGATCGCATCGCAACACGGCGCGCGCGCACTAGATCACCCGCGAACGGACCGGGGCTCGATGCCTTGGCCCAGCAGTTTGCCCGGTTGCGCCGGCTGCTGCCGTTCCGCCCGCTCTGCCTGCCGGACTCGATCGCCTTCCTGTGGTTCGTCATGCGGCGCGGTCACGCACCCCGCCTGGTTTTCGGGGTGGAGGCCTTTCCGTTCACCGCCCACTGCTGGGCGCAGGATGGGAACATCGTCCTGACGGACGCGCTCGACCACGCCAGCCGTTTCCGGCCCATTCTCGTCATATGAGGCGCGACGCCTATCTGGCGATCATCGCACCGGGCAACGATCCCGGCAGCGCGGTTCGGCTCGCCAGCCGCGCAACTGCCGAGATCGGGTTCTGCCGGCTGTTCGAAAGCGAGAGCCTGATCGTCCTCGCCGTGCCGGAATGCCGCCATCGATCCTGGGGCGAGAGCGGGATAGCGATCGGCGCGATCCTGTCGCCCAAGTCAGGCGCGGACGCATTCGAGACGCCACCGGCCCACGACCTGCATCTGGTCGCGGGGTGCTGGGGCGATTATGTCGCTTTCCTGCATAACGCCGCCAAGGCGGCGACAACGGTCGTCCGCGCACCTTCCGGCGGCGTGCCGGCGTTGCGAACGACGGTCGATGGCGTGACCTTGGTCTCGTCGGATCCCGAATTGCTGCTCGCCGTTGCCCAGCGCTCGGCCGAGATCGACTGGAATTTCCTCGCCCACCATTTGGCGTTCCCGCATCTTCGAGCCGGGGCGACGGGTCTGGCCGGGATCGACGAGCTCTTCGCCGGCGACTCGACCTGCTTTACCGCCGATGGCACGCAGCGTCTCGGCGTCTGGAGCCCCTGGGCCTTCGCCAAGGCGGAGCGCCAGTTGGCCGATCCGGCACAAGCGGGCCGCGCGGTCCGCCAAAGCGTCGAGCTGGCCGTGGCCGGTCTGGTGCGCGGCCACCAATCGGTCCTGCTCGAACTGTCCGGCGGGCTCGACTCGTCGGTGCTGGCCGCCGCGCTCGCAGCCGCGGGCGCACCGGCCGCCGCGATCAACCTGGTCACGCCGGGCACCGAAGGTGACGAGCGGGTCTATGCCCGCGCCACGGCCGAATGCATCGGCCTCCCGCTTGCGGAACAGGCGACTGGGAGCGAGGTCGACCTGACCGCCCACGTGCCGACGCGCACCGCGCGGCCGGGCATTCCCGCCATCCTGCGCCCGGCGGATCAGCTTCTCGCCGCCATTGCGCGCGAGCGCGGTATCGATGCGTTCGTCAGCGGGACAGGCGGGGATTGCGTCTTCTGCTCGCCGGCATCGGCCGCGCCCGCGGCCGATGCGCTGCACGCCTTCGGCCTCGGGCGCCGCTTCCTCAGCGCCGTCCGGGACATCACGGAGATCCATGACACCAATTTGTGGACCGCTGGCTGGATGGCGTGGCGGCAGGCCCATCGCCCGCCGATCCACCGCGTCTGGCCCAACAATGACGCGTTCCTTGCCCGCGAACGGCTGCCCGACGTCCCGGACTTCCATCCCTGGCTCGACGAACCGGCCGACGCGCTTCCCGGGCGCAGGAGCCATATCCGCGCGGTGATCGCCGCTTTCGCCCATCTCGACGGCTATGCTCGGCACGCCGTCGCGCCTTCGCTCTTTCCACTGCTCAGCCAGCCGGTGATGGAGGCCTGCTTCCGCGTGCCGACATGGCTGTGGATTGCGGGCGGCCGCGATCGCGCGGTGGCACGCGAGGCCTTCCGCGACGCTTTGCCGGCAAAAGTGCTCGATCGCCGGTCCAAGGGCGGCATGGATGCCTATTGCATCCGCAACTTCGAGGCCAACCGGGCGCGGCTGGAGCCTTTCCTGCTCGAAGGCCATCTCGCCCGCGCCGGCCTGCTCGATCGCCCCGCGGTGGCGACCTTCCTCCGCCGGCCGGTGGGGCCGCGCGATCAGCGCTTCTACCGCCTGCTGCCGCTCATCGATGCCGAAGCCTGGGTGCGCGGCTGGCTCGAGCCCGAACCGGCAGCCGAACGGCGATAGCCCTCCCAGCGGCGATACTGCTCCGCCTTGGCGGGATCGGGATCGATCTCGCCGCGAAGCCAGAACCGGAACCAGTCGAGATTGCGAGCATTCGCGGCCAACTGGTGGCGCGGCTGCCATTTGACGTGAACCTCGTCGGGAAAAGCCCAAAGCTCGACCGGCGTGCCTGCGCGCTGAAGACGCGCGAGCAGTTCGACGTTGGGACGATACTCGAGTTCGGGCAGCTGCATCAGCAGCGGGGTCCGGATCGTGTCGGCGTTGAAGGCGGGGGACAGATCGCTCCAGCCGCGCCGATCCCGGTCGGGGTCGCCGATGCCCCAGCCCGAGCGCAGCACATCCGGCACCTCGCGACCCTCGACCGCATTGAACCAGTAGTAGGTCGGCGTCAGCAGCACGTTGGCGATCGACATCGCGGCGAGCAGGCGCGAATGCATAGCGATCCAGATGGTGGATTCGCCGCCGAAGCTGACGCCACCCATGCCCACCTTGGCGGGATCGACGATGTCCTCGCGGACGAGCAGGGCGATCGCCGCGGCTACGCCCGATTGAGCGATCCGATAGGCGCCGACCTGATCGCCGATCCCGTCGGGCGCCGGAAACCTGTTGATGCAGAGAGCGGCGATTCCGTTTCGCGCAAATTCGCGCAAGGGGAATTCGTCGCCGAGGCCGCCGCGCAGATAGCCGCTGCACGAATAGTAGGTGACAAACAGCGGAACCCGTGCGTTCGCACCCGCGGGCCGCAGCAGCTGGCCGGTGAAGCGGCGCCCTGCCGAGTCGTGCCATTCGAGCGGGCGGAAGCGGATGCTCGGGTCGGCGAGCGCGGAGTTTGGCTCGACCAGCGTGCGCAAGTTCCCGGTGTCGAGATCGATCGCGACCAGCCGCGGCGGTGCGTCGGCCGCAGCGGCGACGCACACAATCGTGCGCGCGCCGATGGCGCAGCCCTCGGACTCGTCGCGCCCGCCATTGAGTACGCCCTGTCCGGTCGCCAGCGTGGTGACGCTCCCCGATCCGACATCCCAGCGATACAGGCTCGAATTGCCGTTGCCGTCGCGCGTTTCGAAGACGAGGCTGTCGGCACCGCGCTGCCAAGCAACCGACCGGATGCGCTGCCCGGCGCATTGCTCCGGATTGCAATGGACCGCGTCGGCAAGGCCCGTGCCCCGCGCGACGAGCAGGTCGTGGGTCATGCCGGACGAGAGGACATAGGCGATGCCGCGCGCGTCACCCGCCGCGGCGCGTGCGATCATCAGCCGCCCGTCGAGCCGGTCGAAGAACTGGGCAGGCGGCGCGAGCCCGGCGGCCTCGGCGTCGCTCGCGTCGCGCACCCTGCCGGACGCGACGTCCAGCACCCGGGCACGTGGCGGACGATCGGCCAGCAGGCCGCCATGGCCGAACCAGAATCCCTTCAGTCGCTCGGTCGCCCGCCGACCGTCGATGCGCGCGCCACGGTAGAGCGGCCGAGATGGGTCGACGCTGGCGTCGACAAGCACCCCCTCGTCATACTCCTGCCGCTCGGCCCGGGCGATGTCCGCACGGGCGGCGCCCACCCGAAAGAGGATCGATTGGCTGTCGGGGCCCGGAGCAATGTCGATCACATTGCCCGGTTCCTGCGTGACCCGCGCAGCGCTCGATCCGTCTGCCGCCGCCCGCCACACCTGCACCTCGCCGTCGATCACGGCACGATACACGATGAACTGCGAATCCGCCGACCAGAGCGGCGGCTCGGACAGCAAGGTACCGTTGAGCCAGTTGCCCTCGCCGGCATCGGCCAGGCGGCGTGGCGGCGCGCTGCCGTCGACCGGCACGACGAACCAGGCGAGGTCGTAGGCATTGCGCTCGATCGAGGCGGATTCCTCGCGGAACGCCACCATGCGCCCGTCCGGCGAGATCGCGAGGCTCGACAGGTCGGTCAGCTCGATCAGCTCCCGCATCGTCGGCGTGTGCTGGGCGTCCGCGGGACCAGCCAGGGCGATCGCCAGCGGCAGCAACCCGATCCACCGCCTCACCATGACTTGACCAGCTGGAAGGCGACCATCCGTCCGAGCGGGCTGGCATTCTCGGGATCGAAGCCCGCGGCCGAGAAGGCGGTGCGGTTGTTGACGTAGGGCGGCGCGCGGTCGAACAGGTTGGTCACGCTGAGCGAGACGCTGACGCCGCGCAACGGACCGCGCTCGCCGCCGAGGCGGTAGCCGAGTTGAAGATCGACGGTGGTCCAGCTGTTCACGGGTTCGGCCGGCGTGACGCCGTTGTTGAGATAGCCGTCGACATAGTTGAAATACGCGGCGATGCTCGCCCGGCCGTGCGTCGCCAGTGCACGGGCGCGCAGGCGGAGGTCGACCGGATTGCCGATCGTCGAGACGACATCGGCACTTTCGGCGGTGGCGGTGAGCTTCTGCCTGAGGCTGGCGAGCCAGGTACCGCTCACGCCGAGTTCGTAGCTGCGGCCCTCGCGCCCGCCCCGGTAGCCGATGTCGAAATCGAGCCCGCGCTCCGTGGTTCGCGACAGGTTGGCGTTGCGCGCGTCGATCAGCACCATCACGGCGGAGGCCGGGATGCCGTAGGGGTTGACGAAGGTCGGGTCCGCATAGAGCGCGGCAATCGTGGCCGCAGCCGGATTGTCGGTGATCAGCGACTGGAACCGGCCGCGCTGCGCGAGAAACGAGAAAAGCTCGGAAGCGACGTTGCTGATGCGGTCGCGATAGGCGATGTCGAACCAGGTGGCGCTGATTGAGAGGCCGGGCACCTTCGGCGGTCGAAAGTCGAAGCCCGCAGTCCAGGTGCGCGCCTTTTCCGGGCCGATTTCTGGACGGTTGCCGAACAGGGCAAGCACGTTGGTCGCACCGGTCGCCGACGCGGGATCGGGCAGCGGCAGCGGGATGATCTGGTTGAGGCCGGGGCCATGACGGATGTCGCTGAAACTCGGCGCGCGAAACGAGGTGCCGAACGTGCCCCGCAGCGTGAGCGCCGGAAGCGGCTTCCAGCTGAGGCCGAGCCGCGGATTGGCGGTGGTGCCGAAGTCGCTGTAGTGCTCGACCCGACCGGCGACCGACAGGTCGAGCCGGTCGATTCCGGGCACGTTCTGGTCCGGGCCGACCAGCGGCGCGAGCAGCTCGGCATAGCCCGCGACCACCGAGCGACCGAGCGGGAAGCCTGCTGAACCGGCGTCAACCGGTCCGGGCGTGAATTCGTCCTCGACCGACGAATAGCCGTACCATTCGTGACGGTACTCGCCGCCGATCGCCATGCGAACGTCGTCCGCCGGCAGCGCGAACAGCGGACCGTCCAACTTCAGGCTCGTCGACCATTGCCGTGAAAGACCGGTCTGGGCGAAGCCGCCGCGGACCCGCTCGATCGTCGCCCGGCTGGTGACCGAACCGTCGCCGAACAGATTATAGGCGGTCGCCGGATCGGGATCGGCGAGCGCCAAAGCAAGCCGATAGTAGTTGGGCACGTTCCTTGTGACCTGGCGTTCGCGCTGCTCCCCATAGGCGCCGTGGAGCTCGGCGTTCCAGGGGCCGAACGACGCGTTGAGCGAGGCTGCGCCCGCCCAGTTGGTGACATGGGCGTCGAGCGTCGGGGGACCAAGGTCGGGCCGGAAGTCGTAATGGACCGTCACCGGCTCGCCCGTGCCGAGCGGATCGACGTAGAATGGGTTGGCCGAGCTGACGACCACCCCGCCGTAGTTGCTCGGAAAATAGCGAGCGGAGGAGCGCCGGTCGGCGAAGAAGCCCTGCGCCCTGAACGTGAAGGTGGGCCCAAGATCCTGCTCGAGCGCGGCATAGGCCGAGTGCCGCTTCAGCGCCGGCAACAGGTCGGTGTCCCGGCGGCCATCGGCGCGATTGGCGACACCAGGGATGAGGTCGCTTGCCACCAAGCCCGTACCGTTCTGGCCGCCGGGGACGCCGAAGACCTGCCCGTTGGCGGCGATGATCGTCGCGGGGTTGGCATAGTCCTGCCGGTAGTCCGGGCCGCCGAACGCGCGCAGGTCCTCGGTCGCATAAGCGCGATCCGCCGAGCCGAGCCGACCCCGGCGGTAATATTCATAGCCGGCGATGAACCGGCCGCTGGCCCAGTGGAAGCCGGCGAGTTGACTCGCCTGGACCTCCTCCAAGCCATCGGCGAAACCGTAGCGCAACCGGGTCTCCGGGGCGTCGAGGTCGCGGCGCAGGCGGACGTTGACCACGCCCGCGACCGCGTCCGACCCGTAGATCGCCGAGGCGCCGTCCGCGAGCACCTCGATCCGCTCGATCACGCTCGACGGGATCAGCGTCAGGTCGACGAAGCTGCCCGAACCGCCGCCGAGCGGCTGCCGGTTGCCGTCGACCAGCGTTAGCGTAGAGGTCGTGCCGAGCCCGCGCAGGTTGATGCCGGAGCCGAAGCCGAAGTTCGCGCTGCTGTTGTTGCGCACCGAGAAGCCGACCGTGCCCTCGTTCGCACCGCCGGCGAAGTTCTGGGGCAAGGCGACGAGGATCTGCTGGGTCGTCGCATAGCCGCTGCGGTCGATGTCCTGCCGGTCGACCGTCACCACGTTCGAACCGACCGGGGCGGCACCGCGGATGCGGGTTCCGGTGACAACGATCGCTTCTTCGGTCGCAGAGTCGCCCTCGTCGATGCCCTGCGTGGATTGCGTGCGAGCGATTACGAGCCCCTCGCCCGCCCTTCGCGCGGCGAGGCCGGACCCGGCGAGGAGCGCTTCGACGACTTCCTCGAGCGTGTAGCTGCCGCGGACCGGCGGGGCGGTCCTGCCCCGGAGCAGCTCTGCCGGCGCCACGATGTCCCGCCCTGACCGGATCGACACATCGCGCAGGGACTGGGCAAGCGGCTGCGCCGGAAGAGCATAGGCGATCCGCTCTTCCTGGGCGGCCATGGCCGGCACCGCCGGCAGGAGCGCGGCGGTCGAGGCGGACAGGGCAAGTGCAACCTTCTGGACAATCGACATTCGTGTTCCCCCATGCGCACGCCGGATTGGCGTTGCTTGGGGGAGTTCGACGCGACCGGGCGCGGTTACCCTGGGAAATTATTCATCGCTAGCTAGCACGAGCGTTCCGGGCCGGTCCCGGTCGACCCGCAACCGGAACATCGACCCGATCGTCTCGGCAAGCCGCGAGGGTTCGCCTGGCTTGAAGGTGCCGGTGAAGCGGTGCTGCCCGGCGGCGGGATCGGCGATGATGATCTGGGTCGAACTGTAGCGATTGGCCGATGCCACGACCTCCGCGAGCGGGGCATCCTCGAACGACAGCATCCCGGACGGCCAACGGGCTTCAGGCGGCCTGATCATCGTGGGCCTGGCAGGCGCGGCGGAGCCGCCGATCGCAAGCTGCTGTCCAGGCGCCAGCCTCGTCGGTTCCGACCCGGCCGTCGGGGCGTTCCGGCGAACCTCGACCGAGCCCTCCAGCAGGGCAACGACGATCCGGTCCGGGCGGCGGTCGACGTCGAACACGGTTCCGTGGGCAACGACCTCGCTCGGACCCGCCGCGACGATGAACGGCCGCTCGGCGTCGTGGGCGACCGCGAAGCGGGCGCGTCCCTGCTGCAGTTCGAGGCGCCGCTGGTCGCCATCGTAGCGAACCCGCACGACGCTGTCCGTGTCGAGCGTGACCCTTGATCCATCCTCGAGCGTGATCGTCCGGATTTCGCCCACGCGACTGGCGAGCATCGCGCGGGTCGTCGTGTCGCGGTGCACGAAGCCGTTCATGGCGAGGGTGCCCGCAACAAGCAGCACCAGCACCGCCGCGGCCGCCGCTGCTACTACCCTCGTCCTGCGCTGGCGGGTCGCGGCCCGGGACCGCTCTCCGATCGGGGTCTGCGCCGCGAGGCCGGTGTCGTCCCAGCTGTCGAGCAGCGCATCGTAGGTGTTCGCATGCCGCGCATCGGCGGAATACCAGTCCAGGAATTCGCCGCGCTCGTCGTCGGTGGGCCCCGACCGCAGCCGGGCCAGCCAGGCAATCGCCTGCTCGCGCACCAGGTCCGGCGCGCGCGAGCCGTCGCCTCGATGGTCCATCAACGCCTCAGGGCTCGATCAAGAAGATCAATCGCCTTGCTCATGTGCCATTCGACGCCCTTGATGCTCAAGCCGGATCGTTCCGATATCTGCCTGTAGCTCAATCCGTCGAGGCGGTGGGCGAGGAATATCTCGCGGGTCTTCGGCTTCAGCCGCATCAGTGCGTTCTGTAGCCGGTTGAGCTTGTCGCGTGCCTCCAGCGCGGCGACCAAGTCCGTGCCCGCAAGCGGAACCTCGTCGGCGGGAACGTGGCTGGCAAGCGACCTTTGGAGGGCCGACTTCGCGCGATCCCGTAGGAGGTTTGTCGCAATCTGGTTGAGGTAGGCCTCCGGGCATTCGACCGCGCGGTCTCGACAGGCTGGCGAATTGGCAAAGCGGACGAAGCTCTCGTGCAGGAGGTCGTCGGCGTCCTGACGGTCCGTGCGCCGCGAAAAGAAGCGGAGCAGCCGTGGGCCATGGATGCGATAGAGGTCGTCAAGCGCGAACGCTGGCCGTGGGACACGGTCCTCGGGCGGGAGCGGATCGTCCTCGCCCAGGCGCGGGAGGGCGGCTGCCCTCAACATGCCGTCGACCGCAAGCATCTGGGCCGCCGGCTGCACGCGGGCGCCTTCCTCGAACTCGATGCATTGGCGCTAAGGTTCTCGACCATGCCCGCCTGACCCACAGTTGTGAGCGCACGCGGGTCAAAGCCGGGTGTTGAGAACATGCTTGAGACATGCGCCGATGCCTTTGGCCGCAAGCGGCTTGGACATGCGCGTCGGCCACCCGGCCGAAGGGGACGGATCTCGTTCTCTCAAGCGGGGTTCTCACGCCCCGGCGCCACCCTCGTGGCGCCGGGCCAGACTAACCCGAACCAGTTGATACGCAACCCGTCAGGCATTCGCTCGGTGTGCCAACACCCAAAATGGCTTGGCCGCTGTCCGAGTGCGCTCCCGCGGCGGGGATGTGTCGTGCATGTCGTCACAGCATAGGTGGCGCGACTGTACGCGCCCTCGACCCTCTCGGCGACCACGGTCGGGCTGTTCGAGGTCAATGGCAGTGACACCACATCCTTGACTTGCAATTGCCCAGCCGAGCGCGACAGGATTTGTCACCCACAAGCCTTATCTGTCTCTCGCAACAGGGGAAGGATGCGACTTGATGACGTGCGGGGATTCCAGACAAGCACGCCTTGGACGAGCGATTATCCGGGTAGGGATTCCCGATGATTTAACCTGGCAAGTGCACTTGACGCTCCGGCGGTTCTATTGATCATCTGCAGAGGGGGCGATTTTAACAATGTTCGAAGCGGGCGCACGCGTACGGTTGAAGAATGATCCGGCGGTTGTCGGCGTCATTGCCGATCGATTGCCGGAAGTACGCGCGGGGCGGACCTTTTTTCAGGTCGAACTTCCGACCGGCCGCCGCAGCTTGCCTGCCAACCAGCTCGAACCCGTTGCGGCGGCTCCAGATGCTTTGGTCGACTTGCGAGACGGCAAGCTCTCCGCGCCAGCTGATTTGCGACGCGCGCTCACGCATCTGCGCATGACCGGCCGGCTGGCCGACATGATCTACAGCATGGGCGCGACCAACACCGAATTTCACGCCTATCAGTTCAAGCCGGTCCTCAAACTCCTGAATTCGCCTTCGCGCGGACTGCTGATCGCCGACGAGGTAGGCCTCGGAAAAACCATTGAAGCGGGGCTGATCTGGACCGAACTTGTCGCTCGGAATCATGACTGTCGCCGCCTACTGGTGGTCTGTCCCAAGCCGCTCGTTGAGAAATGGCGGGCCGAGCTGCGCAACAAGTTCAACGTGGACGCGCGCATCTGCGGCGCCTCGGAATTGCTCGATACGTTGCGCGACGACCAGGAACGGCGCGAGGGCTTCCAGGTCATCGCCTCGCTGTCTGCCATTCGCCCGCCGCGGGGGTGGGACGATCCCGACGAACCGGCACCGGGCGCGCGGGCGGATCTTGCGCGCTGGCTCAACGACTCCGCGCAGGACCTATTCGATCTCGCGATCTTCGACGAGGCGCATCATCTGCGCAACGTCGAGACAATGAACCACAAGCTGGCCAAGCTGGTGGCCGACGTCAGCGACTATGCGCTGTTCCTTTCCGCGACCCCTATCAATCTGCGTGCCAACGACCTTCGCGCGCTGTTGAAGCTCATCGACCCGGACACCTTCGAGCGCGAATATCTTTTCGACCTGCTCCAGGAGGAGAATATTCCGCTGGTCCGTGCATGGGAGGCGGCACGCGATACGCGTGTGTCGATGCACGACCTCGCGCAGCTCGTCGCCGACCTGCCCGAAGGACGGGTGCTCAAAACCGGCGAGCGGTTGAAACGGCTGCGCGACGAGTTCGAAGCCGGCATCGTCGACACGCCGGCGAATCGCGTCAAGCTCGCCGCGCGGATCGAGGAGATGTCGCTGCTCGGCTCGACGATCAACCGCACGCGGCGACGCGACGTTGCCGAATTCAAGGTCGAGCGGCGACCGCAAACTGTCAAATGGCCGATGACCGAGGCCGAAGAGGCTTTCTACCGGCGCGCGACCCAGCGGATCGAGGCCTATGCCTATGCGAATGATATCAACGAGCGGTTCCTGCTCGCGCAGACCCAACGGCTTCTCGCCTCGAGCCTTCCCACGGCCTATCGCCACTGGGGCGAGCGCAGCGGCTTCCTGACGCTCGACGAGGAGGGTGATTCAGAGGGCGCCCTGCCCGGCCCGTTGATCAGCGCGCTCGGCGAGATCTGCGATGATCCAGCCGTGCTCGCGGCGCTCGAAGCCGATGACACCAAATTGGCCAAGCTGCTCGATTGGCTGCGCGAACTCCGCGCGCGCGATCCCGACCAGAAATTCATCGTCTTTTCGAGCTTCCGTCGGGCCATCAGCTATCTGGCCACACGCTTGCGCGCCGCGGGCCTAGCAGTGATGGAACTGCACGGCGGTGTCAAAGCGGACCGCAACGAGATCGTGTCGCGCTTCGCCGATGCGCAGGCGGGCACTATCCTGCTGACCTCGGAGATCGGCGGCGAAGGTCTCGACCTGCAATTTTGCCGAATTCTGATCAACTGGGACCTGCCCTGGAACCCGATGAAGGTCGAGCAGCGTATCGGCCGGATCGACCGTATCGGCCAGCGTTCGCCATCGATCGACATCATCAACCTCATCGCCGAGAATACGATCGAAGAACAGGTCTATGACCGGCTCTATCTCCGGCTGGGGATCATCGAGGAGACGCTCGGTGACTTCGAGCCGATTTTGGGCGAAATCATTCGCGACATCGAGTTCGTTCTGGTCAACCCCGCGCTGTCGCCCGAGGAGCGAGCCCGCGAATTCGACCGTTCGATCCACGCCGCCGAGCAGCGCAAAATGCAGGCCGAGGAACTGGAGCGCGAAGCGCCAGGGCTCGTGGCGCATGGCGACAGCATCCTGCAGAAGGTCAAGGAAGCCTATGCGCCGCACAAGCGGCTGACCGAAAGCGACCTGCGCGACTATATCGCCGGAATCCTCGTCAGTACTTTCGAGGGTACCCGACTCGAGCCGATCAACGGTCTCGATATCGAAGCGTATGACATCCGCCTCTCGCCGAGGGCTCAAGCCGAGTTCGGGCTTTTCCGAAACCAGAAGGCGCGCCGTTACCCGACGCGCTTTTCGCGGGACGCAGCGAGCGGGGTCAAGGCGGTGTTCGGTAGCAACCCGGACCCGCTGCGCCATCGCAACCTCGAAGCCGTCCCGATGACGCACCCGCTTGCACGCTTTTGCGCACAGTTGCTCGACACGCGGCAAGTGGGCCTCGCTCCACGACCGGTGACCGCCTACCGAATACCCCGGCAGCCGCATTGGCCATTGCCCGCCGGGCGCTATGTTGTCGCGGTCGAACGCTGGTCGATCGACGGGCTTCTGCCGATCGATCGTCTGGCCTTTGCCGGCTGCGCGTTCGCGAGCGGCGCAAGCCTCGACGAGGACTCCGTCGAGCAAATGCTCATGGAGTCGCTGTCGTCTGCGCCGCAACTCCATCGACTCGAACCGGCGGATCTGTCGCGCGTCGCTTCCCTCATGGAAGCGCGCCTGCTTCCCGAATTAAAGAGGCGCCGGACCGATTTTGAAGGAGCCGAGGCGGCCCGGCATTATGACGATGTCGCGACGCAGCGCGCACTTATCACTCAGCATAAGGAGCGTGAGAAGCATCGGGCCCAGATGCAGATTCGGGAATTGCGGGCGTCGGGCAGCGCAAAGAAAATGAACATTACCTACGCCATCGAGGGCAAGCTCAATGCCTTCCTAGCCCGGATGGACCTCAAGCTCGAGCAGATCAACCGCAAGGAGAACGACCTGAGCTTCGACGAGCCGGTGCTGGTCGGGATTGCGGTGATCGATATCGGGGAGCCCCGCGCATGAGCAAGAACGGCAGGGGCTTCAAAAGCCTGGCCGATGCCGCGGGGGCGCTCCAGGAACTGCGCGCATCATTGACGCGATCATCAGCGACGCCGCCGGGATTCGAGCAGCAGCCACAGCGCCCTGCGGGCGCGTTTGCCGATCTCGAGCAGCAAATGCTCGCCAAGCAAATGGCCGGGCAGCGCGATTCTCGCGGGCGTCATGCCGTCGCAGCTTCGCCAGCACCTCAGGGCGATCAGCGCCACTCAAAGCGCTCGCAGCAGCAACGGCCCAATGGCAAAAAGGCGAAGCCGCAAACCGGGCCCAAAGGCGCCAAGAAAATACTGCTGAAGGCACCGGGCCTGAAGGCGGCCTATCAGGCCCTTCTCGAAGAAGAGCGTGCTGCGCAGATCGCTGCCGCAAAACCGCCGGCGATCCCGCACGTGCCGACCGCCTCGCGCGAAATGGTCTTCCGCAAGGTCATCGCGGCGGTGCGCAATACGACACCAGCAATCGAGCCGCGCCCGGCCGCGATCTCGGCGCGCAATCGGGCGGTCCTCGAGCGCGCGATTGCTGAAGGTGCCATCCGGCTTGCCGAAAACCCGCTGCCCGACGTCGACGGCTATATCGTTGGTTTTGATTTCGGCACGAGCTCGGTCAAGCTCGCCGTCAGCCAGCCTTATCACGCCGACAACCCCACCAAGGCGATGCCCGCGCCCGAGGAGTTGCGCTCGTTCGCGCATCCTTACCTCTGGCATACGGCGCTGTGGTTCGATCCCGCGGGCAACCGCTTTTCGCTGTTTCCGATCGCCGGTGCGGTCGCGCTGGAGGGCTTCAAGACCGGCATTATTGGCGCGCACGGCGGCGAGCGGGTCCGTCCCGACATCGACGTGACGCGCGTCGAGGCCGCTGCCGCTTTCCTCGCGCTCCACTTCGCGCATTTTTTCGGCTGGTATCACGGCGCCCGGCCACTGGGCGCGACGGGCGCGAACGAGTTCCTCGCCGTGAATATCGGCATCCCGGTCGCCGCGCATGACGACGCGAAGTCCTACGCGGTTTTCAAGCGGATCGTGGCCGCCGGCTTCGCGCTGGGGCCGTTTGCCACTGACCTCGACAAGGATCTGGTCCGGCAGACCTATGCCCAGTCGGGAGACCAGTTGCCCGAGGGATTTTATCTGATCCCCGAGCTGGCCGCGGCCGTCGCAGGCTACGCCTTCGAGCCCACGTCGCAACCGGGGTCGCACATGCTGGTCGATGTTGGCGCCTCAACGCTCGATATCGTCGCCTTCAACCTCGTCGGCCGCGAGCGCGTTGCGGTGTTTTCCGCGGCGGTCGAGCTTCTCGGTGCTGCCGCGCTGGACACCGCGCTGCACAGCGACGTGAGCGCGCAGGAATTCAAACAAGCGTGCGACTATGAATTCGAGCAGGTCTACGGCCATGCCCGATCCCCCGAGCGCGCGCGCGACGGCTTTCATATCCAATGCCGCCGAAAGCCGGTGCAGCTCCTGGTCACCGGGGGCGGATGCCAGACCGAGCTCCATAACCGGTTCATCGCGGAAATGCCCGTCGAGAGAGTCCTGGGCGCGGCGCCTTTGATCCGGCCGCTCCCGCCGGAGGCGATGACCGACCTGGCGTGCGACCGCGCGCGGCTCCTGCTCGCCTATGGTCTCACCCGCGACTTGCCGGACCTCCCCGAAATCAGGTTGCCTTCGCAGGTTCCGTCGATCACGCCGCCGGCTAGGTCGGAACCCAGCTTCATCGGCCCCGAGATGACGTGATGCGGCACTTGCGCGCGCGCGATCGCCGGTATTGCGACGCGACGGCCGACTTGGTCGCCGCCATCGACCCGACCGAGAGCTCGCCGCCGGGCAAGGGGAGCGAAGGATGTCGGCCAACGCGCTACGGGCGTTGATGGAATTTGGAGAGACGTGAATGTGGGAAGAGTTCGAGGCTCGCCTCGACGAGAATGAACGCGAACGCGCAGCGCCGCTCCGGCGCGCGCTCTTCGAGGTGATTCGCGCGTCGGGCCTTCGTCTGGGCGAAGGCGCCACGAAGAAGATGCTCGCCTTCGAGTTCGCCGACGCAGACCGGCTGCTCTGGGAGATCGACTATCCGGCGCGAAACGTTTTCCTGGCCGTCAAATGGCAAGATCTACTGGCGGCCAATGGCTTCGCCAGCGAAATGCGGCGCTATCAGCACGGCCTCAAGGACGGCGGACGCCACTCCGCGCTGAGCCGCGACTGGGCTTTTGCCGAGTCCGACTGCCTTGTCGTCCGGATCGCCGACGCCGCCGAATTGCAGCGGTTGATCGCCCTTCTGTTGAAGGCCGACGCTCCGCTCCGTCTCGACCCGGCGGCGGTCGCCCGCTGGATCGGCCGACTGCGCCACTTCTTTCCCGACCTCGATCGCTTCGACCGGCCCGATCCGGAATTCGACACGCACGAGCGGACCTACAAGCTGGAGATCGCGCAAGCGCTCAGAGAAGCGATCGGCGAAGCCGGAACCGACGAGGCGCTCGCGGAGGCGGTGCATACCGCGTTGGCCAAGAGCAATTTGCTGCAATGGCGCGTCTATTGGCCGATGTCGCCCAATGGCGATGCGAACCGCGAGCGGCTCTGGCCTGCGTTGCGGGCGCTGGTCACCGCCGCGCTGGACACACCGGCCGGCCATCCCGAAGCGCTCGCCGCTTTCGTTGCCGCCTGGATCGATGCGGTTCCAAAGGGCAAGGCCGACCCCGCGCGCCAGATTGCCGAGTTCCTGTTCGTCCATTTGGCGCCCGATGACGGCATCTACATTCGTCACTCGGTGCGCGAGGATTTCTGGAAGGAAGCACTGGGCGGCCGGTTTCCGGATCACGCGTCGGTGGCCGACACCTATCGCGACGAACTGCGCTTTATGCAGGCGGTACGGCGCGCGTTTGCGGCGAGCGGCCTTGCGCCACGCGACATGATCGATGTGCAGGGCGCGCTGTGGGTCGCGCATGCCTATAGCGAGCAGGACGCCACGTCCTTGGACCGCAAGGCGATCGAAGCCGCGATGGATGCCTATGACAGCTATCGTCAGTCGGGCGAGCATGGGGCGATATTCGACGCGTTCGGCGATCCGCGCGACTATTGGGTCCGCTCCACGCGCGCGCGGCCCGATCGCGTCTATCCGACCAAGCCGATCGTCGGCTTCCTGCGCGGCAAGACCAAGCTGAACGGCGGCTGGGGCCAGAAAGACGACGCCGCGGCGCTCTTGCACAACGCCGGCTATATTGTTGTAAATAGCAAGGACGCGCCGGTCGCACCGCCGGAGCGCTATGACCACTTGATCCGCAATGCCGACCGCATCCGGCTATGCGCTCGCAACTACTACATCGATCCCGCACGCGAGCGAGGGGCAACCGAAGCCTCGATCCGCGCGGGCGACCTGAGCCGCGACATGGGGTTGCACGATGCGTTCCCCGCCATCTGCAGCGCGCTTGGCAGCACCAAATTTCAGCAATGTGCCGACGTTCCGCCGCCGACACACACGACCCCCAATCCGAGCGGTTCCACCGTTTTCACCTATCAGCTCGCCGCGCAGGAAGGGCCCCGATCGATGCCGTCCGAACCCATGGCCGAGGCCTCCGCCACGACCAATCTGATCCTGTATGGCCCGCCGGGAACCGGCAAGACCTACGCCACGGCGTGGGAAGCCGTACGGCTCTGTCTCGGGGCCCAGGCGGCCGAACCCTTGCGCCATGACCGCGACGCCCTGATGGCCGAGTATCGCCGCCTCGCCGGTGACGGGCGGATCGAATTCGTCACCTTCCACCAGTCCTTTTCGTACGAAGATTTCGTCGAGGGCCTGCGGCCGACGACCCGCAGCGAACTGGAAGGCGATCAGGAGCAGGAAGCCACGGCATCGGGTGGTTTCAGCCTCAAACCGCACGCGGGGGTCTTCAAGCTCATCAGCGAACGCGCGCGACTCGATGCCGGCAATGCGCCGACGCAACGGCTCGACCGGTCGAGGTCGATCTACAAGGTCGCGCTGGGACAGCGCGGCAGCCAGGAGGAGCGGATTCGCGAAGGGCTCGACGGCGGGTTGATCCATCTCGGCTGGGGCGGCGACATCGATTGGTCCGACGAGCGCTTCGACGATTTCCAGGAGATCCGGAAGGAGTGGAACGAGAAGAAGGATCCGGAGGCGAGCGGCAAGGACCCCAATATCGAAATGACCTTTGCCTTCCGGTCCGGCCTTCAGCTCGGCGATTATGTCGTCATTTCCGATGGGAGGGACAGCTTCCGCGCCTTCGGCCAGGTGACCGGTGAATACCGATTCGATGCCGATGCCGCTTTTCATCCCCACCGCCGCAGCGTCCAATGGATCTGGCGCGACGACAAGGGAGCGCCGCGTGACGCCTTTTACCCTCGGAACTTTCGGCGCCAGTCGGCCTATCGGCTCGATCCCGACGAAATCAACTGGGATGCCCTGGAAAGCACCGTGATCGGGCCGAACGCCGAACGGCCTGTCGCGGGGGCGCGCCCGCACGTGCTCGTCATCGACGAGATCAACCGGGCCAACATCTCGCGGGTGTTCGGCGAACTGATCACGTTGCTCGAGGTGGACAAGCGCCTGGGCTGCGAGAACGAGGTCAGGGTCCGGCTGCCCTATTCCGGGGCCAGCTTCGGCGTGCCGTCCAACCTGCACATCGTCGCCACCATGAACACCGCCGATCGGTCGATCGCGCTGCTCGACACCGCGTTGCGCCGCCGCTTCACCTTCCGAGAGCTGATGCCGAGCACCGACGCGCTGTGCCAGGCGCTAGCGGCAAGCGATATCGATGCCCGGAATGTCGGCGGTATCGACTTGTGCAAGCTGATGGACACGATCAACGAGCGGATCGAGTATCTGTTCGATCGCGATCACCAGATCGGCCACGCCTATTTTTCCGGATGTCGCAGTCGCGCGGATGTGGAAGACGTCATGCGCCACAAGGTCATTCCGCTTCTCGCCGAGTATTTCTACGAGGACTGGTCGAAGGTCGCGGCGGTGCTTGGTGACGACGGCGCCGGGGAATCGCATTTCCTCGAGGCCAGAAGGCTTCGGGCGCCGGCGGGGTTCGCCGAGGACCAGCTCGGCGCCGACAAGCTGCGCTGGAGCTTGAAGGCGCAGTTCGATTTCTCGGAATTCGCAGCCTGATGCCATCCTATACGGTGCGCGAATGGGACAGGCTCGCTTATGGCGAGGCGGCGGACCAGATTCTGCAGCGGCATGCCGACCGGCTGGCGAGCCTGGCCGGCAGCGGCGTGCTCGACCATGGCCGGCACGCCTTGCGCGCGCGCGGCGTCGTCGGAATCCTCGCGGCGCCCGAATGCAGCCTGGAAATCCTGCCCAAGATCGACCTCGCACCGGGGCAAACACCCGACCAGCAAAATGCAGCGATCCGCAAACGCCTGGTCCACATGCTCGCCGTCGCGCTCGATCTCAGGATCGATCTCGGCGGGGTTACCGAGCTGGCATGGCAACGTGAAACGCTGCTCGAGATCCTGATCCGCATCTTTTGCGACAAGCTGACCGCCGTGCTGCGCAAGGGCATGCCGCGCCGCTATGTCGGACAGGAGGAAGATCTGCCGACCTTGCGCGGCAGGCTCGATGTCACCCGCCAGTTCACCCGCCATGCGGTCAATCCGTCGCGGCTGGCCTGCCATTTCGATTTTCTGTCCGCGGATATCGCGCTCAACCGGATCATCAAGGCGGCGATTTCCCATGTCTCGCGTATCTCCCGGCGCCCCGCCAACCAGCAGCGGCTGCGCGATCTCGCCTTCGTCTATGCGGATATCGCCGAAGTGCCGGTGCCGGCGCTGCGATGGGATGACGTTGTCATCGACCGCACCAGTCGCGCCTGGCGAGAACTGTTCGTCCTCGCCCGGCAATTCCTGCGAGGACGCTATCAAACGACGACGGGCGGGACGGGGCTGGGCACGGCCATGCTCTTCGACATGAACACGCTGTTTGAGGAATATGTCGGGCGGATGGTGGTAAGCGCGCTCGCCGGCAGTGACTTCACCGTGTCGCTGCAAGGCGGACGGCTGTTCTGCCTCGCCGATGTCGACACGGGGCGCGGGCTGTTCCAGACCAAGCCCGACATCCTGATCCGTCGCGCGGGCGCGGTGGTCCATGTCATCGACACCAAGTGGAAACGGATCGCGTCGCGGATCGACGATCCCAAACTGGGCGTCTCGCAAGCCGATGTGTATCAGATGATGGCCTATGCGCAGCTCTACGATGCTCCGCGGCTGACGTTGCTCTGTCCGCACCATGCCGGCGCGGGCGGGGCCGAGGCCGTTCATGCCCGACACCGGATATCCGGCCATACCAATCTGCTCGAAACAGCGACGATCGACGTGGCGAACGGTGTCGGGACGCTGACCCGGCTTCGCCGTCTGCTGATCGAGGAGGCGATCGCATAGAGGGATTGAGGTCGTTCCCCAAGGCTATAGCATTGCGGTCATGGCCTATCGCTACCCCTCCGGCACGCCGCTGCATCACGAAACGCTCAAGGACAAACAGCGCGCGCTGCGCGACGGCTTCCCGCCGTCGCTCAGCCTTCGGGTCCATCGCGCGCTGTCCTGGCTGCGGCGTGCCGAAGCCGAGCAGAGCGACGAGGATGTGCGCTTCATCTTGCTTTGGATCGGGTTCAACGCGGCCTATTCGGGCGATGTCGAAGCGTCGCGTGCGATCGGCGCTCCCGCGGGGGCCGAGGGCGAGCGGGGCTTGTTCCAAGCCTTCTTTGCGACCCTTGTCGGCTATGATGGCAAGCACCGGATTTACGACATGGTCTGGCAGCGCTTCCCGCAGGAAATCCGCATGCTGCTAGCGAACCGCTATGTTTTCCATCCCTTCTGGCAGCACCACAACGGGGTCCAGGGCCACGCCGATTGGGCAGAGCGGCTCGAACGTTCGCGCGCGGCAATCGGTCATGCCTTGCGCGACCATGACACCGCGAAGATTCTCGCGATCCTGTTCGACCGGCTTTATGTGCTTCGCAATCAGCTGGTGCACGGCGGCTCGACCTGGAACAGCGAGGTCAATCGTGCCCAAGTGCGCGATGGCGCGGCATTGCTCGGCTGCCTACTGCCGATCTTCATCGATCTGATGATGGACAATCCCGGCCACGAATGGCCGAAACCAACCTATCCGGTGGTGGAGTAGGAGGTGGCGGACAGCTGGTCCGGAGCCGAAATCGATCGCGTAGTCGCCGATTATTTCGCGATGCTGACCGACGAACTGGCCGGCCGCCCGTTCAACAAGGCAGCGCGCAATCGCGCCCTCCAGGAGGCGATCGGCCGCAGCAAAGGCTCGATCGAGTTCAAGCACCAAAACATCAGCGCGGTCATGCTCGGCCTCGGCCAGCCGTGGATCGACGGCTACAAGCCGGCGGCCAATTTCCAGCATGCGCTGGTGGACGGGGTGCTGCGCTGGCTGGAAGCACGCCCCGACTGGCTCGCCCCGGATACGGGCGCGCGAGCCGGGCCGGGGACGACGCAGGCGCCGTCGACGCTGCGCATCGGTCCGCCGCCCGCGTTGCGCAACGCGCCTCCCCCCGTCGATCCAGCGTTCATGGCGGCGATGGGGCGAAAATTCGACGTCGCCGAGCGCGACGCCCGAAACCGTGCGCTCGGCAAGGCGGGCGAAGAATGCGTGCTCCACCACGAACGCCAGCAATTATGCGCGGCGGGCCGCGACGATCTCGCGGACAAGGTCCGGTGGACCGCCGTACAGGATGGCGACGGCTTCGGCTTCGATATCCTAAGCTTTGAAGCCGAGGGCCGCGAGAAGTTGATCGAGGTCAAGACCACCAATGGGTGGGAACGCACGCCCTTTTACATATCGCGCAACGAGCTTGCGGTTGCGGAGGCGCGGCCGGCGGAATGGTGCCTCATGCGCCTCTGGAACTTTGCCCGCGCGCCCAGCGCGTTCACGCTGCACCCGCCGCTCAGCGAACACGCGCAACTGACCGCGAGCAGCTTTATCGCGGAACTGCACTGACGGCGCTGCGCCTGGCGCGCTTGCCTTGCGATCGTCCCTTTGGGCGCGGCGAGATGCAGGCCGCGCCTCAGGGCAAGGCCGGAAAGTCGGATCGGCTATAGCCAGCGACCAGCGCGCGCAGCCCTGCCGGCTCGATCACTTCGACCTTGTCGCCCCATTGATACAGGTGCCAGGCCATCTCCAGCCAGCCAGCCGCCTTGAACCGGACGATCAGGCTGCCGTCCTCCTGATGCTCGATCGTCTGATGGGGATGGAACTGGAATTCGCCGGCGCGGGTGGCGGCTTCGGGGAGGAAACGCCACACGACCTCGCCATATTGCGCGGGGTCCTGGAAAGCGCCGAAGGCCTGTGCTGCATGGTCGCTCAACGAAAAGCCGGGCTGGATCGCGAAGCTCTCGTCCAGGCATTCGGCGCGATGGATGCGGTCCAGCCGAAAATGGCGCAGATTGACGCCCCGCTCGGGCTGGCGGGCAACGAGATAGCTGCGCAGGCCGAGCAGCAGACCATGGGGTTCCACCACGCGCGCCTCGCCGGGCGTGTCGCCGTAGAATATCCGCATCCGGAACGGCCCGCGCAGCGCCTCGATCAGAACATCGGTCACCTCGGGGTTCATCGCGACCTTGGGGCCGGGTCTGGCGACCTGGCCGAGCGCCGACAGGACCGCCTCCGCATCGGCTTCCGACCGGAGCGCGTCGCGCGGTGACAGACGCGTGATCAGCCCGTCCCTGATATCTTCGAGCGCGCGAGCATGGCGTAATCGGTTTTCCTCGCGCGCGGCGCGCGCGGCGATCTCGAGCGCCTCGATCGTCGTTTCCTGGCGCGGCTGGAGATGTCCCGGGGCCGGGCTGTCGATCCGCCAACGCCGGCGGCGGTCCCCGTCGTCCACGACGATCACGTTAGCGAAATTATCTTCCATCGCGCTCGTCATGCGCTGCGCGGTTCGGTGGGAGACGCCGAATTCCTGCGAGATTTCCTCAAGGCTAATCCCCAGCCGCCGCGATGCTGCCAGTTGCGCGAGGCGCAGAAGATCATTGGCCTTGGCGAAAGTCATGCTGCATCCATGCCAAAGATTGACACCCTCGCATGCTACGGATCAGGGTAGTGCCTGTCGAGGTGATTCCCTCGCGGGGGCGCAACGGGAATCCAGGGGGATATGTGAAGGCGATCGGCGACAATATCTTGTTTTCAGCGACCGACCTGATGCGGTTTATCGGCTGCGCGCACGCGACTGCGCTCGATCTCGCCTATCTACGCGGCGCGCCGTTGCAGCCGCGCGAGGATAGCCAGGATGCGGTGTTGCTGCAGCGGCAGGGTGACGCCCATGAAGCCGGGCATCTCCAGCAACTCAAAGATGCCGGGCATGGCGTGATCGAAATCGCGCGCGGCGACCTCGGGCAGAATGTCGAGGAGACCCGGGCGGCCCTGGCGCAGGGCCCGAACATCGTCTTCCAGGGCGCCTTTTTGTCCGGCCGCTGGGGAGGCTGGTCCGACTTCCTGGAGCGGGTCGAGCGCCCCTCCCGGCTCGGTCCGTTCAGCTATGAGGTGACCGACACCAAGCTCAAGCGCAAGGCCCACCCCAAGCACGTGCTGCAGCTCGTGCTCTATTCGGACCTTCTCGCCGAAATCCAGGGCGTGATGCCCGAACATGCCCATGTGCAACTGGGCGACGGCACGCGCGCGACGCTGCGCCTCGCCGACTATGCCCATTTTGCACGCGGTGCGCGGGCAAAGCTCGAAGCCTTCGCCGCCGCCCCCGAAGCGACGCGGCCCATTCCCTGCGCCGATTGTTCGCTATGCCGCTGGGCCGATCATTGCGGCGCTGCTCTCGCCGACCAGGACAGCCTATTCCAGGTCGCCAATATCGCGCGCGGCCAGGTCAAGAAGCTGGAAGCGTCGGGCATCGCGACGATGGTCGCGCTCGCGCAGCATGAAGGGCCAGTGCGCGGGCTGGCGGGCACGACGATGGAAAAACTCGCGTGTCAGGCGCGTTTGCAGCACGCCCGCAAGACCGGCGACCCTGCTTTCGAATTGCGGCCTGCCGAGCCGGGCAAGGGATTCGATCTGCTGCCGCAGCCGCAGGCGGGCGACCTGTTCTACGATATCGAGGGCGACCCCCATTATGAGGAGGGTCTCGAATATCTGCACGGCGTCTGGTCGGCCGAAACCTTCCATGCGTTCTGGGCGCATGACCATGCCGCCGAAGCGCGGGCGCTCGAACGGCTGCTTGCCTTCTTCCGCGACCGACTGGCGGCTTACCCCGACGCGCGGATCTATCATTACGCGCCCTATGAGATCACCGCGCTCCGGCGTCTCACCACCCGGTACGGCATCGGCGAAGCTTTTCTCGATCGGCTGATGCGCGAGCGCCGATTCGTCGACCTTTACGCGGTTGTACGCGGCGCGCTGATCGCTTCGGAACCGAGCTATTCGATCAAGGCGTTCGAAGCCTTTTACGGCATCAAGCGCGAGGGCGAGGTCAAGACGGCGGGCGGATCGGTCGTCGCGTACGAAAAATGGCGCGAAACCGGTGACCCGCAGATCCTCGACGAGATCGAGGCGTATAATCGGATCGACTGCGAATCGACGCAGCAGCTGCGCGATTGGCTGGTCAGCATTCGTCCCGACCGGCCATGGCCGAAGCTTGCGCACGAGGCCGCCGAGCAGGAGATCGCCGAGGGCGCGGAAACGCTCGCGCTGCGCGACAGGCTGGCAACATCCGAACTCCCGGCGGATCGGCAGGAGCTGCTGTTCAACCTGGGACTGTTCCACAAGCGCGAAGCGAAACCTGCCCAATGGGCGGTTTTCGACAGCGCCGCGCGTGACGGGGACGAACTGGTCGACGATCTCGATGCGCTGGCCGGGCTCGAGGCGATCTCCGCGATTGCCCCGGTCAAGCGGTCGGTGGTCCGGACCTATCGCTTCCCGCCCCAGGAAACGAAATTGCGCGCTGGCGGAAAAGCTACCGTCCCCAGCGCGGACGGACCGCCGGCGACCGTCACGATCGAAGCGCTCGACCGTGCCGAAGGCGAGATTACACTGAAGGTGGGAGTGGCCCGGGCCGAGCTGCTCGCCGACTGCCTGACCCTGCACCCCGACTGGCCGCTCGACACCACGGTGCTGACGGCAGCGGTCGCCGACGTGATCGAGGACCAATGCGCCGCGCGGCGCTACACTGCCGTCGACGATCTGTTGTCGGGTGCCGCGCCGCGCCTCAAGGGCATTAGCGGCGATATCCTCGGCGCTCGCGACGCGGTTGCCGGCGCGATCGCGGCGGCGCAGGCGATGGACCGCACCGTGCTGCCGATCCAGGGACCGCCGGGCACGGGCAAGACCCATGTCACGGCGCGGGTGATACTCTCGCTGGTCAGCGCGGGCTATCGAGTCGGCGTTGCCTCGAACAGCCACGAGGCCATCCGCAATGTCCTCTTCGGCTGCCTGCGTGCAGCCGAAGAGGCGGATGCCAGCCAGCCGGTCATGCTCGCCCACAAGGTTTCGGGCGGCGACGACGGCTATCCCGACGATTGCGCCGTGCACCGCGCCACGAGCAATGACGACCTGGCTCTCGCCGCCGCCCATGTTGTCGGGGGCACTGCATTCTATTTCGCGCGCGACGAGAATGTGCAGCGCTTCGACTGGCTGTTCGTCGATGAGGCCGGGCAGGTGGGTCTCGCCAATATGGTCGCGATGGGGCGGGCGGCGCGCAACATCGTGCTGGTGGGCGATCCTCGTCAGTTGCCACAGGTGATCCAGGGCGCACACCCCGCGCCGGCCAATCTGTCCTGCCTTGAATGGATGCTCGGCGAGCACGCCACCATTCCCGCCGATCGCGGCATCTTCCTCGCTGAAACGCGGCGAATGCACCCCGCGGTTTGCCAGTTCATCTCCGACCAAGTCTATGAAGGTCGGCTCGCGAGCCACCCCGACACCGAACGCCAGTCGGTGACCGGAACCGCGTGGCCGGCGGCGGGTGCCTATTGGGTTCCGGTCGTTCACGACGGCAATGCGCAAATCGCGCTCGAGGAATGCGCCGCGATCCGGGCGGCGATCGCCGACTTGCTGGCGGGGAGCTGGACCGACAGGGCCGGCATGACGCGGCCGGTCGAACACGGCGATATCATCGTCGTCGCGCCCTATAACGCCCAGGTCAACGCGCTGCGGGCGGCGCTGCCCGCCACGATCCGCGTCGGCACGGTCGACAAGTTCCAGGGGCAGGAAGCACCGATCTGTCTCGTTTCGATGACCGCGTCCTCGGCCGACGAGACCGCGCGCGGGATGGAATTTCTCTTTTCGCTCAATCGTATCAACGTCGCGGTTTCGCGCGCCAAAGCGCTCGCGCTGGTTTTCGGCAGCGACCGATTGCGCGACGCAAGCTGCAGGACGATCGAGCAGATGCGGCTCGTCAACACGCTCTGCGCCTTGCCGCGGCTTCCTGTTGCCTCCGGAATGGGACTTTAGATCCGATGCGCTTCCTTCACACCGCCGATTGGCAGCTCGGCAAGCCTTTCGGCCGGTTCGACGCCGACGTGCGCACCGCGCTCAGCGAGGCGCGCTTCGACGTGATCGATCGGATCGGGGAAGCCGCCGCGACCCGGCAGATCGGCCATGTGATCGTCGCGGGAGATATTTTCGACACCGAAGGCCCCGAAGACCGGGTCATCGTGCAGGCGGTCTCGCGCATGCAGCGCTATCCGTGCCGCTGGTGGCTGCTGCCCGGCAATCACGATTATGCGCGCAATGGTGGGCTGTGGGACCGTGTCCGCGCCAAGGCGCCAGGCAACATCGTGCTGCTCACCGAACCGGTCGCGCAAGAGATGGAAGCCGGGGTCTGGCTGCTGCCGGCACCGCTCCTGCATCGGCATCACATCGACGATCCGACCGAACTGTTCGACACCATGGAGACGCCCGGCGCAAAGCTGCGGATCGGGCTTGCCCATGGCTCGATCCGCGATTTCACCGCACGCGGTGAGACGAAGAACCAGATCGCGCCTGACCGCGCCACGCGCTCGACGCTCGACTATCTCGCGCTGGGGGACTGGCACGGAACGCTCGAGGTTGGTCCGCGCACCTGGTATGCCGGAACCCCCGAAACCGACCGGTTCCAGCGCGACGAGCCGGGCCATGTGCTCGTGGTCGACGTCGCGCCGGGGAGCGGCCCGGCGATCGAACCCGTCCGCACCGGTCGTTTCCAATGGCTGTCGCGCGATTGGACGCTGCAGGATGCGGCCGCCTTTGCGGCCGAGTGCGACGCGCTGCTCGGTGCGATCGATCCCGCGGCGACGCTGCTGCGCCTTTCGCTCGCGGGCATCACCAGCCTTGGCGACCGCATCGAGATCCTGGCCCAGGTTGACGACGATCTGCGGCACCGCCTGCGCTTTCTCGACCTGCGCGCGGATGATCTGGTCGGCCGGCCGGGCGAGCAGGAACTCGCCGAACTCAATGTCGAGGGCTTGCTCGGCGTCGCCGCCCAAAAGCTCGAAGAACGGATCGAAGCGGGCGGCGCCGAGGCGTTGCTCGCGCGGCGGGCCTTGGAACGCCTGTTTGTCGAATATCATCGGGGGGGCCAAGCATGAGCCTGCGCCTGCGGCGGATCAGCCTCAACAATTTCCGCAAATTCCGCGAGCCCCGGACAATCGATGGCCTGGGAGATGGGCTCAATATCGTCATCGAGCCCAACGAAAGCGGCAAGTCCACGATCCTGGAGGCATTGCGCGCGGCGCTTTTTGTCCGTCACGCCACCAAGAACCAGCTTGCCCAGAGCTTTGCGCCGTATGGCGAGGCGGTCGCGCCGGAGGTCGAGGTCAGCTTTGATGTCGGGCTCGACAGCTGGAAAGTCGCCAAGCGCTTCCTCAAGAGCCCGCAGGTCGAAGTTTCCGGGCCGCAAGGCCGTGCCCAGGGTGAGGAGGCCGAAAATCGGCTGCAGGCGCTTCTGGGATTCGTCAAGGACAGCAGTCAGCGCGGCGACCCCGCCACGTATGGCGCGCTCGGGCTGCTATGGGTTCCTCAGGCGCAGGCGCTCGAGGTGTCGGCGCCCGGTACGATCGTGCGCGACAGCATCCAATCGTCGCTCGAAGCCGAAGTCGGAACCATTGTCGGCGGCGCAGCCTTTGAGCGGGTCCGAAAGCGCATCGACGAACGATATGAGGTTTATTGGACGCCTACTGGCAAGCCTCAGTCGAGGGGCCGTTGGCAGGCGGCGCGCGAGCGCGACGAGCGGGCCCGGCAAGCGGCCTCGGACGCGGCTGCGCGGCTCGACGCACTGGAAAGGAATTTCGGCGATTTCGAAGATACTCGAGCCCGGCTCAAGGTGCTGGAGCGCGAACTCGCCGACGAAACCGATGCCGCGCAGCGCGCCGATCTCGTCGAGGCGCTGGAAGTAGCCAAGGCGGCGGCGCAAATCCTCGACACGCGCAAGGCGGAGCACGAGAATGTCTCGGTCGCGCTCGGCCGGCTCGAGGACATGGAGCAGCAACATGCGTCGGCGACCCAGGCGCTCGCCGACGCTGGCGAGAGCCTGGCCGCGATTGTCGCCGATCGGGCAAGGATCGGCGAGGCGCTGGCCGACGGGCGCATCAGTGTCGCCAACGCGAAAGCGGCGCTCGACAAGGCGCGCGACGACCGCACGGCGGCCCGCCAGGCGCTTGCCGCAGGTGAGGAGCGGCTGGCGCAGCGTAACCGCCGCGCCGCGATCGCGAGCGCCCGACAGCGCCACACCGAATTGCTCGATCTCGAACAGCAGTTGGCCGAGGCGCGCGATAGGGCGGCCGGGCTCATTCCGGCCGACGTGCTGGTGCAGCTCGATGCCAATGATCGCGCGATCGCGGAGGCGCAGGCCGCAGTCAATGCCGGCGCCACATCGATCGAGCTCGTCGGGGACGTGCCCGATGTCACGATCGACGGCACGCCGCTAACGCCGGGCGCGGCGCGGGTTTTGACCGGCGAGACGCGGATTGGACTGAACGGGGGCGCCCTCGTGATCCGCCCGCCGGAGACTGCGGCGAGCGCCGAGGCGCGCCTTGCCGAACTGCGCGAGCGGCAGGTGCGCGCGCTGAGCGAATGGGACGTTCCCGACCTCGCCGCAGCGCGGCTGCGCAACGACGCCGCGCGCGACGCACAGACGACCGTGCAGCTGACCGAGAGCAAGATCGCCGGCCTCACGCCGGCCGACCCGCTGCTGGAGCTTGCCGCCGGCCCGGATGCGCTCAAGCTGTTCGTGACAAGTCTTTCCGATGAAGCCCTCGCTGTTGATGACGATGACATCTCGATCGACCTGCTGACGCGCAACCGGGACGAAGCGGAAACGGCGGTGGTGCGCGCCGAGGCCCTGCACGACCATGCCGTGCAGGACCTGCGCGATCTCGAAGAGACGGACCAGCCGCTTTCCGCCCAACAGGCCGGCGCCGAGCGCGACCAGGCGCATGCCTCTGACCGGCTCGCTCAGATCGAAGGCAAGCCGGAGTTTGCGGGGCTTGCCGACGCCATCGTCAAGGCCCGGGAGGCGGTCGCCCAGTCTGCCGTCAAGCTGGCCGAGGCCGAGCGCAACGCGACCGCGCATGACGTGCAGGCGATCACCCGGAAAATCGAGACGATCGATGGCCGCGCCAGCGCCGGCCAGAAACGGCACGCCGAGCTCGAGCGCGACATTGCGCGTCTCGAGGCGATCATCGAAAGCGAGGGCGGCAAAGGCCTGGCGAGCCTGGCCGCCGCGGCAGAGGAAGAGGCCGAGGCCGCCGCACGGGCGCTGGTGCTGCTCGACGAGGAAGCCGCTACCGTCAAACTGCTCAAGGAGGTGCTCGAAGACGCGCGCGCCGAAGCGTCGCGGACATTTCTTGGCCCCGTGGCGAAACGCGCCCGCGTCCATGTCGCACGGCTGTTTCCCGGCGCCGATCTCAGCTTCGACGAGGAGCTGGCGCTGTCTGCCGTCACCCGGAGCGGCACCAGCGAGGCCTGCGGCACGCTGTCGAAGGGAACGCAGGAGCAGCTCGCGGTGCTTACACGCCTCGCCTTTGCCGATATGCTGCTGGAGCAGGGCGCGCCGGTGTCGCTGATATTGGACGACCCGCTGGTCTATTCCGACGACGGCCGCCTCGACCTGATGACCGAGATTCTCGAGGAAGCATCGCAGCGGATGCAGGTGATCCTTCTCACCTGCCGTGACCGGGCATTTCGGCATCTGCCGGCCACGCGGGTGCAGCTTTGAGCAGCTTCAAACGAAAACAAGGCGGCGCAATCGCGGCAGCCGGCATCCTCGTGGGCGCGGCGACACTGGGCTCGGCCATAGAGATCGGTTCGACCTTGGCCGCCAACCATCCCGTCGTCGCGCCGCCGCCTCAATATGCGAACATCGCGACAAGCAGCGCCTTGCCGTAGTTCCCGAAACTGCGCTAGCGCGTATATCGAACCTCCGCTGGGGCTAGCGCTATCCCGCCTCCACGGCATGAGCTTCGAAGGCGACGCCCAGTCGCTTTCGTACCGCTCCGAAGATGGCAGCGAGATTGTCCATGCTCGGGTTGCCCTTCTCCGACAGCATCCGGTGAAGGCTCTTGCTCGGGCGGTTGGTCTCCGTCGCCAGTTCCTCGAAGCCTACCGAGGCATTGACGAGATCGCGCAGGATCAACCGTGCCGTGTGCGGCTCGCCGTTGAGGAATGCGGTCGCCGCCTCATCGAGCATGGCCTTGGCGAAGGCAGGATCGCGCGCGACGCGCTCCTTCACCGTTTCCTTAAAATCACGGGTCAGCACCATCTCGTCAATTCCTGCCTTTCCTGGCCGCCTCCTTGCGGGATTTGTACTCGCCCAGCAGCACCCGGGCGCGTTCGATGTCGGACTGCTGCCGCTTCTTGGTCCCACCCACGAACAGAATGATGAGTTCATCGCCATCCCGGACAAGGTAGAGCCGGTAACCCGGTCCCCAATCGATGCGGCGTTCTCCGAGCCCGCCGCCGATCCATTTGACGTTCGAGAGATTGCCCAGCTCCAGCCGCACGATTGCGGTCGCCACCTTGGCCGAAGCCTGGAAGTCGAGATCGTCAAACCATGATCGGAACGGGCTCGAACCGTCCTCGCGAATATACTCCTGAACGATCAACTCACGCTCCTTCTGGTAACATATGCGTTACCAATTGTCGAGCGAACTATCGAGCGGCACGATGCTGGACCGGAAACCGGAAGTCCGGATCGACCGGCGGCGACATCCTTCGCCGCGAGCGCGGGCCGATTTCCTTTACCGGCCGATCAACCAGGAGCACGGGATCAGGCAGGCCCTCGCTCAACATGTTGGCCCAGATTACCGCGAGTTCTCGGCGGCGCGGCATGTAGGCCGCGCGGTTGTAGGCGCCCTCCACCTTGTCCTTGGGCACATGCGCGAGCATCAGGTCGATCACCTTGCGGTCATGCGGATCGCCATGACGCTCCGCCCACTCGTTCATGATCGTGGAAAACGCCGCTCGAAATCCGTGCGGCACGTGATGCCCGTGATAGCCGGCCCGGTTCAGCAGGTAGCCGATCGCATTCTCGCTCATCGGCCGGTGCGCATGCCGGTTGCTGGGGAAGACCAGCGGTCCACCACCCGTCAACGGCCAGATCGCCCTCAGCACCGAAACCGCCTGCGGGGCGAGAGGAACGAGGTGATCGCCATTGATCTCCTCCTTCCGGTCCAGGTCTCCCTTCATCCGCACCGACGGGATGCGCCAGAGCGGAAGCTTGCCATCGAGATCTTCGAATTCAGCCCATTCGGCGCCGCGCAGCTCGCTGGGCCTGACGGCGGTGAGCGCCAGCATCCTGAGTCCGAGCCGTGTGATCGGCCGCGCATTGTCCTCTTCGGCCGCCAGGATCATCTGGCGCAGTGGCACGATGTCCGTGATCGCCGGCTGCCGGCCCTTGCGCAGCGGCTTGAGCACCGCGCCCAGCTTTTCGGCGGGGTCGTTCGTCGCGATTCCCTGGGCGATGGCGTAGACGAACACGGCCGAGATGCGCTGCCGGACGCGCTTTGCGGTCTCGATGGCCCCTCGTGTTTCGATCTCCCGTAGCACGCCTAGAATCAGGGGCGGAGTGAGCTGCGCTATCGGCAAGGAACCGATCGTCGGAAAGACATCGCGCTCCAGGCTCCGGATGACGTCGTGGGCGTGGATCGTGGCCCATTGAGCCTTCGCGTTTCCATACCACTCGCGAGCGACCCGCTCGAACGTCTGGCGCCCGGCTTCGAGGTTCGCCTCGATCTTTAGCCGCCTTGCGACATTGGGATCCTGCCCCTCGCAGAGCATGGAATAAGCTTGGTCGCGCTTTTCGCGAGCATCTGCCAACGAAACGAGCGGATAGGCGCCAAAGGCCATGCTCTTCTGTTTTCCGTCGTAGGAATAGTTCCAGCGCCACAGCTTGCCGCCGCTGGGCGTCACCAGCAGGTACAGTCGGTTGGAATCGGCGATCTTGTACGATTTGGGCCGCGGCTTGGCCGTGCGGACCTTGGAATCGGTGAGCATTAGCGGTCTCCTGAAAATACCACGTTTTTCGACCGCGCGTACCACGTTTGCGTACCACCGAATCGCCGGATTGGTTCGGACGGGTATGGACGGCCGTGGCCGAGCTGATCGGCTAAGTGTTGGATTTCAGGAGAGAAAAGTCGATCACACCGGACTTTTACGAACCCTTATGGAAGGGTCGGTGGCGGAGCGGGAGGGATTCGAACCCTCGATACGGTTTTGCCGTATACTCACTTTCCAGGCGAGCGCCTTCGACCACTCGGCCACCGCTCCGCATCGCTGGAAGCGCGCTGCCTAGAGATTTGCCGGGTGGTGCGCAAGCGCGTTGCGCGGGGGCGTCAGGCGTGACAGCTTGGCGGGATGCTGACCCTCTCCCTCGCGCTTGCGCTCCAGGCCGCCGCACCGGCCACGCCCCCCGCCCCGCTCCCGTCCGATCCGCTGCCCGGTGACTGGCGCGACATCCCGGCGGACGAACTGCTTGTGCTGACCTTGCGCGATGGCAAGCAGGTGGTGATCCGCCTCGCCCCGCGCTACGCGCCGGTGCATGTCGCCAATATCCGCACGCTGGCGGCAGCGGGATGGTGGGACGCGGCGTCGGTCTATCGCGTCCACGACAATTATGTCGTGCAATGGGGCGATCCGACCGAGAAAAAGGCGCTGCCCGACGGCGTGATCGCGCAACCGCCGGACGAATATGATTGGCCGCGCTACGACGCCGTAACCCGGCTCACGCGGCGCGACCCCTATGCGCGGCGGACAGGGCATAGCGCGGATGGCTGGCCGCTCGCGACCAATGGCAAGGTCGCGTGGATTCCACACTGCTACGCCATGGTCGGGGTCGCGCGCGACCTTGCGCCCAGCACCGGAAGCGGCGGCGATCTCTATGCGGTGATCGGACATGGTCCGCGCCATCTCGACCGCAACATCGCGATCGTCGGGCGAGTGCTGGAGGGGATCGAGCATCTCTCGTCGCTGCCGCGCGGCACCGAGGGCGGCCTTGGCCTGTACAAGGAGGCAAGCCAGCATGTTCCGTTCGTACGCGGGCGGCTGGCCAGCGACCTGCCCGCAGCGGAACGCCCGCGTTTTCAGTATCGCGCCGCCGACAATCCGCGCTTTGCCGCGTGGATCAAGGCGCGCGAAAACCGCCAGCCGCCCTTTTTCAACCTTCCGGCAGGCGGGGCGGACATCTGCAATGTCATGCCGCCGGTGCGCCGGGCGGAATAGCGGCTAGCGCCCGACCCAGTCGGCAACTTCGCCCGCCACGCGGTTCGCTGCCTGATTGAGCGCGGCACCAGCTTCCGTCGGCGTGAGCTGAGCCAGGGGCACGCGCGCTTCGAACCGGCGTTTCTCGAACGTGATCGCGGGGCGCACGCCGTCGGTGCCGACGGCACGGTCGCGCACCAGCGTCGCCTCATAGACCACCACCGCAGCATTGCTGTCGGCATCGATGCCGAACTGGCGGAGCTCGCCGCCCAGCCGCGCGCCGGGGTCGGACAGCGACTGGCGCAGGTTGAGCACCACGCGCCCGGTGCGCACCGATATCGTGTCGCCCAGCACCCGCGCGAACATGCGGTTGGGCGCTTCGACCCATTGCGCGTCCTTGAGATAGGCAACCGCAGTGTCGCTGCTGCGCACCGGCACGCGGGTGACGGCCAGCTCCTGCGGCACCGAGGGCACCGCGATGGTGATCGCGCGCACCGTCGCCGAGCTCACCGTCTGACCGGTCGGCATCGCCGCGTCGGCCTCCAGCTTGAGCAGCGAGGGCGGGGGTTCGGCCCCGAACTTGATGCACCCGCCGAGCGGAAGCGCGGCGAGCAGGACGGGGACGAGGAGGAGCTTGCGCATGATCGGGCTCACTTCTTCTTGGGGTCGTAGTCAGGCAGCTTGGGCGATCCGATCAGCGATCCGGCGCCTTCACGGTCGATCTTTTCCGCGACCGATGCGAGCGCGGCGGTCATCTGCCGCAGATCCTGGATCAGCTGGTTGATCTCGGGCAGCGTCTTGGTCGTCACCTCGTCGATGCCACCATCGGCCTTGCCCAGCGTCTTCTCCAGCGCCTTCATGCTCTTGTCGGCCGAGGCGATCGCGCCGCGCAGATCCTTCATCGTCGGCGCGATTTCCTGGTCAAGCACCCGGTCGGTGGTGCCGGCAAGATTGCCGATCTGCTCGGCAGCGACGCCCGCCTTCTGCACCGTCACCCGCAGCTCGGCGAGGGTCGCGCGCATGTCCGGCGCGCCCTTCGCCAGTTCGCCGGTCAGCTTCTCGGTATTGGCGAGGATGCCGCTGATCGACGCCTGATTGCGGTCGGACAGCAATTCGGTCAGTCGCTCGGTCAGGGTCGACAGCCGCTCAAGCAGGCGCGGCGCGGAGTTGAGCAACGCGCCAAGGCCGCCCTGCTTGGTCGGGATCACCGGCACGCCGAGCGGACAAACGCTGCGCGGATTGACGTCCGGGCACACGATCGGCGGGGCACCCTTCACCGCGCCGTCGAGCTGGATCTGGCTGACCCCGGTAAAGCCGACGCCCTGAATGGTCGCGGTGGTTCCCTGCAGGACCGGAACGTCGCTGTTCACCGCGATCCGCACGCGCACCAGGCTGGGGTCGGGCTTGAACAGGCCGATTTCCTTGACCTGTCCCGCCGGGACACCGGAAAAGGCGACCTGCGATCCCTTGTTCAGCCCGTCGACTGCCTGCTTGAAGAAGATGTCGTACTCCTTCTCGCTGGTCGTGTTCACGCGGGCGAGCCACACGGTGAACAGCGCCAGCACGGCGAGCAGGATCAGCACGACCGCGCCGACCAGCACATGGTTTGAGCGTGTTTCCATCAGTCCCTCATGCCCCCATGGCGCCGGCGCGTTTCGCGCTCGCCACCGCCGCGCGTCCGCGCGGGCCGTTGAAATAGTCCTGGATCCACGGATGATCCAAAGCGAGGAGCTCGTCGATCGTTCCCACCGCGATCACGCGCTTGTCGGCCAGCACCGCGACGCGGTCGCAGATTGCATAGAGCGTATCGAGGTCGTGGGTGATCAGAAACACAGTGAGCCCGAGCGTCTGCTGAAGCGACCGCGTCAGTTCGTCGAACGCTGCCGCGCCGATCGGGTCGAGCCCGGCGGTCGGTTCGTCGAGGAACAGCAATTCGGGATCGAGCGCGAGGCTGCGCGAGAGGCCTGCTCGCTTCTTCATGCCGCCCGAAAGTTCGGCGGGATATTTGGGACCCGCTTCGGGCGGCAGGCCGGTCATCACGACCTTGTAGGCCGCGATCTCCGCCAGCAGCTGTTCGTCGAGCTGCGGGTAGAATTCCTTGAGCGGAACCTGCACATTCTCGGCCACGGTCAGGGTCGAAAACAGCGCGCCGCCCTGAAACAACACGCCCCAGCGGCGACGGATCTCGATCGCGGCGCGCTCATCGGCATCCAGCACCGATTCGCCGAACACATGGACGCTGCCGGCATCGGGCTGTTGCAGCCCGATGATCGACCGCATCAGCACCGACTTGCCGGTTCCCGAACCGCCGACCACGCCCAGAATCTCGCCGCGCCGTACGTCGAGGTCGAGCTGTTCGTGGACGGTCTGCTCGCCAAAGCTGTTGCTGAGGCCGCGCACGCGGATGATCGCTTCTTCATCGTCGAATGTCGGGGCGGTCATCAGTTCCACCCCACTTCGGTGAAGAACACCGCGAAAAAGGCGTCGAGCACGATGACGAGAAAGATCGCCTGAACCACCGCGGTGGTGGTGCGCATGCCGACCTGTTCGGCGTCGCTCTCGACCTGCATGCCCTGATAGCAGCCGGCGATGGCGATAATCGCGCCGAACACGGGCGCCTTGACCAGCCCGACATAGAGGTCGGTGATCGGCACCACTTCGCGGATGCGCTGGACGAAGGTAATCGGCGGAATGTCGAGCGCGATCCAGCACAGCAGGCCGCCCCCGATCATCGCGATCAGCGAGGCGTAGAAGCCGAGCAACGGCAGCATGAGCACCGCCGCGATCACGCGCGGCAAGACGAGTGCCTCCATCGGGTTGACCCCGATAGTGCGCATCGCGTCGATTTCTTCGGTCAGCTTCATCGTGCCGAGCTGGGCGGCAAAGGCCGAGCCCGAGCGGCCGGCGACCATGATGGCGGTCATCAGGATGCCGAGTTCGCGCAGCGTGATGCGGCCGACCAGGTTGATCGTGAACACTTCCGCGCCGAACTGGCGCAGCTGTACCGAGCCCTGTTGCGCGATGACGATGCCGATCAGGAAGCTCATCAACCCGATGATGCCGAGTGCGGAGACGCCGACGACTTCGAACCGGTGGACCGTGGCGTGATAGCGGAAGCGGCGCGGATTGGCGATCACGCGCCCCGCCGCGATGGCGGTCGCGCCCATGAAGCCGAGCAGGCCGAACATCGTCTTCGCTGCCTGAATCACCGCTTCGCCGATTTCGGCGAGCAATTGGGCAAACGCGCCCATCGGCTTGCGCGGAGCTTCGATCGGGTGATCGGCCTGGGCGACATGGTCGAACAATAGCTGCTGGTTCGAATCGAGGCCCGACACCTGCGCGCCGTGATCGCGCGCAAAGCGGTGGATCAGCCACGCGCCGACCGTGTCGATCCGATCGATCCCGCGCATGTCGAGCAGGCGCACATCGCCCTCCACCGCACCCAGCCGGTCGGGCAGGTCGCCGATATCGCGCAACGACAGATTGCCGCTGAACCGCAGCGCCCCCGCGGCCGCGTCGTGCTGAAAGTCGGCTGGCGCGTTCATCGCGACCATCCATCGTTGATTCGGACTGGAACGGCAAGCACCTGTAGCTAGAGGATAAGATACCGACCGAACCAATTGCGGACGGTCAGGAAAGGTTCCGATGCGCCGACTCGCCATTTACGACATGGACAAGACGATCACCCGGCGCGCGACCTGGACGCCGTTCCTGATCCATGCGGCAAAGGTGCGCGCGCCGTGGCGGCTGGCGCTGCTGCCGCTCGCGGGGGTGGCGAGTCTTGCCTATCTCGCCAAGGCGATCGACCGCGCGCGACTGAAGGAAATCACCCATCGCCTGATGATCGGCCGCACGATCCCGCCCGCCGAACTGGCCGTGGTGGCAGAGGCATTCGCCGACGATATGGCCGCGACCAACCTGTTCGCCGACGCCCGCGCGCGGGTCGAGGCCGATCGCGCGGCGGGGTGGGAGCCGGTGCTGGCAACCGCGAGCCATGGCTATTATGCGCAGGCGATCGCCGCGCGGCTGCACATCGCCACGGTCATCGCCACCGCCGCGCGGCGCGACCCGCACGGCAATGTGCTGGCAGGCCTTGAGGGCGAAAATTGCTACGGCCCCGCCAAATTGCGGCTGATCGAGGCGTGGATGGCGCGCGAGGGGATCGCGCGAAAGGACATCCGGGTGCGCTTTTACAGTGACCATGTGTCCGACGCGCCGGTACTCGAATGGGCGGACGAGCCGTTCGCGGTCAATGCGCATGGGCCGCTGCGGAAACTGGCGGCGCGCAAGGGGTGGACGGTGCTGGATTGGGAGGGGTAGCCAACAATCCTCCCCCGCCAGGGGGAGGTGACGCCGCGGACTTGATCCGGGGCGACGGAGGGGGAGGAAGGCTATGTCCTCAACCGTCGCGCTTCCTCCCCTGCGCTGACACCTCCCCCTGGCGGGGGCGGATTAGGTTGCTCACAGCACCGTATGCAACGTGTGTAGCGTGAGCCCGACCATGCCGCCGACCAACGTCCCGTTGATGCGGATATACTGCAGGTCCTTGCCGACCGCATTTTCGAGCCGTCCGGTAATCGTGCGCGCGTCCCAGCCGCGCACCGTGTCCGAAACCAGCCGGACGATGCCGTCGCCATAATCGGCGGCGGTGCCGACTGCGGCACGGCGGACGAAGCGGTTGATCATGTGCGCCAGGCGCGGATCGCTCTGCAGCGTTCCGCCAAGCTGGCGCAGCGCATCGCCAAACTTGCCCGCCAGCGCGGCGTCGGGATCGCGCGCGACCCGCAGCAGCGCGCTGCGCGCCTGCTCCCACATCCCCTCGATCCAGCGGGCGAGTGCGGGATTGTCGAGCATGTCGGCCTTGAACGCCTCGACCTTCAGCCGGGTCGGGATGTCGAACTGCAGATCGAAGGCGAGCTTTTCCAGCCCCTCCTCCACCTTGGCGCGCAGCGGGTGGCCGGGATCCTCGGCGACGTCCGACACCAGCTTGTACAGCCCGTCGATGATTGCATTGGCGAGCGTTTCGTCCAGCCCGGTCCAGCGCATGATCGCGCCGGCGCGCTCGTGCACCATCTTGCGGATCAGCGCCTCATTCTGGTCGATGATCTTGGCCAGCCAGCGCAGCATCGAATCCATCAGCGGCAGATGCCGCCCCTCGGCAATCGCCGCGCCCAGCGCCTGGCCCAGCAACGGCGCGATGTCGGTCTGGCGCAGGCGATTGGCGACCGCGCCCTTGATCAGACCGCCGAGCTGATCCTTGTCGAGCGATTCGAGCAGGTTCGCGGCCATGCGCGATGCGCCGCGGCGCAGGCGCCCGGAGCTTTCGGGGGGCTGGGCCAGCCAGCGGCCCGCGGCCCCCGCCACGTCGATCGTCCGCATCCGCCGCGCCACGACGCGGGGGATCAGGAAGTTATCGCGCAGGAAATTGGCGAGCGAGGTGGCGATCCGCTCCTTGTTGCGCGGGATGATCGCGGTGTGCGGGATCGGCAGGCCGAGCGGGTGGCGGAACAGCGCGGTGACCGCAAACCAGTCCGCCAGGCCGCCGACCATCGCCGCCTCGGCAAAGGCACGGATAAACCCTGCGGCAGTATAGTCGGGCTCGTAGCTGCGCGCGGTGAAATACACCGCCGCCATCACCACCAGCAGGCCGGTGGCGAGGATGCGCATGCGCCTGAGGCCAGGCGGGACAGGGTCGGATGAACGAATCACAGGACCAGAAAGCACGCGGATTGCCGGGTTCATAGCCGGAACAATCCGCGTGCCTCTTTTTGGTTCACTCGGCAGGCGCGGTGCCTTCGTTGCCGCTATGCCCGATGCGGCCCGCGGGGACGGTGCCGGCAAGGCGCGCCTTGTCCTCGGCATCGTCACCGGGGCTGAAGGTCAGCAGCCTGCGGCCCAGCCACGGACCGACCCGCCGCTCCATGCCCAGCGCGAGGCTGAACAGTGCCGGGACGATCAGCAGCGTAAGCAGCGTCGACAGGATCAGGCCGCCAATCACAGTGATACCCATTGGCGCGCGCCACGACCCGTCGCCGTTCAGCGACAGCGCGGTCGGCACCATGCCGGCGACCATCGCGACCGTGGTCATCACGATCGGCTGCGCACGCTTGTGCCCGGCGTCGACGATCGCGGTGATCTTGTCGACGCCCTTCTCCATCTCCTCCAGCGCGAAGTCGATCAGCAGGATCGAGTTCTTCGCGACGATGCCGAGCAGCATCAGCACCCCGATCAGCACCGGCATCGAGATCGGGTTGTTGGTGATCCACAAGGCGATCAATCCGCCCAGCGCCGCGATCAGCAGCGACGACAGATTGACCATCGCCGCCATCACGCCGCGATAGAGCAGCACCAGCACCGCGAAGACGAGCAGGATGCCCGAGATCAACGCGACCACGAAGTTGGTCAACATTTCAGCCTGCCATTTGGCCTGCCCGACCTCGAGCTTGCCGACACCCATCGGCAGGTTGCGCATCGTGGGCAGCTGATCGACCTTCTGCATGACCGCGCCCTGCACGAACGGCTTGCCGGTCTGGGGATCGGTGGCGAGATCGGCACCGATGACCAGGCGGCGCTTCTGGTTCAGACGATCGATGCGGGTCGCGCCGACACCGAACTTGATGTCCGCGACCACGCCCAGCGGCACCGACCCGCCGGTCGAGGTCGCCACCGGCAGGTTGCGGATCGTCTCCAGCTCGGCGCGCGAGCTTTCGGCGAGTGCGACGCGGATCGGCACCTGACGATCGGACAGCGAGAATTTCGCACTGTTCTGATCGATATCGCCCAGCGTCGCGATGCGGATCGCGTTCGAGAGCGCGGCAGTCGTCACGCCGAGGTCGGCGGCGAGCTCGGTACGCGGCTCGATGACGATTTCCGGCCGCTGGAGATCGCCACTGATGCGCGGCGCGCGCAGCTCGCGCATCTTTTCCATCTCGGAGACGATCTTGAGCGCAGTGTCGTTGAGCAGCTTGGGATCCTCACCGCCCAGCACGATCGAGACCGCACGGCCGCTGCCGCCCCAGCCACCCTGCGACCGCACATTGACGCGCGCATCGGGAATCTGGGCCAGCGCTGGCTGAAGTGCCTGCTCCAGCTCGACGCTGGTGATCGGACGTTCGTCCTTCAGGATCGCGACCACGCGACCATTGCCGACAAAGGTGCGCGAATAGACGTTTTCGACCACGTCGCTGCGCGCCGCGACGATCGCGGTCACCTTGTCGACGACGGCCTTGGTCTGCTCGAGGCTGGTCCCGGGCACCATCTCGATCTGGACGGTGATGTCGTCCTGATCCTGATTGGGCTGGAAGGTAAACGGCAACGGTCCACCCGCCGCGAGGAAGATTTCGAGCGCAAAGGCGACCAGAAATGCCACCACCGCGACCCAGCGATGCGTCAGCGTCCAGCGCAGGATGCGGACATAACCGTCCATCATCGCGCCCTCGCCATGGCTGGCATGACCCTTGGCCTTCAGGAAATAGGCCGCGATCATCGGTGTCAGCAAGCGCGCGATCGCCAGCGACATCAGCACGGCGGCAACCACCGTCAGTCCGAAATTCTTGAAGAACTGACCAGCGAGCCCCGGCATCAGGCCGACAGGCAGGAACACCGCCACGATCGACATGGTGGTCGCGAGAACCGCAACGCCGATCTCGTCCGCCGCGTCGATCGATGCCTGATAGGCCGATTTGCCCATGCGCATGTGCCTGACGATATTCTCGATCTCGACGATCGCATCGTCGACCAGCACGCCCGCGACCAGGCTGAGCGCCAGCAGCGTCATCTGGTTCAGGGTGAAGCCGAGCATCTCCATGAACCAGAAGGTCGGGATCGCCGAGAGCGGGATCGCCAGCGCCGAGATCACCGTCGCGCGCCAGTCGCGCAGGAACAGGAACACGACGACGACCGCGAGCACCGCGCCCTCGATCATTGCGACCATCGCCGAATGATATTGCGCCTCGGTGTATTTGACGCTGTTGAACAGGACGTTGAACTGGACCGAGGGGTTACGCTTGTTGAGCGCCTCCAGCTTCTTTTCCGCCTCGTCGAACACGGTCACATCGGACGCACCCTTCGCGCGCTTGATGTTGAACGACAGCACCTGGCGGCCGTTGAACTCGGCCAGGCTGCGTTGTTCGGCATAGAGATCCTTGACGTCGGCGATGTCGGCGAGCCGGACATTGCGGTCGCCGCCGATGGCGATGCGCGTTTCCGCCAGCGCCTTCGCGTCCGCCGCGTTGCCCAGGACACGGACCGATTGTTCGCTGCCCGAAATCTCGGTGCGTCCGCCTGCCGCGTTGAGATTGACCTGACGCAGCTGTTGGTTGACCTGCGATGCGGTGAGGCCGAGCGACTGGATCTTGGGCAGGTTCAGGATGACGCGGATTTCGCGACTGACCCCGCCGATGCGCTCGACCCCCGACAGGCCGTCGATCGACAGCAGTTCGTTGGCCACCGTATTGTCGACATACCAGGACAGCTGCTCGATCGTCATGTCGGTGCCGGTCGCGGTGAAGGTCGCGATTTCCTGATCCGACGTGTTGGCACGACCGACCAGCGGCTCGAGGATCCCGTCGGGCAGGTCGCCGCGGATCTGGGCGACCGCGTCGCGCACGTCGCTGACGGCACGATCGATCGGCGTGCCGATATCGAGCTGGATCACCGTCTGCGAATTGCCTTCGCTGACGGTGGATTCGATCTGGTCGATCCCCTGCAGGCTGCGCACCGCCGCCTCGACGCGCTGCGTCACCTGGGTCTCGAGCTCGCTCGGCGCGGCGCCGGGCTGGCTGATCGAGACCCAGACGATCGGGAAGTCGATGTCCGGATCGTTGTTCACGTCCATCCGCGCGAAGCTGACGAAGCCGGCGATGGTCAGCGCAAGGAACAGGACGATCGGCGGAACCGGGTTCCGGATCGACCAGGCCGAGATGTTGCGAAAGCTCATGTCCCGTTGTCCCTTAACGCTTCAGCGTGGTGAGGTTCGGCTTGACCTTCTGACCCGGATTGAGGAACGCGCCGGCGGTCAGCACCACGCGCTCGGTTCCGTCCAGCCCGCTGGTGATCGCGACGCCGGTATCCGACACGTCACCCGTGGTCACCGCGCGGCGCTCGGCCTCGTCCTTGGCATTGAGGATATAGACGTAGTTGCCCTTGGCATCGCTCTGGATCGCCGACTGCGGCAGCAGCGGGGCAACTGCGCCGCCAGCGACGATGCGTGCAGCAGCAAAGCCGCCCGGACGCAGCGCGCGATCGAACGACAGGGCGACGCGGGCGATGCCCTGGCGCGTCTGCGGGTCGATGACCGGCGACACCTGCCACACCTCGCCGACGAACACGCGATCGGTGCCGACCGGCGTCACTTCGGCGCGTGCGCCGACGGGAATGCGCTGCAGGTCCGCTTCGCTCAGCTGCGTGCGCAGCTCCATCTGTCCGCCCTGCGCGACGCGGAACAGCGTGCCCGAACCGGCGCTGACGATCTGCCCCGGCTCCACCGCGCGAGTGAGCACCAGGCCAGCGGCGGGCGCGCGGATGTCGAGGCGGCGGTTGCGCGCCTGCGTCTCGGACAGCTGCGACTGGGCAACGCGCACGCGTGCAGCGGCGGCGTCACGGGTTGCGGTCTTGCGATCGATATCCGCCTTGGACACGAACCCACGCGCGAGCAGTTGCTGCGCGCGATCGAGCTCGGCCTGGGCGATGTTGAGGTCGGCCTGTGCGACGCGGATGCTGGCGGCCTGCGACTGAGCGGTCTGGCTCTGGACCGAACGGTCGACGGTGGCGAGCACCTGCCCCGCATTCACCCAATCGCCCGGCTCGACCAGCACGCGCGTGACCATGCCACCTTCACCGGCGACGCCGACCGGCATCTCCCGGCGCGCGGCGAGCGAGCCGGTGCCGCTGATGACGCTGGCGATATCGCTGCGGCCCGGAACGGCGACGGTGACGGTCGGGAGCTGGCGATCGCCGCCCTGCCCGCCCTTGGCCGCGCCGGCAGCGCCCGCCTTGGCCGGTTGGGCCTTGTCGCCCGCCCCGCCCGCGGCAAAGGCGAAATACGCCGCCACGATCACGACGAGCGCGATCACGCCCGCGATGATCCACCATTTGCGACGCGACCGCCTTTCGCCTTCACCCGCCAGAGCGAGCCGTTCTTCCCCACCGAACATCCGAGCCTCGTAATTCATGCGCGACCTCTTTCACCCCCGACCATCGGCCGGCGCGGGTCCTCCCCGTCGCGCTGTATTATCTGAATAAGTCACTTGCCTCAAGGGCAGTTTTCAGGTGCGCGCCAAATGCCCGTTTTGGCGATTCCGCGCAAGCGCAAGTCACGCGCAAATGGGGGTATTCAGCACCGCGAACATCGGGCAATCTCCGCGCGCTCCAGCCTGATCGGGGGACGGGGGCGACTACAGGAGGAAAAGCATGCCCGAAGGTATTCTCGGTTGGATCCTGATCGGCCTGGTGGCCGGCGTCCTTGGCAAGCTGATCATGCCGGGCAAGGATCCGCGCGGTATCATCGTCACCATTCTGATCGGCATCGCCGGAGCATTGCTCGCCGGATTCGTCGCGCCGTCGATCGGGCTCGATCTGACCAGCACGCTCAACAGCTATATCGCCGCCACGGTCGGCGCAGTCGTGCTGCTCGCGCTCTACCGCCTCGTCATGACGCGCCGCACGCGCTGAACGCAGGCTGCAAGGGGCGTTCAGCCCCGGTTGTCCCGCCCTGCCCCAAGCAGCGGCGGGACAATTTTTTGGTGAAAGGCCCGACTAGATGATCCGACTGCTGAGCGCCGCCGCACTTGCCGCAACCGTGCCGCTCGCCGCCACCGCGCAAACCGCGCCGATCGCCACCGTCAGCGAGGGCACCTTGCTCGACGTGGTGGCAGAGGGCCGAATCAACCGCGTGCCCGACATTGCCGTAATCCGCGCCGGCGTGGTCAGCCAGGGTGGGACTGCGGCCGAGGCGCTGTCGGCCAATGCGCGACAGATGGCGTCGGTGCTGACCGCGCTCAAGGCAGCGGGAATCGCCGATCGCGATATTCAGACCGCGACGATCTCGCTCAGCCCGCAATATCGCTATGCCGACAATCAGCCGCCGGTCATCACCGGTTATCAGGCGAGCAACAGCGTGTCGGTGAAGTTTCGCGACATCGCACGTAGCGGCACGATCCTCGACACGCTGGTCAAGCAGGGCGCGAACCAGATCGACGGACCCAGCCTGACGATCGATGCGATCGATTCGGCGATGGATGCGGCCCGCGTCGATGCGGTGAAACGCGCCCGCGAGCGCGCCAACCTTTACGCCGGTGCGCTTGGCATGAAGGTCGACCGTATCCTGATGGTCAGCGAAGGCAGCGACGGCGGCGCGCCGGGACCGGTTCCGGGATATATGGTCCGCGCAGAAGCGAAGGACTCAACCCAGATCGCACCGGGTGAGCAGCAGGTGAGCGCGAACGTCCGCATCCGCTTCCTGCTCAAGTAAAGAAAAGGGGCCGCCCCATCGGGACGGCCCCTTTTGATTCTCGAGGGTAGCTAAACTCAGCGCACCGAACCGCGACGCACGAGATTGACGATCGCGAGCAGGATGATCGCACCAACCAGCGACGACACGAAGGTCATCACGGTGATCGCACTGTTGATCGAGCCGCCGAACAGCAGGCCGCCGATGAATGCGCCGACAATGCCGACGACGATATTGAGCAGGATGCCCTGCTGGGCGTCGGTGCGCATCACCAGGCTGGCGAGCCAGCCGACCACGCCGCCGATTACGAGCCAGACAATCAGTCCAACCAGGTCCATGTCGTCCTCCACTGTGACGTCCGCAAGTCGCACGGACGATGTGAAGCGAAGACGCGCAAAGCCCGAAAATGGTTCCGCCCGCGTTTTGAGGCGCGGGCGGATGGGAGAGCTGGTCAGAATCCGGCTATGCCGCCGGCATCATTTCAGTATTTCTGCTGGCGCTCGTAGAGCGACTTGTAGTGCTGGATCCGCGTCACGCGCAGGCCGGGCATGCCCGAGCGATCGATCGCGCGCTGCCACCCGGCGAATTCCTCGACCGTCAGGCCGTAGCGCTCGCACACTTCGTCGATGCTGAGCAGGCCGCCATTGACCGCAGCAACGACCTCCGCCTTGCGGCGCACGACCCAGCGGGTGGTTTCGGGCGGCGGCAGCGAATCGAGCGTCAGCGGCTCGCCGAGCGGGCCGATCACTTTCGCTGGACGGATCTTCTGGTTCTCAATCATTCAATACCTCGATCAGGGCGGGGGGTCCCCAACTGCGTCTGAAACCCGTGATAGCGTCCGCGGATTTCGCTTCGCCTAAACGGCACGGTAAATGGCGCCTTCATCGAACTTGCCACCGGGTTAGCGCGCGCTCGACCGCCAGGTTGAACGCGCCATGCGCCGGTGCGAGCAGGCCGTGCACCGGCGTCAGCCGGTCGAGCCGGATCTGCAGCCGCGCGGTCGGGCTTGCCGACTGCCGCACTGCCGCCGCCGCGAGCAGCACGGCGACCGGCGCGGCGACCGGCGTCGCCGCGACGTCGCGGTCGAATCGGTAGCTCAGATCCACTGGAGCCTGCTGTGGTCGGTCGAACTCATCCGACCCCGTTTACGCACGAAGGCTGAAAGCCCGGTAAATACAGCGATTTTGCATCGCCCCCGTGAAACTCCTATGTGCGCGGCAATGTTTGCCGGAGATTTTCAGCTGTCAGGGCCGCTCGCGCAGCGGCGGATCGTCGTCGCCATGTCGGGCGGGGTCGACAGCTCGGTGGTGGCCGCGCTCGCCGCGCGCACCGGGGCGGAGACGATCGGCGTGACGCTGCAGCTCTATGATCATGGCGAAGCGGTGGGGCGCGCGGGCAGCTGCTGCGCCGGGCGCGACATTCGCGACGCGCGCGCGGTGTGCGACCGGCTTGGCATCGCGCATTATGTGTTCGATCACGAAAGCAGCTTTCGCGAGACGGTGATCGACGATTTTGCCGACACCTATCTTGCCGGGCGTACGCCGATCCCGTGCGTCAAATGCAATATGGGGCCGAAATTCACCGATCTGTTCGCGCTCGCCCGCGATCTGGGTGCCGACTGCCTTGCCACCGGTCATTATGTCCAGCGGGTCGAGGGGCCGGAGGGGCCGGAGCTGCACAAGGGCGCCGACCCGGCACGTGACCAGAGCTACTTCCTGTTCGCGACCACCGGCGCGCAGCTGGAGTTCCTGCGATTCCCGCTGGGCGGCCTGCCCAAGGCGCGCGTGCGCGAGATTGCGGCTGAGATCGGTCTGGGCGTGGCGGGCAAGCCCGACAGCCAGGACATCTGCTTCGTCCCCGATGGCGACTATGCCCGGCTGGTCAAGAAGCTGCGGCCCGAAGCCGATACCGCCGGCGCAATCGTCGACGAGGCGGGGAACACGCTGGGCGAGCACAAGGGGTTGATCCATTTCACCGTCGGCCAGCGCCGGGGGCTCGAAATCGGTGGCAGCCCTGAGCCGCTCTATGTCCTGCGGCTCGATCCCGCGACGCGCGAGGTGGTGGTGGGTCCCAAGTCCGCGCTTGCCGTCAGCGCGGCGCGGATCGAGGGGCTGAACTGGATCGGCGGGAGCCATAAGGGCCCGCTGACCGCCAAGGTGCGATCGATGGCGCGCCCGGTTCCGGCACGCCTGGAGGGGGACCAGGTGGTGTTCGCCGCGCCCGAATATGGCGTCGCGCCGGGACAGGCGGCGGTGCTCTATGCCGGCGAACGCGTGCTCGGCGGTGGCTGGATCGCAGAAACCCGGCGCGCGGAGATGGTCGCGGCCTAGCCTTTCAGCTCGTTCGCTTCGCGCAGCGGTTCGCCGGGGCGGTCAACCTGACCCTCGGGATCGACATGGATCAGGATCTCGGTGCCGGGAAATTCGGCTTCGAGGCGCGCTTCGAGCGCTTCGACCACATCATGCGCCTGCGCGACGCTCATCGACGCGGGGACATGGATATGGAATTGCGCGAAGTCCTGCGCACCGCTGGTGCGGGTGCGCAGGTCGTGCAGGCTTTCGAAGCCCGGGATCGCGGCGGCGCAGGTGATGAAGGCGCGTCGCTTCTCCTCCGGCCATTCGCGGTCCATCAGCTGCCCGATCGCGTCGCTCGCCGCGTGCCATGCGCCCCACAGCAACCACAGCGCGATGCCAATGCCGAACAGCGGATCGGCGCCGCGCAGCTGCAGCACCGATTCGAGCACGAGCGCGGCGATCACACCGGAATTGAGCAGCAGGTCCGACTGATAATGTAGCCGGTCGGTGCGGATCGCGATCGACCCGCTCGCGGCGATGGCGCGCGCCTGATAGGCGGTGAGCAGCAAAGTCACCCCGATCGCGATGACCGAGACGACGATCCCCGCTTCGGGATCGGCCGCGACCTCGCCGCTCGCCAACCGCTCGATCGCGCGGACCGCGATGAAGGTGGCGGAGGCGGAGATCAGCAGCACCTGAAACAAAGCCGCCAAGGCTTCCGCCTTGCCATGGCCGAAACGGTGCTTCGCGTCCGCCGGCTGAGCCGCAATGCGCACTCCGGCGAGCGTCACCAGCGACGCAATCAGGTCGAGTACCGAATCCGACAGGCTGGCTAGCATCGCCACCGAGCCCGTCGTCCATGCGGCATAGGCCTTGAGCCCGCCCAGCAGCAGTGCCGCGCAAACGCTGGCAATCGCTGCCCGGGTCGGGGTGGCGCTCATGGGTAGAGCATCCCTTCGTCCCAACCATCGCCGTTGCGCTTGAACACGCGGCGTTCGTGCAGCCGGTGTTCGCGGTCGAGCCAGAATTCGATCCGTTCCGGCGCGACGCGATAGCCGCCCCAATGCGGTGGGCGTGGCACATCGCCACCTTCGAAACGCGCCTGCATCTCCGCGAAGCGCGCTTCGAAGGTCGCGCGATCGGCGAGCGGGCGCGACTGGTCGCTGGCCCAGGCGCCGAGCTGCGAGTCGCGGCTGCGCGTGGCGAAATAGGCGTCGGATTCGGCGTCGCTCACGCGGCTCACCGGCCCTTCGATGCGGATCTGGCGGCGCAGCGACTTCCAGTGGAACAGCAGGGCCGCGCGCGGTGTCGCCTCCAGCTCAGCCGCCTTGCGCCCTTCGCGGTTGGTATAGAAGGTGAAGCCTTCCGGCCCGTGCCCTTTCAGCAGCACCATGCGCACCGACGGCTGACCATCGGGGCTCACCGTGGCCAAGGCCATTGCGTTGGAATCATTGATCTCGGTCGTGCGCGCCTCACGATACCAGGCGTCGAACAGGGCAAAGGGATCGTCGGTCATGCCGTCGCCATAGACCCTTGGCGCGCCGAACGGGAGGGGGAACGGCGATCGCGGCATTGCCCTTTGGTGCAGCGCGCGGCATGGGGATCGCAAGCTGTAGTCAAATTGTTCGAGGACGCGATGAAGGACAAGCTGGTGACGTTGATCGGCGGCGGCGGTTTTGCCGGACGCTATATCGCGCAGAGCCTGCTCAAGGCCGGCGCGCGGGTGCGGATCGCGCAGCGCGATCCCCGCGCGGCGTGGTTCCTGAAGCCGCTGGGTGGCCTCGGCCAGACCCAGTTCGTTGCCGCCGATGTGACCCGCCCGGACAGCCTGGCGCGCGCGGTTGCTGGATCGGACGCGGTGGTCAATCTGGTCGGCGTGTTCGGCAGCCGCATGGACGCAGTCAATGCGCGCGGATCGGGCAACGCCGCCAAGGCCGCCGCCGAAGCGGGCGCGACCAGCTTCGTTCAGATGTCCGCGATCGGCGCCGATAGCGACTCGCCGTCGGCCTATGGCCGGTCGAAGGGCGATGGCGAGGCGGCGGTGCGCGCCGCCTTCCCGTCCGCCACGATCCTGCGCCCCAGCCTGATGTTCGGGCGCGAGGATCAGTTCGTGAACCGCTTCGCCGCGCTCGCCGCGTCGCTGCCGTTCGTCCCGGTGCTCAAGGGCGGGACCAAGATCCAGCCGGTCTGGGTCGCCGATGTCGCGCAGGCCGTGACGCGCGCGATTGCCGAGCCGACGCGCTATGCCGGCCAGACGATCGAGCTGGGCGGGCCGGACGTGATGACCTTTACCCAGTTCCACCGCTGGCTGCTCGGCGCAATCGGGCGCGACAAGCCGGTGGTCGAGCTCCCCGACTTCGCCGGTGCGGCGCTGGCATCGCTCGGTTTCCTGCCCGGAGCGCCGATCAGCTGGGACCAGTGGCTGATGCTGCAGCAGGACAATATCGCATCGGGCGAGGGCCTTGCCGCGTTCGATATCGCGCCGACCCCGCTGGGCGCGGTCGCGCCGCACTGGCTGGTGCAATATCGCAAACATGGGCGGTTCGCCGACGCGCGCCACGCCTGACCGCCACATCCGGCACAGTAGAATAGCCGGGCGCGCGCCCGGCAGGGGGAGCGCGCCGTGGGCGATATCGCGATCTACATCATCCTCGGCATCATCGAGGGGTTGACCGAATTCCTGCCCGTGTCGTCGACCGGGCACCTGATCCTCGCGGGCGAGCTGCTCGGCTTTACCGGCGAAGGATCGGTCGCGTTCAAGGTTGCGATCCAGCTTGGCGCGATCCTCGCGGTGCTGGTCGCCTATTGGCGGCGCTTCTGGGGCATCGGCATGGGGTTGATGCGTGGCGAGCGCGAGGCGATCTGGTTCACGCGCAATATCCTGATCGGCTTTCTGCCCGCGATGCTGATCGGCGCGGTCGCCTATGAGGGAATCCGCCAGCTGATCCAGTCGCCGATGACCGTCGCGGTCGCGCTGATCGTCGGCGGCATCGCGATCCTGGTGATCGAGCGGATGGTGAAGGTGGTGAAGGTCGAGCGGGTCGAGACGATGCCGCTGCCCACCGCGGTCGCGATCGGGCTGGTCCAGTGCATCGCGATGATCCCGGGCGTCAGCCGATCGGGCGCGACGATCATGGGCGCGTTGCTGATGGGCGTGGAGCGCAAGACGGCCGCGGAGTTCAGCTTCTTCCTCGCCGTGCCGACCATGGCAGGAGCGACCGCCTATTCGCTCTACAAGGACCGCGACCTGCTGAACGCCGACGATCTGGGCGGGATCGCGATCGGGCTTGGGGTGTCGTTCATCGTCGCGCTGCTGGTGGTGAAGGCGTTCGTGAAAATCGTCGGGCGCTTCGGCTTTGCGCCCTTCGCCTGGTACCGAATCGCGCTCGGTATGGTCGCAATCCTGCTCCTTTCGCTGAGATAAGGCCGATACGGCCATATCATTGAAATGAAATTTCACGATATCCACCAATAGGCAGGATGCGTTGGGTTTTTAGGTAAGCCATGCTGCCCTATATCGCCGTTTTCGCGTGACTCGGTAACAAAATGCTGCCATCTGCCCCGCATGGGCAAGGATGTGATGCTTCAATTCGTCGATCGTGCGCAGGCGTTTCCGCCGAAGCGCGATCCGGAACTGCGCGCGCAGGACTTTCGCGAGATCGCGGAGCGCTATGCGCCGCCGAGCGCCGAAGATCAGGCCGGCCGCTGCTCGCAATGCGGCGTGCCCTACTGCACGGTGCACTGCCCGCTGCACAACCACATCCCCGACTGGCTGCGCTTGACTGCCGAGGGGCGGCTGCGCGAAGCCTATGAGCTGTCGAACAGCACCTCGACCATGCCGGAAATCTGCGGTCGCATCTGTCCGCAGGACCGGCTGTGCGAGGGCAATTGCGTCATCGAATCCTCGGGCCATGGCACGGTCACGATCGGATCGGTCGAGAAGTTCATCACCGACACCGCGTGGGAAGAAGGCTGGGTCGAACCGCTGCAGCCGGGTCCGGCGCGCGGCCAGTCGGTCGGCGTCATCGGCGCGGGCCCGGCGGGACTGACGGCGGCCGAATATCTGCGCGTGCTGGGCTATGACGTCCATGTCTATGACCGCCACGACCGCGCGGGCGGCCTGCTCACTTATGGCATCCCCGGCTTCAAGCTGGAAAAGCATGTCGTCACGCGCCGCACCGATCGGCTGGCGGCGGGCGGCATCGTCTTTCACCTCGGCTTCGACGTCGGCAAGGATGCGACGCTGGAGCAGCTGCGCCACAAGCATGACGCGATCCTGATCGCGACCGGCGTGTACAAGCCGCGCGCCATCAAGGCACCCGGCGTCGGCGCGAACGGCGTGGTCGATGCGCTCGACTATCTGATCGCATCCAACCGCAAGAGCTTTGGCGACAGCGTCCCGGCGTTCGAGGATGGCAGCCTCAACGCCGCGGGCAAGAATGTCGTCGTGATCGGCGGCGGCGATACCGCAATGGACTGTGTCCGCACCGCGATCCGCCAGGGCGCGGCATCGGTGAAGTGCCTGTATCGCCGCGACCGCGCGAACATGCCGGGCAGCCAGCGCGAAACCGCCAATGCCGAGGAAGAAGGCGTCGAGTTCGTCTGGCTCTCCGCCCCCGAGGCATTTGAGGGCGGCGAGCAGGTAAGCGCGGTCAAGGCGGTCGGCATGCGCCTCGGCGCCCCCGACGCCAGCGGCCGCCGTGCACCGGAACCCGATCCCGACGCCAAGTTCGACGTCCCCGCCGATCTGGTGATCAAGGCGCTGGGCTTCGACCCCGAAGACCTGCCGGTGCTGTTCGACGCGCCCGAACTGGGCGTCACCCGCTGGGGCACGGTGCGGACGGACGCGCGCACGATGATGAGCAACCTCGACGGCGTCTTCGCCGCCGGCGACATCGTCAAGGGCGCGAGCCTGGTGGTGCAGGCGATCCGCGACGGCCGCGATGTGAGCGAGCGGATGCACGCGTGGCTGAAGGGGCAAAAGGCTGCACTGGCCGCACGAAACAAGATGGAAGCAGCATGACCACCGAAACGCAACGCGAACGCCTCGCTCGTGAAGGCATGTACCGCCCCGAGTTCGAGGGTGATGCCTGTGGCGTGGGCATGGTCGCGGCGATCGACGGGCAACCGTCGCGCCGCGTGGTGCAAGGTGCGATCGATGCGCTGAAAGCGGTGTGGCATCGCGGCGCGGTCGATGCCGATGGCAAGACCGGCGATGGCGCCGGGCTGCATGTCGACCTGCCGCTGCGCTTCTTCGACGATGCGGTGCTCGCCAGCGGGCATCGCGTGCTGCCCAACCGGCTTGCGGTCGGCATGATCTTCATGCCGCGCGTCGATCTGGGCGCGCAGGAAGCATGCCGCACGATCGTCGAAAGCGTCCTGATCGATGCGGGCTACACCATCTATGGCTGGCGGCAGGTGCCGGTTGATGTCTCGGTCATCGGGCAGAAGGCGCAGGCGACCCGGCCGGAGATCGAGCAGATCATGATCGCCGGCCCGATGCCCGACGAACAGAGCGCGGCGGAGTTCGAGAAGAACCTCTACCTCGTCCGCCGTCGCATCGAGAAGCGGATCATCGCCGCGCAGATCAGCGGGTTCTACATCTGCTCGCTTTCGTGCCGGTCGATCATCTACAAGGGGCTGTTCCTCGCCGAATCGCTCAGCGAATTCTATCCCGACCTGCGCGACGAGCGTTTCGTCAGCCGCGTCGCGATCTTTCACCAGCGCTATTCCACCAACACCTTCCCGCAATGGTGGCTGGCGCAGCCGTTCCGCTGCCTTGCGCACAATGGCGAGATCAACACGATCCGCGGCAACAAGAACTGGATGCTGAGCCACGAGATCAAGATGGCGGCGACCGCGTTCGGCGAGCATTCGGAGGACATCAAGCCGGTGATCCCGGCGGGTGCGTCCGATACCGCCGCGCTCGACGCGGTGTTCGAGGCGATCTGTCGCTCGGGCCGCGATGCGCCGACCGCCAAGCTGATGCTGGTACCCGAAGCGTGGCAGGCGGTCGATGCGATGCCGGACAAGCATCTGGCGATGTACAAGTACCTCGCCAGCGTGATGGAGCCGTGGGACGGCCCCGCGGCGCTCGCGATGACCGATGGCCGCTGGGCGGTGGCGGGCGTCGACCGCAACGCGCTGCGCCCCCTGCGCTACACCCGCACGTCGGACGGGCTGCTGGTGGTCGGATCGGAGACCGGGATGGTCCAGCTGTCCGAGGCTACCGTGGTCGCCAAAGGGCGGCTGGGGCCGGGGCAGATGATCGCGGTCGATCTCGACGAGGGCCGCTTCTACACCGATGGTGAGGTGAAGGACCGGATCGCGGGGGAATATGATTACGCGTCGATGATCGGCGAGTTCATGGGGATCGACGACCTGCCCGCAGCGGCGGACGCGACGCCCGCCTGGACCCGCGCCGAACTGACCCGTCGTCAGGTCGCGGCGGGGCAGACGCTGGAGGACATGGAGCTGATCCTGTCGCCGATGGTGACCGACGCCAAGGAGGCGGTCGGATCGATGGGCGACGATACGCCGCTTGCCGTCATCAGCGACAAGCCGCGGCTGATCAGCCAGTTCTTCCGCCAGAATTTCAGCCAGGTGACCAACCCGCCGATCGACAGCTTGCGCGAACGCCATGTGATGTCGCTCAAGACGCGGTTCGGCAATCTCGCCAACATCCTCGACACCGCCGAGACCGCGAACAAGGTGCTGGTGCTCGAAAGCCCGGTGCTGACCAATGGCGACTGGGCGCGGCTCAAGGGCTATTTCGGCACCCAGGCGGCCGAGATCGACTATAGCTTCCCCGCCGGTGGCGGGCCGGAGACGCTGCGCGCAGCCATCGCCGATATCCGGCTGCAGGCTGAACAGGCAGTGCGCGCGGGCAAGACCGAGATTTTCCTGACCGACGAAGCCGTCGGGCCGGACCGCATCGCCATCGCCGGTGTGCTGGCAGCGGCGGCGGTGCACACGCACCTCGTGCGCAAGGGGCTGCGCAGCTATGCCAGCGTCAACATCCGCACCGCCGAATGCCTCGACACGCATTATTACGCGGTGCTGATCGGCGTCGGCGCGACCACGGTGAACGCCTATCTCGCCGAAGCGGCGATTGCCGATCGCCATGCGCGCGGCCTGTTCGGCGACCTGTCGTTCGAGCAATGCCTGAAGAACCATCGCAAGGCGATCGACGAAGGCCTGCTCAAGATCATGTCGAAGATGGGGATCGCGGTGATCTCCAGCTATCGTGGCGGCTATAATTTCGAAGCGGTCGGGCTATCCCGCGCGCTGGTCAACGACTTCTTCCCCGGCATGCCGGCCAAGATTTCGGGCGAGGGCTATGCCTCGCTGCACCTCAACGCGACGATGCGCCACGATGCCGCCTATGACAGCGCGGTCGCGACGCTGCCGATCGGCGGATTCTATCGCCAGCGCCATGGCGGCGAGACGCATGCATACTCGGCGCAGCTGATGCACACGCTGCAGACCGCCGTGGCGACCGACAGCTATTCGACCTATCTGCAATTTTCGCGCGGTGTGCGCGACGTGCCGCCGGTCTATCTGCGCGACCTGCTGGAGTTCAACTTCCCGACCGAGGGCGTCGCGATCGATCAGGTCGAGGCGATCACCGAGATCCGCAAGCGCTTCGTGACGCCGGGCATGAGCCTGGGCGCGCTGTCGCCCGAAGCGCATGAGACGCTGGCGATTGCGATGAACCGCATCGGCGCCAAGGCCGTGTCGGGCGAGGGTGGCGAGGATTCGATCCGCTACAAGCCCTATGCCAATGGCGACAACGCCAACAGCTCGATCAAGCAGATCGCGTCCGGCCGCTTCGGCGTGACCGCCGAATATCTCGGCGCGTGCGAGGAAGTGGAGATCAAGGTCGCGCAGGGCGCCAAGCCCGGTGAGGGCGGCCAGCTGCCCGGCTTCAAGGTGACCGAGTTCATTGCGCGGCTGCGCCATTCGACGCCGGGCGTGACGCTGATCTCGCCCCCACCGCACCACGACATCTATTCGATCGAGGATCTGGCGCAGCTCATCTACGACCTCAAGCAGATCAACCCGCGCGCGCGGGTGTGCGTCAAGCTGGTGTCGAGCGCGGGCATCGGCACGGTCGCCGCAGGCGTGGCCAAGGCGCATGCCGATGTGATCCTCGTCGCAGGCCATGTCGGGGGCACCGGCGCGAGCCCGCAGACTTCGGTCAAATATGCCGGGACGCCGTGGGAAATGGGGCTGTCGGAGGTCAATCAGACGCTGACCCTCAATGGCCTGCGCGGGCGCGTGAAGCTGCGCACCGATGGCGGGCTCAAGACCGGGCGCGACATCGTGATCGCCGCGATCCTGGGCGCCGAGGAGTTCGGCATCGGCACGCTGTCGCTAGTCGCGATGGGCTGCATCATGGTGCGCCAGTGCCACAGCAACACCTGTCCGGTCGGCGTGTGCACGCAGGACGAGCGGTTGCGCCAGAAATTCACCGGATCGCCCGAAAAGGTCATCAACCTGATGACCTTCATCGCCGAGGAAGTGCGCGAGATCCTCGCCAAGCTCGGCTGCAAGAGCCTCGACGAGGTGATCGGGCGCACCGAGCTGCTGCGTCAGGTCAGCCGCGGCGCCGAGCATCTCGACGATCTCGACCTCAACCCGATCCTGGCCAAGGTGGATGCGGACGAGAGCGAGCGGCGCTTCAGCCTGTCGACCTGGCGCAACGCCGTCCCCGACAGCCTGGACGCACAGATCATCGCCGACGCGCGCGCTGTGTTCGAACGCGGTGAGAAGATGCAGCTCGCCTATAATGTCCGGAACACGCACCGCGCGGTCGGCACGCGGCTATCGAGCGAGATCACCAAGACGTTCGGCATGTCGAAGCTCAACGACGGCCACGTCCAGATCCGCCTGCGCGGATCGGCCGGCCAGTCGCTCGGCGCGTTCCTGTGCAAGGGCGTGACGCTGGAAGTATTCGGCGACGCCAACGACTATGTCGGCAAGGGTCTGTCGGGCGGCACCATCATCGTGCGCCCGCTCGTCAGCTCGCCGCTCGCCAGCCAGGACAATACGATCATCGGCAACACCGTGCTCTACGGCGCGACCTCAGGCCGGCTGTTCGCGGCGGGCCAGGCGGGCGAGCGTTTCGCCGTCCGCAATTCGGGCGCGCAGGTGGTGGTCGAGGGCTGTGGCGCCAATGGCTGCGAATATATGACCGGCGGCGTCGCGGTGGTGCTGGGTGAGGTTGGCGCGAATTTCGGCGCGGGCATGACCGGCGGCATGGCGTTCGTTTACGACGAGTCCGGCACGTTCGATGCGCGCGCCAATGGCGAGAGCATCGTGTGGCAACGCCTGTCGTCGCTCCATTGGGAAGCGGTGCTGAAGAACCTGGTCGCCGACCATGCCGAAGCGACCGACAGCAAATGGTCGCGCGGCCTGATCGAGGATTGGGACCGGGTGCGCGGCCATTTCTGGCAGGTGGTGCCAAAGGAGATGCTGACGCGGCTGGCGCATCCGCTGGATGACAGCGTGGAGATGGTCGCGGCGGAGTAGGCCAGTTCCTCCTTGGAACGGGGAGGAATTTGATCGCGTCACTTGCCGCCCGACACCCCGCGCGCCTATGCCGGTCGGCATGTGGCAGCTTTACCAATTCCCCCTGTGCCCCTTCTCGCGCAAGGTGCGGCTCGTCCTCGGTGAGAAGGGCGTCGGCTATGAGCCGGTGCGCGAATCGCCTTGGGCCCGGCGCGACGAATTTCTCGACATGAACCCGGCGGGCCAGACCCCGGTGATGGCGGACGATCGCGGCGTCGTGCTGATCGATTCGGTCGCGATCTGCGAGTTTTTCGAGGAAACGGTGAGCAAGGCCGCCCTGCTCAACGGCACCGCCGCCGACCGCGCGGAGATCAGGCGGTTGGTCAGCTGGTTCGACAACCAGTTCTTCCGCGACATCACCGGGCCGCTGCTCAACGAACGGATGATCAAGCGCATCGTCCAGCGCGCCACGCCTGACAGCGGCGCGCTGCGCGAGGCGATGAAGGCCGCGGTCGCGCATCTCGATTATATCGATTTCCTGCTCGACCATCGCACCTGGCTGGGCGGTGCGACGATGAGCCTCGCCGATCTTGCCGCCGCGGCGCAGATCAGCGTCGCCGATTATCTGGGCGGGATCGACTGGAAGAGCCATGAGCAGGCCAAGCGCTGGTATGTCGGGATGAAGAGCCGCCCGAGCTTCCGCCCGCTGCTCGCCGAACGGATGGAAGGGATCAACCCGCCGGCGGATTACGAGAAGCTCGACCTGTGAGCGCGGCAAGCGCGGTCGTCATCGGGGCCAGCGGAGGGATCGGCGGCGCGGTCGCCGATGCGCTGGAGGAGGAAGCCGGCCACGCGAAGGTCTGGCGCTTCGGTCGATCGCTGACCGGGGACGCGCATCTCGACCTGACCGATGAAGCGAGCATCGCCGCCGCCGCTGCGCAGGTCGCCGCCGGGCCGGCACCGTCGCTGGTGTTCGTCGCGACCGGAATCCTTGGCGAGGGCGAGCGCGGACCGGAAAAGGCGTTGCGCGACCTCGACCCCGAATGGCTGGCACGCACGTTCGCGATCAACACGATCGGCCCCGCGCTGGTTGCCAAGCATTTCCTGCCGCTGCTGCCGCGTACCGGCACCCCGGTGTTTGCGGCGCTGTCCGCGCGGGTGGGAAGCATCAGCGACAATCGGCTGGGCGGCTGGCACGGCTATCGCGCCTCCAAGGCGGCGCTGAACATGCTGATCCGCAACTTCGCAATCGACGCCGCGCGCCGCAACGACCGGGCGATCGTCGTCGGGCTGCACCCGGGCACCGTGGATACGCGCCTGTCGGAGCCGTTCCGCGGCACCGTCGCGCCGGGCAAGCTGTTCGATCCCGAGCGCGCGGCACTGCAACTGCTCGACGTGATCGAAGGGCTGAAACCGGTCGACAGCGGAAAATGCTTCGCCTGGGATGGCGCGGAGATCCCCGCCTAGAACTCGTCTTCGGGAACCGGCTCGCGCCGCGCACGATCGCGCGGGTCTTCCACCGTCTCTTCCTCGACCGGCCCTTCGCGACGCGTGCGCGTGACTTCGATGCTGCCGTCGCGGTTGACGCGAACGCCCAGGTCGCGATCGCCGAAGCTGCCTTCGAACTCGACGCCTTCGTCGATGAAGTTTTCCGGGTCCTCCACCAGCACATCGCCGATATTCTCGACCACCGGCTCGGCCCGGGGCAGCGCCGCAACGCCCAGCGCCTGGCTCATGAAATCGCGCCACACCCGCGCCGGAGCGCCGCCGCCGGCCAGCCCGGCATTGGGGCTATTGTCGTCATTGCCCATCCACACGCCGGTGATGATCCCGTCGGCATAGCCGAGGAACAGGGCGTCGCGATTATCCTGCGTCGTCCCGGTCTTGCCGAAGGTGTCGATCGCCAGCGCAGCCGAGCGCCCGGTGCCGCCGGAAACGGTTGCGGCCAGCAGTTCGCGCATCCCGTCCAGCTCGCGCCGCGACAGGGACCGGGTCGCCCCCGTCAGCCGCGCCGCCCAGCCCGGCTCATCCGCTTCGGCGAGGCCGCGCGGGCGCACCGGAATCGTGCCGCTGGCAATCGCGGCATAGGCTGCAGTGAGTTCGAGCAGCGAGACGCTCGACGTGCCGAGCGCGATCGAGGCCTCGTTCGGGATCGGGCTGGTGATGCCAAGGTCGCGCGCCGCCTGAATCACCGCCGGCACGCCGACCCGCTGGGTCAGCCGCGCGGCGGCGACGTTGCTCGACCGGGCGAACGCCTCGCGCAGCGTGATCGGCCCGCGATAGCGCCCGTCGCTGTTCTCCGGGCTCCAGTCGCCGATCGTTACCGGCTCGTCCTGCACGATCGAATCCGGCGTCATGCCGGAGCGCAAGGCGGCGAGATAGACGAACAGCTTGAACGTCGATCCCGGCTGGCGCTGCGCCTGGGTCGCGCGGTTGAAGGGCGAGGCGGCGTAGTTCTTGCCACCGACCATCGCGATCACGCGGCCATCGGGGCGCATCGCGACGATCGCGACCTGTGCCTTGCGCAGCGCGGCGTTGCGCACGGCGCGCTCGGCGGCGCGCTGCATCCGCGTTTCCAGCGTGGTGGTCACGGTCTGGTTGGTCGCGATCTCGCCCGACCGGTCGCGTGCCTGCGGCAGCACCCAGTCCGCGAAATAGGTGCCGCTGGGCAGCGTCTCGACCTTCGACAGGCGCAGGCGCGCGGCGCGGACGGCCTTTGCTTCGGCCTCGGTCAGGAAACCGGCATCGACCATCGTCTGCACCACCACCGCCTGACGCTCGCGCGCGCCCGACAGGTTGGTCGACGGGGCCAGCCGCGAGGGCGCCTTGACCAGCCCGGCCAGCATCGCCGCCTGCGCCGTCGTCAGGTCGGTGGCCGGGCGGCTGAAATAATGGCGCGCGGCGGCGTCGAGGCCATACTGATTGTCGCCGAAATAGACGTTGGAGAGGTAGCGCGAGAGGATCTCGTCCTTGGTCAGCCACGCCTCCAGCCAAAAGGCGATCAGCACTTCCTGAAACTTGCGACCGAAGGTGCGGTCGGAGCTGAGGAACGCGTTCTTGGCCAGCTGCTGGGTGATCGTGCTGCCCCCCTGACGGCCATTGTCGGTGAACATGTTGTTGACGAAGGCGCGCAGGATCCCGCGCGGGTCGACGCCCCAATGCGACTGGAAGCGGCGATCCTCCACCGCGATGAACGCCTGCACGACATGGTCGGGCAGCGTCGTGACATCGACCGGCTTGCCCACGACCGCCCCGGTGCGCGCGATCGGCGTTCCCTCTGCCGACAGCAAGGTGATCGACGGCGGCACGGGCGGTTCGAGCGACTTGGATAATGGCGCGGTCCATACGAGCCACGCGACCGCCGCCAGGAACAGCACGATCATGCCCGCCAGCACGCGCGGCACCCACCGCCATTTGCGCCGACGCACGATGACCGGCAAATTGACCGTATAGTCGCCCAGCGGCGGGATCGGCCCGCCAGGCCCGACCGGCTGGGGCTGCGCAGCGGGACCCCGCGCATCCGGGATTTCGGGATAAAGTGTGTCGTATCGCATGGAACCGGACACTGTATTATGCCCGTACAACAGTTTGGGCAAGCTGCATGCTGGTCGGGACGGCGTATGCCCCCCACGCTCCGCCGCGCCCGACCTGCATTCCGTCCGCCACGATCATCGCGATCCGATCACGTCACTTCACCGGCACAAATGCCAAGTGATGATAGTCATAGCTGAAATCGGCGAGCGGGGAGAGCGCCTTCATCGTCACCGCCGTGACCTTGCCCTCGGCGATGGCGAAGGTGACCACGGCGTCCTCGCCCCTGCCCGGCGTCATCCGTGTGCGGAACGCATCCTTGCCCCATGGCTCCAGCCGGCTGGCGAATTGCGGATGCGGCACGAAGTCGATCGACAGCGCATCGCCGCGCGCCTTGACCAGGATGTCGCCATACCAGGGATCGCGATAGCGACCGGCATAGGCGATCAACGGCAAGCTCGGCCCACCCTCGGGACGTTTGGCGTCGCCATTGCCCAGCGCCGCGACCGCGCTCTCCGCAGCCAGCTTGTTGCGCGCGACGTAATTGGCGACCCAGTCATAGGCCGGTACGCCGAGCAGATGGTCGAGCAGCGCGTTGCGGATGCCGCCCGACACGCTGTCTTCGGTATTGCTGAGTACCGCAACGCCGATCCCGGCCGAGGGGATCAGTGCGGTCTGCGTCACCTGCCCCGACAGGCCGCCCGAATGGCTGATCAGGCGGCGGCCGCGATAATCCTGGACGAACCAGCCGAGGGCATAGCCCTGCATGATCGACCGCACCGGGTTGAGTTCGGTCGGGCCATCGCTCGATGCCACCACCACCTGCGGGCTCCACATCGCCGCCGCGCTGTCGGCGCTCCACAGGCGCTTGCCATTGGGTAGCGCGCCCAACGCCAGCTGCACCTCCAGCCATTTGGCGACATCGGCGATGCTGGCGTTGATCCCGGCCCCGGCATCGACGACGGGCGATTCATCGGGTTCGATCACCTGCATCGGCCCGACCCCGCGCACCGGCGGCCCCAGCCGCGCATGGCGTCCGGCGACATTGCTCGTCTTGAGCAGCTCCAGCGAGGGCACCGCATCGGCCATGCCCAGCGGCTCGAGCATGCGCGTGCGGATGAAGTCGCGCCAGCTCATCCCCGACTTGGCCTCGATCAGCGCGCCCGCAACGATGTAGAGGATGTTGTCATAATCATAGCCGCCCCGAAACGGGCGCACCGGCTGAAGGAACTGCAGCGCGCGCACCGCATCCTGCACCGTGCGGTTCGACTTGGGGAAGTAGAGCAGGTCGCCCGCACCGAGCGGGAGGCCCGAGCGGTGGACGAGCAGGTCGCGGACGTTGAACAGGCTGGTGACCGCCGGGTCGGCCATCTTGAATTCGGGCATATGCTGCGTCAGCCGGTCGTCCCAGCCGAGCTTGCCCTCCTCGACCAGCATCGCGAGCGCGGCGGCGGTGAACGCCTTGCTGTTCGACGCGATGCCGAAGCGGGTGTGGACATCGACCGGAGCCGCCATGCCCATGGTGCGCACGCCATAGCCCTTGAGCCATGCCGGCTGCCCCTTGCGCACGATCGCCACGGCGATGCCCGGCGTTTCGAATGCGCGCATGAAGTTCGCGACGATCGGGTCGACCGCAGCATCGAGCGGTGCGGGCGCGGCCTGCTGGGCCCAGGCGGGAAGTGCAAGGCTTGCCGCACCGCCAACTCCAAGCACCAGCGCCGTGCGCCGATCGACCGTCAGTCCCGTCATTCCGCTTCACCCTTGTTCGTCACCCCTGCCTTGTGCCGGGGTCCACTCAGCCGCGCGCGCATCGCAAGAGCCTGGAAGACCGACCTTGCCGCGCAGTGGACCCCGGAACAAGTCCGGGGTGACGATGATATGGTGGGGAAGGGCTAAGCCTCCAGCTCAACGTCCCAGTAGAGCCAGTCGCGCCAGGTATCGTGGAGGTAATTGGGCGGGAAGCGGCGGCCATGTTCCTGCAGCTGCCAGCTGGTCGGGCGGATCGGCGGCATGAACAGCGGCATCGCCGCCTGTTTCGGCGTGCGCCCGCCCTTCTTCAGATTGCACGGAGCACAGGCGGTCGCGACATTCTCCCATGTCGTGCGCCCGCCCTGCGCGCGCGGGATGACATGGTCGAACGTCAGGTCGCGGTGGCTGCCGCAATATTGGCATTCGAACTTGTCGCGCAGGAACAGATTGAAGCGCGTGAAGGCGGGGAATTGCGACGGCCGCACATATTGCTTGAGCGCGATCACGCTCGGCAGCTTGATTGACGCGGTCGGGCTGCGCACCTCGCGCTCATAATGGCTGACGATATCGACGCGGTCGAGGAACACCGCCTTGATCGCGGTCTGCCACGGCCACACGCTCAGCGGATAATAAGACAAAGGCGTGTAGTCGGCATTGAGCACGAGCGCCGGGCACCCTTCCGGATGTCGGATCAGATCGGGATGGTACATGGTCCCCCTCTCTCGCCGCGCGTCGCTCGCGACCGGGGGCTTATTCGCCGCCAGCCGTGACATGTCTATGACAGCACGGGGCGCGACTCGTGGTCAAGGGCCGGTTTGCGCGAAATGGCGATTAGTCGGCATAGATCATCATGCGGCTCATCCCGCCGTCGATCACCAGCGCCTGACCGGTGGTGAAGCCGGCATGATCGGTGAGGTAGAGCACGGCATCGGCAATGTCGTCGGGCGTGCCGACGCGACCGACCGGGTGCTGTTCGCGGTCGATCGGGCGATGCTCCGGCTCCGCTCGCGCCGATGATTTCTGCCACGGCCCGGTCTCGATCCAGCCCGGGCAGATCGCGTTGACGCGGATCTCGGGGCCAAGGCTGACCGCCAGCGCATGGGTCAGCGCGACCAGCCCGCCCTTGGCCGTCGCATAGGCTTCGGTATCGGGTTCGGACTGAAACGCTCGGGTGGAGGCGATGAAGACCATCGAACCGCGCCGCGACCGCAACAGCGGCACAGCCCCGCGCGTCATCAGGAAAGCGCCCGTGACATGGCTGTCCTGCCAGCGCCGCCAGTCGGCCAGGCTCAATGTCTCGATCGGCCCGCTGACCGGATCGGCAATCCCGGCATTGCTGACCAGCAGGTCGAGACCCTCGGCACCGATCTCCTTGCGCCACGCGGCACAGGCCGCGAACAGGTCGGCTACTGCCGCCTCATCGCCGACATCGGCCTGATGCGTCCGCAGCGGGCGCGGCGCGTGCGCCTCGGCCAGTTCGCGCAACGCGACCCGGTCGCGGTCAATCGCCATCACCGCCCAGCCTTCGCCCAGCAGCCGCTCGACCACGCCGCGCCCGATCCCCTGCGCCCCGCCCGTCACCATTGCCGTCCGCATCGTCGCGCTCCTCGATTGCGGCAGTGCAACGCACCGGCGCGACGGAAAGGTTCGCGCACGCAGCAAGCGGGGCTTTTACCATGCGCAGCGATCCGCTAGGCGGCGGCGATGCCAGCGATCATCCATTGCGACGTTGCCATTGTCGGAGGGGGACTTGCGGGCGGGCTGATCGCGCTCGCGCTGCGCCGCAAACACCCGACGCTCGACGTTCGCCTGATCGAGGGTGGGCGGAGCATCGGCGGCAACCATCTCTGGTCCTTCTTCGCCAGCGACGTCGCGCCCGCCGACCGCTGGCTGGTCGCGCCCCTGATCTCTTATGGCTGGACCAGCTACGACGTCCATTTCCCGGCACATGCGCGCACGCTGAAGGCACCCTATTATTCGATCGAATCCGATCGGTTCGATCAGGTGGTGCGCGCGGCGATGCCGGACGGTGCGGTGATGACCCGGCGCAAGGTGCTGGGGGCCAGCGCGCGTGCGGTGGTGCTCGCCGATGGCGACCGGATCGAGGCGGGCGGGGTGATCGATTGCCGCGGCCCGGCCGACCTGTCCAAGCTGGAGCTGGGCTGGCAGAAATTCGTCGGGCGCGAACTGGCGCTGGCCGAGCCGCATGCGCTCAAGCGCCCGGTGATCATGGACGCGACCGTGGCACAGATCGACGGCTATCGCTTCATGTACGCCCTGCCCTTTGCGGCGACGCGGCTGTTCCTCGAGGACACCTATTACAGCGACACGCCCGATATCGACGTTGCCGCCTATTCCCAGCGGATCGACGCCTGGGCCAGCGCCCGCGGCATCTCGGTCGAGGGCGTGATGCGGGAGGAAGCAGGGTCGCTGCCCATTCCGCTCGGCGGGGATTTCGAGGAATATTGGAAGTCCGGCGGCAATCGCGTTGCCAAGGCCGGGATGCGCGCCGGGCTGTTTCAGCCGATCACCGGCTATTCGCTGCCCGACGCGGTGCGGCTGGCGGCGGTGATCGGGAATGCGCGCGACCTGTCGGGTGCGGCGCTGCACGACCTGACCTATGGCCATGCGCGCAAGGCATGGCGACAGCGCGGATTTTACCGAATGCTGTCCGCCATGCTGTTCCGTGCCGCCGAGCCGGGTGAGCGCTATCGCGTGCTTGAACGATTTTATCGCTTGGACGCGGGGCTCGTCGCCCGCTTCTATAGCGGCCAGTCCAGCCTATTCGATCGCGCCCGTGTTCTCGCCGGCAAACCGCCGGTGCCGGTCAAGCGCGCGCTCGCGGCGATCAGGGGGTCGAACACATGAAGCGTGCAGTGGTGATCGGAGCAGGATTTGGCGGCTTGGCGCTGGCCATCCGCCTGCAATCGGCCGGCGTCGACACGGTGGTGGTCGAGGCGCGCGACAAACCCGGCGGGCGCGGCTATTATTGGGAGAAAGACGGCTTCGTGTTCGACGCCGGCCCCACCGTCATTACCGCGCCGGAATCGCTGGAAGAGCTGTGGTCGCTGTCGGGCCATCGCATGGCCGACGACGTCACGCTGACCCCGGTCTCGCCCTTCTACCGCCTCAACTGGCCCGACGGGACCAATTTCGACTATACCAACGACGACAGCATCCTGACGGCCGAGATCGCGAAGCTCGATCCCGCCGACATCGCCGGCTATCGGCGCTTCCTCGACTATTCGGCCGGCGTGTACCGCGAAGGCTATGAGAAGCTCGGCCATGTCGCGTTTCTCGACTTCACTTCGATGGTGAAGGCCGCGCCGGCGCTGATGAAGTATCAGGCGTGGCGCAGCGTCTACTCGATGGTGTCGAGCTTCGTGAAGAACGAGAAGCTGCGCGAGGCGCTGTCGTTCCACACCCTGCTGGTCGGCGGCAACCCGATGACCACCAGCGCCATCTATGCGCTGATCCACAAGCTGGAGCGCGATGGTGGCGTGTGGTTCGCGATGGGCGGGACCAACCGGCTGGTCGCGGGCATGGTGCGCCAGTTCGAGCGGCTGGGCGGCAAGCTCGTGCTGGGCGACGGCGTCGAGGAGATCGAGACGCTGGGCGAACGCGCCACCGCGGTGCGCACCAAGTCGGGCGCGCGGTTCGAGGCGGACATGGTCGCCAGCAACGCCGACATCGTCCACAGCTATCGCGACCTGCTCAAGGGCTCGCGCAGCGCGCAGCGCACCGCGGCCAAGCTCGAGCGCAAGCGCTTCTCGCCCTCGCTGTTCGTCGTGCATTTCGGGATCAAGGGCACCTGGCCCGGCATCCCGCACCACATGATCCTGTTCGGCCCGCGCTATAAGGGGCTGCTCGACGACATCTACAAGCATGGCGTGTTGAGCGAGGATTTCTCGCTCTACCTGCACCATCCGACCATCACCGACCCGTCGATGGCGCCGGAGGGGCATTCGACCTTCTACGCCCTTGCCCCCGTGCCGCACATGGGCAAGGCGCCGGTTGATTGGGAAACGGTGCGCCCGCTGCTCGAAAAGCGCATCCTCGACGAGGTCGGCCGCCGTCTGATCCCCGACATCCACGACCGGATCGTTACCAAGTTCAGCTATGCCCCGCCCGATTTCACCCACGATCTCGCCGCGCATCTGGGCAGCGCGTTCAGCCTTGAGCCGGTGCTGACGCAGAGCGCCTATTTCCGCGCGCACAATCGTGACGATTCGATCCCGAACCTCTATTTCGTCGGCGCCGGCACCCATCCGGGCGCGGGCATCCCCGGCGTGGTCGGCAGCGCCAAGGCGACCGCCGCGCTGATGCTGGAACAGGAGCAGGTGTGAAGCGCCTTGCCGTTTATTGCGGATCCGCCACCCCGGCAGACCCGGTCTATATCGAGAATGCCCGCTTCGTCGGCCGTACGCTGGCGCAGCGTGGGATCGGCGTCGTCTATGGCGGCGGGCGCCTCGGGCTGATGGGCGCGATCGCCGACAGCGCGCTGGAAGCGGGCGGCGAGGTCATCGGGGTGATCCCCCAGGCGCTGGTCGATGCCGAAGTCGCGCATCGTGGCTGTACCGAGTTGCACATCGTACGCACCATGCATGAGCGCAAGCAAGCGTTCACCGACCTGTCCGACGGTTTCATCACTTTGCCCGGCGGCACCGGCACGATGGACGAATTGTGGGAGGCGATGAGCTGGGCGCAGATCGGCTATCATGCCAATCCGGTCGGGCTGCTCAACGTCGCGGGCTATTATGACGGCCTGATCGAATTCGTCGGAAAAATGGGCGAAGTCGGCTTTCTGCGCCCGCAGCATCAGTCGATCCTGATCATCGACAGCGACCTCGATGCGCTGCTCGCCAAAATGGCCGCGCATGTGCCGACGCAGACCGTCGGCCAGATCGGCAGCAAGGACCTGTGACCCAGCCCGCGCCAGGCCGCGACGCCGTCGTGGCGGCCGCGCGGGAGAGTATTGCCAAGGGCTCGAAGAGCTTCGCGGCGGCGAGCAAGCTGTTCGATCCGCAAACCCGCGAGCGCGCCTGGCTGCTCTATGCCTGGTGCCGCGCGTGCGACGACATCGCCGATGGACAGGAGCTGGGCCATGACGCCCGCGTCGTCGAGGACCCGGCCGCCGCGCTCGCGCGCATCCGCACGCTGACCGACAAGGCGCTGGCGGGCGAGCCGACCGGGGAGATGGCGTTCGAAGCGCTGCGCATCGTCGCCGCCGAAACGCGCATGCCGCACCGTTTTGCGCATGATCTGGTCGACGGCTTCGCGCTCGACGCCAAGGGCTGGTTTCCGCGCTCCGAGCATGACCTGATGCAATATTGCTATCATGTCGCGGGGGCGGTCGGGTGCATGATGGCGGTGGTGATGGGGGTCGATCCGCAGGACGACGCGACGCTCGACCGCGCCTGCGACCTCGGCCTGGCGTTTCAACTCGCCAATATCGCGCGCGATATCGAGGCGGACGACGCGATCGGCCGCTGTTACCTGCCGATGGACTGGCTGGTCGAAATGGACATCCCGCCCGGTCAGCATATGAAGCCGCCCTTCCGCTCGCGACTAACCGTCATGGCACGGTGGCTGGGGGAGTTGGCCCAGGCGCATGAGGACAGCGCGCGGCTCGGCACGCCCGCACTTGGTTTTAGATCGGCTTGGGCGGTATTGGCTGCCGCTGGGATCTATGGGGACATCGCGCGCGAGGTGGTCGCACGTGGCGATCATGCCTGGGACCATCGTGCCGGGACGAGCAAGGCGCAGAAGATCGGCTGGATCGCGCGGGCATTCGGTCAGGCGGCCATGCGCCGAACGCTCTATGCACAACGCCCGCGGTCCCCAAACTTATGGACCCGACCGCGCTAACCGCCCGTCAGTAATGGCGCGGCTTGGCCTCGCTGCGCGCCATCTGTTCGCCTTGCCGCTGACAGGTCGCCGCAATCGTCGGGTAGGAGAGGTCGGTGTGGCGCGGCAGCACTTGCGCCATCGCGGCCTGGCATTGTGCCGCGCTCTGATACCGGACCGGCTCGATCCGCGCCTGCTGGCATTGATCCTGGAAGTCGCCGCAGCCTAGGATGGCCATCACGTAGAAAACCGGTTCCATCATCTCGCTCCTCGCCATTTCAACGGATGGCAGGCGCGTTTTGTTTCATTGCATCCCGGTCGCTGCGGCCCCAGATAGCGCCGATGCCTCCCGATACCGCGCGCGCCGGTAGCGAACGCCCGTTGTTCGCCACGCTCCGGCGCTTCCTCCCCTATCTCTGGCCCGCCGGACAGCCGGGGCTGAAAGCGCGCATCGTCGGCGCGCTGCTGCTGGTGGTGCTGTCGAAGGTGGTGCAGGTCTATGGCGCGGCCTATGCGCTCAAGGCCGCGGTCGACACGATGGCCATCGGCGAGCGCGGGGTCATCACCTTCGTGATCCTGATGGTGGTCGGCTATGCCGCCGCGCGGCTGTTCACCACCGTGTTCGACAATCTGCGCAATACGGTGTTCGAAAAGGTCGGGCAGGATGCGACCCGGCGGCTCGCCATCGTCACCTTCCGCCACCTCCATCAGCTTTCGCTGCGTTTCCATCTCGAACGCCGCACCGGCGCGGTGACCAAGGTGGTCGAGCGCGGGACCAAGAGCATTGATTCGATGCTCTATTTCCTGCTGTTCAACATCGCCCCCACGATCCTGGAACTCGCACTGGTGCTCCAGATCTTCGGCAGCAAGTTCGGCTGGTGGCTGGTCGCGTCGACGATGGCGATGGTCGTCATCTACATCGCCTTCACCCGCTGGGTCACCGACTGGCGCGCCAAGTTGCGCGAGCAGATGAACGATCTCGACACCGGCGCAGTCGCGCATGCGGTCGACTCGCTGCTGAATTTCGAGACGGTGAAATACTTTGGCGCCGAGCAGCGCGAGTCCGATCGCTACGAGCGCGCGGTCGAATCCTATGCCAAGGCGGCGGTGAAGTCGGAGAATTCGCTCGCCTGGCTCAACATGGGCCAGTCGCTGATCACCAATGTGATGCTCGGAGCGGGGATGGCGGTGGTCGCCTGGGGCTGGTCCACCGGCGAGTTCACCGCGGGCGATGTCGTGTTCGTCTCGACCCTGCTCAGCCAGCTGTTCCGCCCGCTCGACATGCTCGGCTGGGTCTATCGCACGATCCGGCAGGGCGTGATCGACATGGGCGCAATGTTCGACCTGATCGACACCCAAGCCGAGGTGAAGGACGTCCCTGATGCCCCGCCACTGACCGTGGATCGCGGCGAAGTGCGGTTCGAAAATGTCCGCTTCGGCTATGATCCCGAACGCGATATCCTCAAGGGCATCGATCTCGTCATCCGCCCCGGCCAGACCGTCGCGATCGTCGGCCCCTCGGGCGCGGGCAAGTCCACCCTCGCGCGCATCCTCTACCGCTTCTACGACCTCACCGGCGGGCGCGTGACGATCGACGGGCAGGACATCAGCCAGGTGACGCAGGCCAGCTTGCGCGCCGCGATCGGCATCGTTCCCCAGGACACCGTGCTGTTCAACGACACGATCGGCTACAATATCGCCTATGGCCGCGAAGGCGCCGGGCCGGAGGAGGTCGCACAGGCGGCACGCGGCGCAGCGATTGCCGGCTTCATCGAATCGATGCCCGACGGCTACGACACCCGCGTCGGCGAGCGCGGCCTCAAGCTCTCAGGCGGCGAGAAACAGCGCGTCGCCATCGCGCGGACCCTGCTCAAGAACCCGCCGATCCTGATCCTCGACGAAGCCACCAGCGCGCTCGATTCCCGCACCGAAGCTGAAATCCTCGACACGCTCGAAGCCATTGAGCGCGGCCGCACCACCATCGTCATCGCCCACCGCCTGTCGACCGTGGTCCACGCCGACCGCATTGTCGTGCTGGAAAATGGTGAAATCGCCGAGCAAGGCACGCATGCCGAGCTGCTCGAACGGCGCGGTACCTATGCCGAGATGTGGATGCGGCAACAGGCTGAGCGGGAGGCGGTCGCCGACGCTGCGGAGTAACGGTCAGCTTGCGCGCCGCACGGCCGAGAAGATGCAACCCACGTCAGCGACCATGAAGGCGCTCCCCGCAACGAAGAGCCACCCCGCCCCGTTTCTCGTCCCGATCACAAAGCAAAGCATCGCGAGCAACATTAGCGCGAGCCCGGCGAGGTGCTGCGGCAAAAGAAACAATGGCCTCACAGCGCGCCAACCGTTGCGCTGATAGCGGCCACTTATCATCGACAGGCCGTTGACTGCCCCCCAATGAAATATCAGCGGGGTCAGAAGCCCGTATAGCGTTCCTTCGCTCACCCGAACTCCACCGCCTCGAACCGCACCGGCCGCCCATGCGCGCTGTTCGCCAGCTGCCCGTCCCACATCACCTGACGCCCGCGGATGATGGTCCCGATCGGCTTGCCCGTGAGCTGATCCCCGGTGAACGGCGACCAGCCGCAGCGCGACGCCAGCCAGTCTTCCTCGACCGTCCACTGCTTCTTCAGGTCGACCACGGTGAAATCCGCGTCGTACCCCACCGCGATCCGCCCCTTGCCCACCAGCCCGAACACCCGTTGCGGCCCCGCGCTGGTGAGATCGATCAGCCGCTGCAGCGTCGTGCGCCCCTTGGCGACATGGTCGAGCAGCAGCGGCAACAGCGTCTGCACCCCCGGCATGCCGCTGGGCGAGGCGGGATAGGGCCGCGCCTTCTCCTCGATCGTATGCGGCGCATGGTCCGACCCGAGCACATCCGGCACGCCCTGGTTGAGCCAGTACCACAGCCCCTCACGGTGCGCGGCCGAACGGATCGGCGGGTTCATCTGGGCATAGGTGCCGAGGCGCGGATAGGCGTCCTCGCCTGCGAGCGTCAGATGCTGCGGCGTCACTTCGCACGTCGCGATGTCCTTGTGCTGTCCGAGCAACTCCAGCTCCGCCGGCGTCGTCACATGCAGCACATGGATACGCCGCCGCGCCTCGCGCGCCAGCTTCAGAATGCGCCGCGTCGCCAGGATCGCGCTCTCGTCATCGCGCCACACCGGATGCGACGACGGATCGCCCGTCACCCGCTCGCCTTCGCGGTCGTTCATGCGGAACTCGTCCTCCGCATGGATCGCAACCCGGCGATGCCCGCTCGCCAGCACCCGCGCGAGATTGGCGTCGTCCGACACCAGCAGATCGCCGGTCGACGCGCCCATGAAGATCTTGACCCCCGCGGTTCCCGGCATCCGCTCCAGCTCGGCCAGATGCTCGGCATTGCTGTTGGTTGCGCCGACATAGAAGGCGTGATCGCACCACATGCGGTCCTTCGCGCGCGCGAGCTTGTCGTTCACCGCCTCGGCGCTGTCGGTGTTGGGCTTGGTATTCGGCATTTCGAACACTGCAGTCACCCCGCCCAGCACCGCCGCGCGGCTGCCGGACTCAAGGTCTTCCTTGGCCTCCAGCCCCGGCTCGCGGAAATGCACCTGGCTGTCGATCACGCCGGGCAGGACGTCGAGGCCGGTGCAGTCGATCACCTCGCCCGCGTCGCCGCTCGCGCCGATTGCGACGATCTTGCCGTCGCGCACACCGACATCGACCTGCGCCGGGCCGGAGGGGAGATGTACCGTGCCGCCGGTGAGCTTCAGATCGAACGTTGCCATCTCAGCCTCTTTCGCTTGTCTGCCCCGCCTCCTACCTGTTCGCCATGACTGATGCCACCCTGCCCAATGCGACGTTTCTGGCCGACCGCGCCCTGATCCGTGTTTCCGGGGAGGATGTGCGTGGCTTCCTGCAGGGGCTGGTGACGCAGGATGTAAACGCGGTGCGCCCCGATGCACCGCTCTGGGCCGCGCTGCTCTCACCCCAGGGCAAGGCGCTGTTCGACTTCATCCTGTGGGCTGACGAAGCCGATATCCTGATCGATTGCGAGGCAGCCCAGCGCGATGCGCTGATCCGTCGCCTGGCGATCTATCGCCTGCGTCGCCCGATCACGATTGGGGCGACGGAGGGTGGCGTCCACTGGTCGCGCAACGCCGGGAATGGCGTGCCCGATCCGCGCTTGGCGGCGCTGGGCTGGCGCTGGCTGGGCGACGCAGCGGGATCGCCTGCATCAGGCTGGGTCGAGCATCGCCTCCGCCTCGGCGTGACCGAGGGTGCCGCAGAGCTCGGACAGGACAAGACGCTCTGGCTCGAATGCAACGCCGCGGAACTGAACGGCGTCAGCTTCACCAAGGGTTGTTATGTCGGGCAGGAAAACACCGCTCGGATGAACTGGCGGGCCAAGGTCAATCGCCGCCTGGTCGTCGCCCCGCTGGGTGAGCCGGGCGATCGCACGCGCGCCACCTACCCCGACCTCGGCCTGATGGTGGAACATCGCCGCGTCGAGGCTCTGGGCGATGCGATCGTACCAGATTGGCTGGCCGATGCGCTCGGCTCAGATGCCTGACCATTCAAGGCCGCCGGGCAGGTCGAACGCGGCATAGTCCACCTGCAGCACCCGCCTGCGGCGCGGTGTGACCGCCGCTGCGGATGCATGGAGGATCGGGGTCGAGTAGACCCAGATGTCACCTGCGTCGGCCAGGCAGGCATAGATGCCACAGGCAGCGACGGCGGCCGCGATAGCATCCTCGCGGACGAGCCCGATGCGATGCGATCCGGGCGCGATCAAAAGCGGCGCGTTGCCTTCCGGCACATCGTCCAGATGGATCCGGATCGTGATCATGCGTTCGAGCAGTTCGAACGGCGGGGCAACGTGGAGGAGGCCTGCCTTCACGGTCCACGGCCCGAATCCCGCAACGTCCCTCCGCTCGCGCACACAGATCGTCCGGTCCTGATGCCAGGTCAGGGCCCAATTGGTGCGTTCGGTCTTGTCGAATAGAATGGCACGGACGGGCTTAGCGCCGAACCCAGCAAAAGGTACGACGCCCGCGCCGATTGCACCATCGGCGGCAAGGAGGGCGTTCAGTTGCGCGGATCCACGCAGCCGGATGCCCGCCCGATCCATCGGCTGCACTGCGAGCGCTGCCTTCAATCGAGCAAGCGCTCCGGCCGCAGCGCCTTCTAGCCGCGCCGCACCACGTTCACTGAACATGCCGAGAATCATCAGGCCGGATCGTACACCAGGCGTTCGCGACCCGTCGCGCCCATTCGATCGAGCCAACACGGGGCCCAAGCGCAGCGACCGGCAGGCCGTGGTGATAGACCTGCCAAGAGCACGACGCTTCGGTCGATTTCCGTGAGCCGCGCAGGCGAACTAGGTTCGGGGGTTCCTCCAGCAAAAGCGCAGACAGCCGCCGATCTGGCCTCTCCAATCCCGCTTCGGGCCGGAGCGTCCACGGCGTCGCGGTCGCATCAGTAGCGTTCACCGCTGCTCTCGAGGAGGAGATTGGACGCTCCGCCACGTCGCGATCGTGGAGCGCGCGAGGGTTAGGGGCGAGACAATCTCGCCAGCGCATCCGGCGCTAGGCCACAAGCACAAAGAAAAAGGGAGGCCGGTTGCCCGACCTCCCCAAATCTTGTCGATCCACAGTGTGGACCGCGCGGCTTACATGCCCGAACCCGGACCGTAAGTGATTTCCACGCGGCGGTTCTGCAGTTCGCGCACGCCGTCGGCGGTGTCGACACGCGGACGGCTTTCGCCGAACGCTTCCGATGCGATCACGCCGTCGGGGATGCCGCGGCCCGACAGGTACGAACGGACCGAGTCCGCACGACGCTGCGAGAGGCCGACGTTGTAGCTGGCTGCGCCCGAACGGTCAGCGTGACCGGCGAGCATGACCTGCGCATTGCCGCAGTTCTGGTAGGCCGAGATGGCGTTATCCAGGATGCCTGCTGCTTCCGGCGTGATGTCCGACTTGTCCCACTCGAAGAAGACAATGTACGGCCCCGGGGTGCACACTGCCGGCGGAGGCGGCGGCGGAGCAGCCGGCTCACCGAAGT
>NZ_LSJM01000453.1 GCF_001557215.1 Sphingomonas sp. CCH9-E2 | reverse complement strand
CATTCCTCCCCTGCGCAGCAGGGGAGGGGGACCGCCCGCGCAGCGGGTGGTGGAGGGGCGGCTGCGTAGACAGCCGTGGGCAGCTCGGCAAAATTCCGCCGCTTGCAGCGGCGGCCCCTCCGTCAGCGCTTCGCGCTGCCACCTCCCCCAGCAAGCTGGGGGAGGAATTGGGTGCTTCCCCCGCCGAATCAATTCGCCTAACCGGATCAACATGCTGGCGGGGCTGATCTTTGCGACGGAGGATGCGGGCGATCGCGCGGGGGTGCTCGCCGCGACGCTGCCGTTCGGGGGCATGACCCTGCTCGAATATCAGGCGCGGTTGCTGGTCGGCGCGGGTGCCGGGCATATTCTGGTCGCCGTCAGCCGGGTCACACCGGCCTTACTCGGCGCGGTCAGCCGGGCGGCGAAGCGCGGGGTGCCGGTCGATATCGTGCGATCGGCGGCGGAAGCGGCGGCGCGGGTGCATCCGTTGGCGCATGTCGTGGTGGTCGCCGACGCGCTGGTCACTACCGACGATGTGATCGATCGCATGGCGGGTGAGGGCAAGGACGCGATCCTAGTGACGCAGGACCCCGCTGCGTCACTGGAGCGGATCGATGCGCGCAGCTGCTGGGCTGGGGTCGCGCGCACGCCGGCGCAGCGGATCAAGGATATCGCCGACTTCCCGCCAGATTATGATTTCCAGTCGACCCTGCTGCGCGCGATCGTGCAGGCGGGGGCGGAGCAGCTGCCGCTGTCGACGAGCGCAGTACGCGCCGGGCATGGCGTCGAGCGCGAGGGCGCGGCGCTGGCCAGCCGCAGCAATGCGGTGCTCGCCGCGCTGACCGAACGGCGGACGAGCTGGGCCGACCGCCATGTCTTTACCCGCGTTGCGCGCTGGGTGCTGCCCAAGGTGGTCGAGAAGGGTGTGCCCGGATGGCTGTTGATGGCGGGCGGCGCGGTGACCGGGGCCGGAGCGGTGGCGCTGATCGCGTTCGGCTTTGCCTGGGGCGCGGGGATCGCGATTCCGGGCGTGGCGGCGCTGGCCACCGGCGCGGCGCTGTCGGCGCTGCGTGGTGAGGAAAAGCGCGCGCTGCTGCAGGAGGCGCTGATCGGCGCGATCGTCGGCGCGGTCGTGGGGGCGCTGGGCCTCAGCGAAATGAGGATCGACTCGACGCTCGACGGCACGATCCTGGCGTTGGTGACGATTGCCGCGACCGCGATTGCCGAGCGCAGCCAGGCGGTGATCCGCCGCTGGTGGGGCAGTCCGGCGGCCTATCTGCTGCTCGTCACGCCCTTTGCGATTGCTGGGCGGGTGAGCTGGGGACTGGCGCTGATTGCGCTTTACGCATTCGCGACGCTCGCCGCAGCGGTTGAGAGCAGGCGGGAAAAGCCTTAGGGCGACCTTAACCGCATTCCGTTATTCCGGAGACCATGTCCGACCCCAATGTCGACATGAGTGATGGCGCCGCCATTCGGGGCGCCCGCACGTTGCTCGCGCATGCCGCGGGTGCGGACGCTGCCGCTTACCGGGGGCTGGCGACGGCGATCGACGATTTTTTCCTTCCCGAATCGCACCGGCTGGACGAGCGGACGCGAGTCGGGCTGGGTCGCCTGCTGCGCGCATTGGTCGATACGGTCGAGGGCGAGATTCGCGACCATGGCGTGCGGCAGCTGCAGGTGCAGGGAGAGACCGATCTCGCCGCCGTGCTCGCCGAGGCCGATGGCGTGTTTGCCGCGCTGAGCGAGTCGGGCCTGCTGCGCGACGCCGAGCTGATGGCGGAGCTGATCGCGCAGGTGCGGCAGGAGCTGCTGGCGAGCGGCATGCCGGTGCAGGCGCATGACGACCCTGAACGACCGAGCCTGATCAACCGCTTCGTCCAGCATCCCGACCGGGTGCTGGCGCAAAGCGCGATGGGCGTGCTGATCGCCGAGAGCCGCCGTCGCAGCCTGCCCGAAGCGGGGCCATTGCCGCAGACCGATCTGCCCGCCGAACTGCATCACAAGCTGGTGTGGTGGGTGGCCGCCGCGTTGCGTGCGCGCGTCACCGCGACTGCGCAGCTTGCCCCGCCCGATGTCGCCGCGCTCGATCGCGTGCTGGCCGAAGCGGCGCAGCGCAGCCTGGCCGCGCATGACGAGGGCGACCGGGTCGAGGCGGCAGTGATGCGGCTGGCGGTCGCGATCGATGCGCAGCCGGACGAGCTGCCCGAATTGCTCAACGAAGCGCTCGGCGACCGGCGGGTGACGCTGTTCGCGGGGCTCCTCGCCCATGCGTTGGGGGTGGATTATGCCGTCGCGCGCGGCCTGGCGCTCGATGCAGGCAGCGGGCGGCTGTGGGTCGCGTTGCGTGCGCTGGATCTGGACCGGGGGGCGATTGCGCGACTGGGCCTGGCACTGACCGAAGCCGATCCGCGCCGCGATATCGAGGCCTTTGCCGAGACGCTCGACACGATCATGGCGGTTGGGGTCGATGACGCGCGGGCGGCGCTGGCGGGGCTGCGGCTGCCGGGCGATTATCGCGCGGCGGTGCAGGCGCTGGGAGGCGCGGCATGAACGCGATGGACCCGCATGTGCCGGTGGCGATCGGCCGGGTCGGGCGCGACGGGCGGCTGCTCGATGCCGAACCGCGCCTGTCGGACCTGAACGCGCGCGCGGGCGGCAAGCAGGGCGAGCCGGTCGCGGTGCCGCAGATCGCGTCGATCGCGCGGCTGGCGCAGCGGCTGGGCATCGCGATTTCGCGCAACATCGTCGCTGCGGATGGCGAGGATGATATCGACCTGTGGGTTCGTGCCGAGCCCGATAGTGACGGCGTGCGGCTGGAAGTCAGCGGCTGGCGTCCGCGCGCCGCGTGGCGCGCCGCGGCGGATGAGGGCCGCGAGGATGACTTCCTGCGCACCGACGCCGATTGGGTGTGGGAATGCGATTCGGCGATGCGGCTGACGCACCTCTCGCTGGAGGCGGGGGCGCGCTACGGTTTCGACGCCGGCAAGATGCTGGGCCAGCCGCTGACGTTGCTGTTCGCGCTGGAGGCGGATGATGAGGGCGCGCTGCCGATCCTGACCGCAGCGGCGGAGCAGGGGCGGTTCGAGGGCCAGGTGGCGGAACTGCGCGGTACCGGGCGTCGCGTGCGACTGTCTGCCAGCCCGCGCGTCGATGCGCAGTTGCGCTTTGCCGGCTTCACCGGCGCGGCGGAGATGATCGATGCGGACGCGGACGCGCAGGCGCACCCGCCGGCAGCACCCGAAGCCGTGTTCACCAGCGAGTTCGGCCAGCGGCTCGACCGTGCGCTGCGCAAGCCGTTGAGCCGCATCATCGCCAATGCCGACAGCATCAGCGCGCAGATCGAAGGGCCGTTGCGCACCGATTATGCCGAATATGCCGGCGACATCGCCAATGCCGGGCGGCATTTGCTGTCGCTGGTCGATGACCTGGCCGACCTGACCGCCGTCGAGCGCGACGATTTCGAGGTGGAGGCCGAGCCGATCGACCTGGCCGATATCGCGCGCCGCGCCGCTGGCCTGCTCGCCGTGCGCGCGAGCGAGGCGGATGTGCGGATCGACAAGCCCAAGGCGGACGAGCGCCTGCCTGCGACCGGCGAGTTCCGCCGCGTGCTGCAGATCATGGTCAATCTGATCGGCAACGCGCTGCGCTATTCGCCGCCGGGCGGGTCGGTCTGGGTACGGCTGGAGCGCGAGGGGCCGCTTGGCTGCGTCATCGTCGCGGATCAGGGCAAGGGGATTGCGCCGGAGGATCACGCCCGCATCTTCGAGAAATTCGGGCGCGTCGATCCGACCGAGCCGGGTGGCAGTGGCCTCGGCCTCTACATCGCGCGGCGGCTGGCCCGGGCGATGGGCGGTGATATCACCGTGGACAGCGCACCGGGTCAGGGCGCGCGCTTCGTCCTGACGCTTCCAGCCCGCGAGGGCTAATTGTTGCGACTACGGCTGTAGTTGAAGACAAGGTAGCGGCCTGCTACGTCCGTCCCATGACCATGATCGATCGCCGCGCCGCGCTGCGCGGCCTTGCCGCCGGCCTTGCGCTTCCCGTCCTTCCGTTGGCCGTTCGGGCGCAGGAGCCGCCGCGCGATGTCACGCTCGCGCAGGATTTCGACGAGATGTGGGAGACGCTGCGCGACCGCTATTGCTTCTTTGGTGAGAAGGCGACCGACTGGGACAAGGTGCGCCGCGTCTATCGCCCGCGCGCGATTGCCGCGCCGAGCTGGAACGATTTCGCGCATGTCCTGCGCGCGGCGCTGGGCGAACTCTACGACCCGCACACATCGGTGCGCAGCGGGCCGAACGGCATTCCCCGGATGCCCCCGTTCGACCTGCTCGTGGAGCGCAGCGCGGATGGCCTGCGCGTGACCAATGTTGCTCCGGACTCTGGGGCAAGTGCAGCGGGGCTGGCGATCGGCGATGTCGTGACCGCAGTCGATGGCGTGCCCGTGAGCGATGCGATCAAGGCGGCGGCGCTGACCTGTTTGGCGCGGCCCGATCCGGCGGCGGACCGGTTCGCGATCAACGCGGTGGTGGCGGGCAAGCGCGCGATGGCGCGGCAGTTCGCGGTGGCGGGGAAGGGGGAGGTCGCGGTTCCGATCCCGCAGCGGGCGGAACCGGCGACCATCGCGCACCGGCGGCTGGAGGGCGGGATCGGTATGATCGCGATCCGCAGCTTTGGCGATTATGCGGCGACGGCGGCGTTCGATGCGGCGCTGGCCGAGCTGCGTGATGCCCCGGCGCTGATCATCGACGTGCGCGGCAATGGCGGGGGCGATACCGCCGTCGCGCGGCCGATTATGGGGCGGTTCATTACGACCCGCGCGCCCTATGCGCTGATGCGGCGGCGGGCCGGGCGTGGGCTCAGCGCGCCGTGGACCGAATGGGTCGAGCCGCGCGGGCCGTTCACCTATGACCGCCCGGTGGTCGTGCTGTGCGACCGCTGGAGCGCGAGCATGGCCGAGGGGTTCCCGATGGGCATGCGCGGGCTGGGCCGGGCGCGGATCGTGGGGACGCCGATGATGCAGTTGGGCGCGGCGGTGTTCCCGCTGCGGCTCAACCGGACCGGGTTCGATCTGCAATATTCGGCCGAGCCGGTTTATGACGTGCAGGACCGACCGCGCTGGCAGCTGGAGCCGGGTGTGCTGGTGCCCGATGGCGCCGACATCCTCGCGGCTGGCCTCGCCGAGGCGCGGCGGATGGTGACGGCGCGCGGCTGATCAGCGCAGCAGCATCCATACCGCCATCGCCACCATCATCACATTTTCGGTCAGCGAGATGAAGCCGAGCGGCACATTGCTGTCGCCGCCCATGCAGGCGCATTTGAGTTCGCGCTTTTCGACATAGACCGCCTTGAACACCGACACCGCGCCGACGCTGCCGATGAACGCGGCGAGCGGGATCGACAGCCAGTGCAGCGCCTGTGCCGTCATCAGCACGCCGGCCGCGCCCTCCGCGAATGGATAGATATAAGCATAAGGCACCCAGCGCCGCGCGAGCAGGTCGTAACCCAGGAACATGGTCGAGAAGCTTTCGACATCGCGGAGCTTCTGGATGGCGAGTGCGACCATGCTGAAGGAGATGAACCATTCCGCCGCGCGGATGGTGAACGGGGAGCCATAGGCGGCATGGCTGGCGGCGAGCGCCAGCAGGGCCATCATCCCGAACAGCGCGATCACCGGGGCGTAGCTGGTCTCGCCCTTTGCGCGCACGTGCAGGCCGAACTGGCGGCGGAGGTCGTCATATCCGCCGATGCGTTGCCCGTCGATAAAGGTCTGCGGCGTGGTCGCGACGCCGTGTTCGGCCTTGAAGGCGTCGGTTTCGGCGCGGGTCTTCAACCAATGGTCCTCGACGGCATAGCCCTTGCGCTCCAGCAGCGCCTTGGCCTTGAGACCATAGGGGCAGATATGGCCGGGCATGACCATGCGGTAGAGGCTGGCGGTCGGCTTGGTGGGCATGACGAACTCCTTGGATATCGAACGTACCCACACCAGATAGGGTCCGTACCATGGTACGGAGTCAAGTTGTGAATGACATGACGATTGGGGGACTAGCCAGGACGGCGGGCGTGGGGGTCGAGACGATCCGCTTCTATCAACGGCGCGGCCTGCTGAACGAACCGAGCCGGGTCGGGGGCGTGCGGCGGTATGGCGCGGCGGATGTGGCGCGGTTGCGTTTCATCCGGACTGCGGCGGGCGCGGGGTTTACATTGGCTCAGATTGGCGAGTTGCTGACGCTCAATGCTGGTGAGGATCGCGCGCGGGCGCAGGCACTGGCGCGCGACCGCATTGCCGCGATCGACGTGCAGATGGCACGGCTGGCCGAGGCGCGCGCCGCGCTGGAGGCGCTGGCAGTGCGCTGTGCGGCGGGGGAGGGCGAAGGCTGCCCGATCCTGACGGCATTCGAGTAAACCCCCGACGCGCGCGTGGCGCTATGCGCTGCGCCGCTTTACCGGGATGCGCAGATAGCGAACGCCATTGTCCTCCGCTTCCGGGAGCTGTCCCGCGCGGACATTGACCTGGATCGAGGGGAGCAGCAGTCTTGGCACCGCCAGCGTCGCGTCGCGTGCTTCGCGCATGGCGACGAACGCGTCCTCGCTCACCCCGTCATGGACATGCACGCTGTCGCGGCGTTGCGCGGCGACGGTGGTTTCCCAGCGATAGTCTTCGCGGCCCGGCGCCTTGTAGTCGTGGCACAGGAACAGGCGCGTATCGTCCGGCAGCGACAGCAGCTTGCGGATCGAGCGGTACAGCGTCCGTGCGTCACCACCCGGGAAATCGGCGCGCGCGGTGCCATAGTCGGGCATGAACAAGGTGTCGCCCACGAACGCAGCGTCGCCGATGCGATAGGCGATGTCGGCGGGGG
>NZ_LSJM01000044.1 GCF_001557215.1 Sphingomonas sp. CCH9-E2 | reverse complement strand
GGGCGGGGGTCACCCTGTTCAAGCCCGACGGCAATTTGCGCGCCCTGGAGGAGATCGAGGCGGACGTGATCCGCCTCGCCATCGGCCATTATCGCGGGCGGATGACCGAAGTGGCCCGACGCCTCGGCATCGGGCGCTCGACCCTCTACCGAAAGCTGGGCGAGCTGGGGATCGACCAGAACGCGGCTTAGGGTTTGCGGCACAGGCCCGCTCCCCCACCCGGCCACCCATATGATGCTGCCGCTGGGTGGCCGGGTGGGGGAGCGGGCCGGTGCCGGAACTCAAAAGACGAGTCTCAGCGGCCGGGCAGGATCCGGCTGAGCGTGCCGTTGCGGTCGATGAACTGATGCTTGAGCGCGCCGGCGACGTGCAGGACGATCAGCGCAATCGTCAGATAGGCCGCGAGTTCATGCGCTTCGCCCAGCGTTTCGTTCAGCGCCTCCGACTTGCCGAGCGGCAGGTCGAACCAGGGGATGACGCCGAACAGCGCGCCGGTGCCCCATTTGCCGGCTGAAGACGTCGCCCAGCCGAGCAGCGGCATGACCAGCAGCAGCAGATAGAAAGCGCCATGCGTGACGCGCGCGGCCAGCCGCTCCCATGGCGCCAGAGCTGCGGGAAGCGGCGGGGCGGCATGGGTCAGTCGCCACCCGATCCGCACCAGCGTCAACAGCAGCACGGTGATGCCGATCGACTTGTGCAGCGGCATCAGACCCCGCACATCCTCCATCGTGAAGGCAATGACGACATTGGCGAGCAGCAGCGCGGCGATCAGCCAGTGGAGCAAGATCGCGCCGCCCGAATAGCGATTTGCAGATGCCGTCATGCTGGTCTCCATGGGCGAGGGCGCTTCGTCGAACCGTCGGATGCCGCTATGCTAGCGCGATGACGAAACGATTTGAAGGACGTTGCGCGCTCGTAACGGGCGCGGCCTCAGGCATCGGGCTGGCGGTTGCGCAGCTGCTGGCGGCCGAGGGTGCGGTGCGGCTCATCCTTGTGGACCGCGACGCGACTACGCTGGCTGCGGCACAGTTTGATACGACCTGTCACCGCGTCGTCGGCGATGTTGCGGATGACGCGCTTTGGGACGGCCTTGACCTCACCGGGATCGATCACGCCGTGGTCAATGCTGGCGTCGCGGGAGCAGCGGCGATCGCCGCGCTCGACTTTGCCGAGTGGCGGCGGATCCTGTCGGTCAATCTCGACGGCGCATTTCTGACGCTGCGCGCGGCAATGCGGGCGATGACCGCGCGTGGGGGCAGCATCGTGCTGACCGCGTCGGCGGCGGGGATCAAGGCCGAGCCGGGCGTCGCTGCCTATGGCTGTTCCAAGGCGGCATTGCTCCATCTGGCCAAGGTTGCGGCAAAGGAGGGGGCGGCGAACGGCATTCGCGTCAACGCCATCGCGCCCGCCGGGGTCGAAACGCCGGTGTGGGACGCGGTGCCGATGTTCGCCGATCGCGTCGTACAGATCGGTCGCGACGCCGCCTTTGCCGAACTCGCCGCGATGGCGACGCCACTGGGGCGCTATGCCAAGGCGGAGGAGGTGGCGGAGCAGATCGCGTTTCTGCTCAGCGATCAGTCGGCGCTGATTACCGGCACGACGTTACTGGCGGACGGCGGCTACACGCTGTGACACTGGCGAAGCGCGCGGGCGATCCCATATAGTCGGGCGATGCTCCGCTTCCTTGTCTTCGTTGCCGCCTTTCTCGCGCTTGCGGCGATCGCCGTGGTGCTGGTGACTGCGGGTGCCGCGGCATTCGGGGCATGGTTCGGCATCCGCCGGTTGCGCGCGAAGCTCGATCGGTACCGGCTGCGCCGCAGTCAGGCCAACGATCCGGGCGATCCACTCGAGGCGGCGTGGACGCTGACCGCCAGCGAAGCCGATTGGGCGGTCAGCCGCGTGGCGGCGGCGCGGACCAGCTGCGCGCGGCTGCTTGCCATCGCCGACAGCGATCCGCTCGCGACCGATGCGGTCGATTGGGCCAACGTCATCCGCCGCCGCGTGCCTGATCTGGTCGCCGCGTGCATGGATGAGTGTCGCGACGCCACCGCGAGCGAAAAGCGGCGCAACCTCGACGATCTGGTCGAGAGCCTCGAAAAGATCGCGGCCGAGGCCGAGCGCCGCCGCGACCGGTTCCGCGACGCGCGGCCCAGCGCGTTCAACGTCCAGCGCACCTATGTCGACCAGCGCACCCGGCCCGGCCCGCTGAACTGAGGTTCATCGCGGCTGGCCGACCAGCCCGTGGTCCTTCATCCCGCGCCACACGCGCACCGCCTGAACCGTCTCTGCGACATCATGGACGCGCAGCAGCTGGCATCCGGTGTCCGCGCCCTTGAGCGCCAGTGCCAGCGATCCGCCGAGCCGGCGTTCCACCGGGGCCTCATGATCCAGCGCGCCGATCATCCGCTTGCGGCTGGCGCCGAGCATGATCGGCAGGCCGAGACCGTGGAACAGTGTCAGGCCGTTCATCAGCGCAAGATTGTCGGCGAGCGACTTGCCGAAGCCGATGCCGGGATCGATCACGATATTGCTGCGCTGGACGCCGCTTGCGGCCACCGCCGCGACCCGCACCTCCAGCCAATCGAACACGTCGATCAACGGATCGCGATAGCCGCTGCCGCCATGCGGCGACTGGGCCGGGTCGGGCGAGTGCATCAGGATCACCGGGCAACCGGCGTTGGCGACGACTTCGACCGCGCGGGGATCAAAGGCGAGCGCGGCGACATCGTTGACGAGATGCGCACCCGCGGCCAGCGCCGCCTCCATCACCGACGCCTTGCGCGTATCGACCGACACCGGCACGCCGGCTTTGGCCAGCCGTTCGATCACCGGAATCACGCGCTTGATCTCGTCGCCCTCCCACACCGGCTCGGCACCGGGGCGGGTCGATTCGCCGCCGACATCGACCAAGGATGCGCCCGCCAGCCCCATATCGAACCCGGCCTGCGCAATCGCTTCGGCGTCGTCGCCATGCTTCCCGCCATCGGAGAAACTGTCGGGGGTGACGTTCAGGATGCCCGCAACCAACGGCTGATCGAGCCGCAGCGTCCGCTCGCCCGCGCGGATCATCGGGCGCGGCGCGGAGATGGCGGCGGCGAGGGTGCGGAGGCGTTCGGCCTGTCCCTCGGGCAGCTGGGTGAGCAGGCCGGGCAGGCGTTCGACCGGAACCAGCTGCTGCGCGACGCGACGGCCGCCCTCGACCGCGATCAGCTCATAGGCCGCGAACCAGCTCAGCCCCCCGGCGAGGCGCGCCACCTGTCCGTCATAGCCGATCGGGCTGTCGACCGGCGCAACGGGGCGGAGGTAGAGGCGGGCGGCGGGGGAGATCGTCATGCTCCCCCTCTAGCGCGGATCAGGGCTGTGTCGCGAGCAGATAGGTCTGGCGCAGGCTGTCGATCGGCTGGAGCCGTCCCTCGCCCTCATGGTGCCAGAAGGTCCAGCCATTGCACGAGGGCGCGCCCTGCAGCGTAGCGCCGACCTTGTGGATCGACCCGGCCACGCCGCAATCGGTGAGCAGCGATCCGTCGGCCTTGACCACCGCGCGCCAGCGGCGCTTGGCATCGCTCAGCACGGTGCCGGGCTTGAGATAGCCGGTCTCGATCAGTGTGCCGAACGCGACGCGCGGTGCCTGGCGCGGCGCCATCATCGTCGTGACGGCGCTCTCGTCGAGCGGCAGCGCGGCGGCGATGCGCTCCTGCGCCGCTTCGACATAATTGCCTTCGCGCTCGATCCCGATCCAGTGACGGCGCAGGCGCTTGGCCACCGCACCGGTGGTGCCGGTGCCGAAGAAGGGGTCGAGGATGATGTCGCCCGGCTTGGTGCAGGCCAGCATCACGCGGTAGAGCAGCGCCTCGGGCTTCTGGGTCGGGTGGACCTTGGTGCCGTTCTTCTTCAGCCGCTCCTGCCCGCCGCAGATCGGGAATTCCCAGTCGCTGCGCATCTGAAGCTCGTCGTTGAGCGTCTTCATGCTGCGATAGTTGAAGGTGTATTTCGATTTCTCGCCCATCGACGCCCAGATCAGCGTTTCATGCGCGTTGGTGAAGCGCGTGCCCTTGAAATTGGGCATCGGGTTGGCCTTGCGCCAGATGATGTCGTTGAGGATCCAGAAGCCAAGATCCTGGATCGCCGAGCCGACCTTGAAGATGTTGTGGTAGCTGCCGATCACCCAGATCGTGCCGTTGGGCTTGAGCACGCGGCGCGCCTCGGCCAGCCAGGCGCGGGTAAAGGCGTCATAGGCGGACAGCGAATCGAACTTGTCCCAATCGTCGGTCACCGCGTCGACATGGCTGCCGTCGGGGCGGTTTAGGTCGCCGCCGAGCTGGAGGTTGTAGGGCGGGTCGGCGAAGATCATGTCGACCGACGCGGCGGGAAGGGCGCGCATCGCTTCGATACAATCCTGCTGGATGATCGAATCGAGCGGGAGCACGTCGACCCAGCTGCGGGTGCGCACCTCGACCGCTGCCTGCGTCGCCTCAGCGACCTTTTCGATGACCCCCATTAACCACTCCAAACCCCGTTGAACCGGTGAAACGCCACGAACGCCGGACTCCGTCAAGCGAACATTGGTTAACGAAAAGGCTTGGGATTCCGTTAACTTGCCGGAACATTTCGGGACTTGTCCACATGTTGAGTCCGAAAGTTATCCACAGGCACTAGGTTTGGGGTGTGGCGAAAAAGACTCGCCGGGGACGATTCTGGCTCGGCTCTGCATGTCATAAATTTACAAAACAACGAGGGTTGAGATGCTTTGACGCACTTTGCGACCGGTTGGCGCGTCGATTTGGTCGGAAATCCGCGAAACGAGTGAATAGTCACACTCGCAATCCAAGCGAGGTGACGCAATGACCTATCAGGACGAGATTGCCCGGGCCGCCAAGCCCATCGACGCACAGCAGGGCCGCTGGGACGGCATCGATGCCGAATCGGTGGCACGCATGCGGTTGCAGAACCGGTTCCGCACGGGTCTCGACATTGCGCGCTACACCGCCGGGATCATGCGCCGCGACATGGCGGCCTATGACGCCGACCCGGCGGCCTACACCCAGTCGCTCGGCTGCTGGCACGGCTTCATCGCGCAGCAGAAGATGATCGCGATCAAGAAGCATTTCGGCAGCACCAAGCGGCGCTACCTCTATCTCTCCGGCTGGATGGTCGCGGCGCTGCGCAGCGAGTTCGGACCGCTGCCCGATCAGTCGATGCACGAAAAGACCAGCGTCCCGGCGCTGATCGAGGAGCTCTATACCTTCCTCAAGCAGGCCGATGCTCGGGAACTGGGGATGATGTTCCGCGATCTCGATGCGGCGCGGGACGCCGGCAACGAAGTCGAGGCGGCGCGGATTCAGAATGCGATCGACAGCTACGAAACGCATGTCGTGCCGATCATCGCCGATATCGATGCGGGCTTCGGCAATGCCGAGGCGACCTATCTGCTCGCCAAGAAGATGATCGAGGCCGGGGCCTGTGCGCTCCAGATCGAGAATCAGGTCAGCGACGAAAAGCAGTGCGGGCATCAGGACGGCAAGGTCACGGTGCCGCATGAGGACTTCCTGGCGAAGGTCCGCGCTTGTCGCTATGCCTTCATGGAGCTGGGGGTCGATGACGGGATCATCGTCACGCGGACCGATTCGCTCGGCGCCGGGCTGACCAAGCAGATCGCCTACTCGAAGGAACCGGGCGATCTGGGCGACCAGTATAACGCGTTCCTCGATTGCGAGGAGGTCACCGACCTGTCGGGCGTCAATGGCGATGTCGTCATCAACCGTGGCGGCAAGCTGATGAAGCCGAAGCGGCTGCCGTCGAACCTGTTCCAGTTCCGCGAGGGGACCGGGGCGGATCGCTGCGTGCTCGATTGCATTACCAGCCTTCAGCACGGTGCCGACCTGCTGTGGATCGAGACCGAGAAGCCCCATATCGAGCAGATCGCGTCGATGGTGGACCGGATTCGCGAGGTCGTTCCGAATGCCAAGCTGGTCTACAACAACTCGCCGAGCTTCAACTGGACGCTCAATTTCCGTCAGCAGGTGTTCGATCGCTGGGAGGCGGAGGGGCTGGACGTGTCGGCCTATGACCGGGCCAAGCTGATGAGCGTCGAATATGACGGTACGCCGCTGGCCGAGGAAGCGGACGAGAAGATCCGCACCTTCCAGAAGGACGCGGCGGCGCGGGCCGGCATTTTCCATCACCTCATCACCCTGCCGACCTATCACACCGCGGCGCTGTCGACCGACAATCTCGCCAAGGAGTATTTCGGCGAGATGGGGATGCTCGGCTACGTCAAGGGCGTGCAGCGGCAGGAGATCCGGCAGGGTATCGCCTGTGTGAAGCACCAGAACATGTCCGGGTCGGACATTGGCGACGATCACAAGGAATATTTCGCCGGTGAGGCCGCGCTGAAGGCCGGCGGGGTCCACAATACGATGAATCAGTTTGCCGCGTAGCCGCTGAGGCTCGCGCTCCACAGTTCCTGGGGAGGAAAGGAGGCCCGTCGTTGCACTCAGGTGCGGCGGCGGGCCTTTTCCCTCATGTCAAAGAGCGACGGTCAGGACGAGCCGACCGGGGCATCAAACTCCACTACCACGGCATCGACATTCTGGTTCGCCTCGCCGTGGAACACCGCCTCGATATTGTTGCCCGCCGGATCGAGCAGGAAGGCGGCGTAATAGCCGGGATGATAGGGCCGCTCGCCCGGCGCGCCATTGTCGATGCCGCCCGCCGCCAGCCCGGCTCTGTACCACGCATCGACCGCGGCGCGGTCCTTTGCCTGAAAGGCGAGGTGGTGGCGGCCGGTGAGCTTGCCGAGCGCCGCCTGGCTGTCGGCGGTGGAGACGAACAACTCGTCCGCCCAGAAATAATCGTCGCCGTTGCCGGCGATCGGGATGTTCAGCACGCCGAAGATCGCCGTGTAGAAGCGTCGCGCCGCATCCAAATCCGCTACGACCAGATGGAGATGGTCGATCAGTCGGCCACGATAAAGGCGTTGCGTTTCCACTGCGATCTCCCGGCTCGGTTCAGAGCTTCAACGGTTCAGCCTTGCCTTGAGTTCATCGATCATCCTGGAGGCATCGGCCTTGCTGAGATCGGGTGCCGGCAAATCGAGTTTTGCCTCTTCGCACAGGGTCGTCAGGTAAGAAGCCTGCGCACCGGTCATTGGATCGTCGCCCGAAACCCATTCATCGGGATCCTTTTCGGGTATTCGAACCGGGGTGGTCGTCCAGTTTGGGGTTGTGCAGCGTGTCGGTCATGATGCAATCCTTTATGTTCACGATATGTTCTAAAACCCCCTGCGCGGAGGGCGGTTCCTCAAGCAGCGCGTAGCGGAACGCCAAAATCCAGTTCCGCTTGTGCCACCGGTGCGAAGCTGCGGCGGTGGTGGGGGGTGGGGCCGAGGGTGCGCAGCGCTTCCTGATGGACGCGCGCGGCGTAGCCCTTGTTGCTGGCCCAGCCATAGCCGGGGTGGAGCGCGTCGAGTTCAGCCATGATGCAGTCGCGGCGATGCTTGGCGACGATCGAGGCGGCGGCGATCGACAGGCAGAGCGCGTCGCCGCCGATCACCGGCTCGCTGGCATGGGGCCAGTCCGGGCAGCGGTTGCCGTCGACCAGCACATAGGCTGGCGACAGGTCGAGCGCGGCGACAGCGCGGGTCATTGCCAGCATCGTTGCCCAGAGAATGTTGAGCCGATCGATCTCTTCGACACTGGCGATACCGATGCCGACGCGGGCACAGCCGAGGATCGCCTCGCACAGTGCCGCGCGCTTGGCGGCGGTCAGCGCCTTTGAGTCGTCGATGCCCGGCGGGATGCAGTCGGGGTCGAGGATCACGGCGGCGGCGACCACGGGTCCGGCGAGCGGGCCGCGACCCGCTTCGTCCACTCCCGCCACCGGACCGCGCGGCGCGTGGCGCAATTCGTAGCTCAGATCAGGCATCGCCATCCTCGTCGACCACGTCGAAGGGCACCATGCCGAGCGCATGGCCGACCGGGCCATGACCCTCGCCCAGGCCCGGCGCGTTGAGGATGGCGAGGCGGACGAAGCGCACCGCCTGAATGAACGCTTCGCCGATCGACAGGCCCGAGCCGAGCCCGGTGGCGAGCGCGGCGGCGAAGGTGCAACCGGTGCCATGCGTGTCGGGAGTATCGATCCGCTCCGCCTCGATCTCCATCACCAGCCGGTCCTTGGGCGCATAGAGCTGGTCGAGGATCGTCGGCCCTTCCTTGTGCCCGCCCTTTTCGGCGAGGTGGCAGCCATAGCCGAGCACCGCCTGGCGCCCGCCGAGCGCGGTGAGTTCGGGGAGGTTGGGAGTGACGACCGAGGCGATCGTCATCAGCCGTTCGAACGCGGCGATGGTTTCGGGGTCGGCGAGCACCGATCCGCTGGTGGCGATCATCACCGGATCGAACACGATCGGGCAATCGAGCGCCTCAAGCCGGTCGGCGACGGCATGGGCGATCTCCGCCGATCCGATCATCCCGATCTTCACCGCGTCGCAGCCGATGTCGGAGGTCACCGCGTCGATCTGCGCCAGCACGATATCGACCGGCACCGGGTGGATGGCGGTGACGCCGAGCGTGTTCTGCGCGGTGATCGCGGTAATCGCGGTGGTGGCATGGCCGCCGAGCATGGTGACCGTGCGGATATCGGCCTGGATGCCCGCGCCGCCGCCGGAATCGGAGCCGGCGATGATGAGGATGCGGGGGATGCTCATGGCGCGGCTGTCCGGACGATGCTGACAAGAATGGGGGTGTGTAGGGGTGAAGCGACCGCGAGCGGGCGGGTTTGGGACGGTGACGCGACACCGACGCGACACGGGAGCGACACCGGGGCGACCGACGCGCAACGGCCACGCGACAGGCTGACAACCGGTGGGCGACCGGTTTGCGTCCGGGAAGCGATGGTGGCTGGGCGGGTGGGCGACCGGAGCGCGACGGTGGCGCAGTGCCGTTGCAGTTGAGATGGGGTGGTCGCGGACATTGTGGTCAAGCCATGACACAGGCGGGGGGCTGTAGGAAAGGGTGGCCGGTCAATCCTCCCCCGCAAGGGGGAGGTGGCGCCGAAGGCGTCGGAGGGGGAGGAAGCATCGCGGAAGGAGGCTCAAGGGCATCGCCGTCCTCCCCCTCCGTCAGGCTGCGCCTGCCACCTCCCCCTGGCGGGGG
>NZ_LSJM01000452.1 GCF_001557215.1 Sphingomonas sp. CCH9-E2 | reverse complement strand
GCGACAGCCTGCGCGCGATCGTCGATCCCGAATTGCGCGCGGTGCTCGAAGGATTGGGGGCCGGCCTCGCCGCGCCGCCGTTCAAACTGGGAAAGATCGATTGATGCGTATGTTCGCCATCCTCGTTCCGCTGGCCGTCGGCGCGCTCGTTGCGGGGGGCGCGACCGCGCAGCAGCCAAAGGCAAAGGCCGCCGCCCCGCGCGACTGGTCGACCTATGTCGTGCAAGCGCCGTCGGGCGCCTATCTGATCGGCAACCCGGCCGCGAAGGTGCGGCTGGTCGAATATCTCAGCTACACTTGCGGGCATTGCGCGGAGTTCATGGCCGAAGCGAAAGTGCCACTGAAGGATGGTTATGTCCGGCGCGGTATGGTGCGAATCGAAGTGCGCCACGCCGTGCGCGACCCGCTCGACATGGCCGCTGCGCTGCTCGCGCGTTGCGCCGGGCCGCGCGGTTTTGTCGGTGCGACCGATGCGATCTTTGCCGAGCAGCGCGACTGGGCGCGCCGTGGCGCGGCATGGTGGCAGGGCAATGCGGCGGCGCTGCAATCCGAAACGCGATTGATGCAGCTCAAGGCGGCAGCGGAAGGATCGGGCCTCGCCACGCTGATGCGCGGCCGCGGCATGAGCGATGCGACGATCAACCAGTGTTTCGCGACCCCGACCGACCTCAATCGCCTGACCGCGATGGCCGACGCATCGTGGAAGGTGATTAAGGGTACCCCCACCTTCGTGATCAATGGCAAGACCGGTGGCGGCGGACATTGGGAGACGCTCGAACCCGAACTGCGTGCCGCCGGTGCGCGCTGACCATCCCCCAACGTGTGGAGACGTGACTTGAAGCGAATTGTAATCGGGCTGGTATCGGCACTGGCGCTGGCCAGCTGCGGTGGCGACAATGCCGGCAACAACAGCAGCGCCGCGCCTGCGGCCCCGGTCGCGGGCGCATCCGCACCGGCGGGAACCGCATGGGTCGACACCGTGGTCAAGACGCCCGAAGGCGGCTTCCGCATGGGCAACCCGGACGCGCCGATCAAGCTGATCGAATATGGCTCGCGCACCTGCGGCCATTGCGCGAACTTTGCCGTGACGGGTATGGAACCGCTCAAGGCCTATATCGCGACCGGCAAGGTCAGCTTCGAATTCCGCGACTTCCTGCTCAACCCGATCGACGTCGGTGCGGCGCTGGCGGGTC
>NZ_LSJM01000451.1 GCF_001557215.1 Sphingomonas sp. CCH9-E2 | reverse complement strand
GTCTCCGGCAGCGCCTCACAGCTGCGCCGCACGATCATCGTCTCGCCCGCCAGCGCCTCGCCGGGCAGCGCCGCTTCCCCGGCCAGCCGATGCCCGGCGGGCAGGGCCAGCAGATAGGGTTCGCTGCGCAACGCCTCGCTATCGCCCACGGCATCGCCCTGCACCGCAGTCAGCGCCAGATCGACCCGTCCGCGCGCGATATGCTGCGCCAGCACCGTCGCATTGCCCTCGACCAGCTCGACCGCCAGCCCCGGCGCATCGGCGGCAATCCGCGCGACCAACGCCGCCAGCTCCCCACTCGCAATCGTCGTCAGCACCCCCAGCCGCAGCGTCGCGGGCTGCGCAATCCCGCCGACCGCCGCCGCCGCCAGGTTGAACTCGCGCTCGATCCGCCGCGCATGGACCGCGAATTGTGACCCCGCCTCGGTCAGCTCGATCCGCTGGCTCGACCGGCGCAGCAGCTTCGCGCCGACCTCGCGCTCCAGCTTGGCGATGCCCGCCGACAGCGTGGGTTGCGAAACCGCCATCTGCGCGGCGGCGGCGGTGAACGTTCCGCTATCGATGACGGCGAGGAAATAGCGCAGCAAATAGCGTTCGATCATAGATACCGTCTATGCTGTCCCGCGCCGCCTTTCAATTTCCCGCATCGCGCATCGGGCGCTAGGATGCCGCAAAACACATTCAGGAGAGCGCCATGAGCCTGCCCCAGATGGACTTCGCACTCGGCGAAACCGCGGACATGATCCGCGAAACCACCGAACGCTTCGCCCGCGAACAGATCGCGCCGCTCGCGGCAAAGATCGACGCCGACGACTGGTTCCCGCGCGACGAACTCTGGGCGCCGATGGGCGAACTCGGCCTGCACGGCATCACCATTGCGGAGGAGGATGGCGGCCTCGGCCTCGGCTATCTCGAACATGTCATCGCGTGTGAGGAAGTCAGCCGCGCCTCGGCCTCGATCGGCCTCAGCTACGGCGCGCACTCCAACTTGTGCGTCAACCAGATCGGCCGCTGGGCCAATGCCGAGCAAAAGGCGAAATACCTGCCCAAGCTGATCAGCGGCGAACATGTCGGCAGCCTCGCCATGTCCGAAGCCGGCGCCGGCAGTGACGTCGTCAGCATGAAGCTGCGCGCCGAGCATCGCGGTGACCGCTACGTCCTCAACGGCACCAAATTCTGGATCACCAACGCCGCCTATGCCGATGTCCTCGTCGTCTATGCCAAGACCGGCGAAGGCAGCCGCGGCATCACCACCTTCATCATCGAACGCGGCATGAAGGGGTTCGAGATCGGTCAGAAGATCGACAAGATGGGCATGCGCGGATCGCCCACCGCCGAACTCGTCTTCACCGATTGCGAAGTGCCGGAAGAAAACGTCATGGGCCCGCTCAACGGCGGCGTCGGCGTGCTGATGAGCGGCCTCGACTATGAGCGCACCGTGCTCGCGGGCATTCAGCTCGGGATCATGCAGGCGTGCCTCGACGTCGTCCTGCCGTACCTGCGCGAACGCAAGCAGTTCGGCCAGGCGATCGGCAGCTTCCAGCTGATGCAGGCCAAGGTCGCCGACATGTATGTCGCGCTCAATTCCGCCCGCGCCTATGTCTATGCCGTCGCCAAGGCATGCGACGCGGGCAAGACCACCCGCTTCGACGCCGCCGGCGCGATCCTGCTCGCCAGCGAAAACGCCTTCAAGGTCGCAGGGGAGGCGGTCCAGGCACTCGGCGGCGCGGGCTATACCAAGGACTGGCCGGTCGAACGCTTCCTGCGCGACGCCAAGCTGCTGGACATCGGCGCGGGGACGAATGAAATTCGCCGCATGCTGATCGGACGGGAGCTTGTGGGAGCCGTATGCCTGAAATCGCCGCACCATCGGATGAGGTAAGCCGCCGCCAGCGCGGGTTCCTGGGTTTTGTCGAACGCGCGGGCAATTTGCTGCCCGAACCGACGATGATCTTCGTCTACCTCATCATCGCGCTGATGGCCGTCAGTGCGATCGGCGACTGGGCCGGATGGTCGGCATCGCTCCCCTATACCGGCGAGGAGGCACCGACCGGCGCGACGCTGGAGGGCGGGGTGCTTACCTACACCGCCGCCAGCCTGTTCTCCGAAGCCAATATCGGCAAGCTGCTGGTCGACATGCCGCGCACGATGAGCGGCTTTGCGCCGCTTGGCCTGATCCTCGTGATCATGCTCGGCGCGGCGGTGGCGGAGCGGTCGGGCATGTTCTCCGCCCTGATCCGCGCCAGCCTTGCCAACGCGCCGCGCGCGATCCTGACCCCGATCGTCGCGATCATCGGCATGGTCTCGCACCACGCCTCCGACGCCGCCTATGTCGTGTTCATCCCGCTCGCCGCGATCGTCTATGCCGCGGCCGGGCGTCACCCGGTCGCAGGGCTGGCCGCCGCCTTTGCCGCAGTATCGGGCGGCTATGCCGGGAACATCACCCCGGGCCAGATCGACGTGCTGCTGTTCGGCTTCACGCAGGAAGCTGCGCGGATCGTCGAGCCGGGCTGGACGATGAACCCGGTCGGCAACTGGTGGTTCATCCTGTCGATCGTCATCGTGTTCACCCCGGCGGTGTGGTTCATCACCGACAAGGTGGTCGAACCCCGCCTCGGCAAATGGGGCGGGGAGGCGGATGCCGAGGTCACGACCGAACTCGCCCGTTCCGAAGTCACCGCCGACGAACGCCGCGGCCTGCGCCGCGCGGGCCTTGCCGCGCTCGCGGTGATCGCGCTCTACCTCGTCCTCACGCTCGCCCCCGGCTACACCCCGCTGATCAACGAAAAGGCGGAGGGGACGGCGCAGCTTCAGCCCTTTTACGGCGCGCTGATCGCCGGCTTCTTCCTGATGTTCGTCAGCTGCGGCATCGCGTTCGGCAGCGCGACCGGATCGATCAAGTCCGCCGACGACGTCACCCGCATGATGCGCGAAGGCATTGCCAGCCTCGCGCCTTACATCGTGTTCGTATTCTTCGCCGCGCATTTCGTGGCGATGTTCAACTGGTCCAATGTCGGCCCGATCATCGCGATCAACGGCGCCGAAGCGCTCCAGGCCTTCGCGCTCCCCGCGCCGATCCTGCTGGTCAGCGTGCTGCTGCTGTCGTCCTTCCTCGACCTGTTCATCGGCTC
>NZ_LSJM01000450.1 GCF_001557215.1 Sphingomonas sp. CCH9-E2 | reverse complement strand
GATCGAGCCCGAGCTGGAGGGGCTGCGGCGGCTGCATGAAAAGCAGCTGGTGACAATCAACCGCCTCAACAGCGCCGAACGCGCTGCGGTGCAATTGGAGGGCAGCCGCGCCGCACTGCAATCGAACATCGCCCAAGCGCGCGCGCGCATCGCCGAAACGCGCGAGCAGATCCTGAACGTCACCAAGAATATGCGCAGCGACGCCGCGACCCAGCTCGCCGAGGTCGCGGCGCAAATCACCGAACAGCAGGTCCGCGTCGCCAGCGCCGCCGATGCCTTTGCGCGGAGCGACGTGCGCGCGCCGCAATCGGGCACGGTCGACAAGATCGCCTATACCACGGTCGGCAGCGCGGTGCCCGCTGCTCAGCCGATTCTGCAGATCGTTCCCGACCGCGACACCTTGGTCATCGAAGCCCGCATCCGTCCGCAGGATGTCGATCAGGTCCGCACCGGCCAGGACGCGCGCATCGTCTTTTCCGGACTCGACCGTCAGGCAACGCCCGATGTCCCGGGCAAGCTGATCTTCGTGTCGCCCGAACTGACCCGCGACGACGCCACGCGCCAGTCCTTTTACCGAATCCGCGTGCGCGTCGATGCCGCAGCGCTGGCGCGCAACCCCAATATCGCGCTCAAGGCCGGGATGCCGGCGGAAGTGTTCGTGTCGACCGGCAGTCGTTCGATCCTGTCCTACCTCACCAAGCCGCTGGTCGATCAGCTCCGCTACGCCCTGCGCGAAGGGTAAGCTGCGGAACACCGCACCGCGTGCGGGGTTGTCGATCCATGACCCGAGCCAGAATCGCGGCGCTGATTGCCCCGGCATGTGTGCTTGCAGCATGTGGGCAGCAAG
>NZ_LSJM01000449.1 GCF_001557215.1 Sphingomonas sp. CCH9-E2 | reverse complement strand
GCCGTCTGCGCGGCCGCCCCTCCACCACCGCCTGCGGCGGCGGTCCCCCTCCCCTGCTGCGCAGGGGAGGAATTAGCGGCGTCAACCACACTCTTTCCCGCCCCCGCCTCTGCCGCTAGGCTCCTCTTATGCGGGACGGCGGCGAGGCGATTACCGATGGGACCGGGCATCGCGCGCGGCTGCGGGCGCGGTTGCTGGCCGATGCCGATGGGCTGATGGACCATGAGCTGGTCGAATATCTTCTGACGCTCGCGATTCCCAGACGGGATACCAAGTCGCTGGCCAAGGCCTTGCTGCACCAGTTCGGGGGCATTGCCGGGCTGCTGACCGCCGATTCCGAAGCGATCGCGCGGGTGCCGGGAATGGGCGACACCAGCGCCGCCGCGATCAAGATCGCCCATGCCGCCGCGTTGCGCCTGTTAAAGAGCGAGGTGGCGGCGCGGCCGATCCTGTCGAACTGGCAGGCTTTGCTTGATTATCTACGCGCGGATATGGCGCATCACGTGATCGAGCGGGTGCGGGTGCTGCATCTGAACAGCCGCAACATGCTGATCCGCGATGAATTGATGCAGGAGGGATCGGTGGACGAGGCGCCGGTCTATGTCCGCGAAGTGATCCGCCGCGCAATCGACCTCGGCTCGACCGCGATCATCCTGGTGCACAATCACCCGAGCGGCGATCCGAGCCCGAGCCGGGCGGATATCGAGCTGACCCGCAACATCGTGGAGGCGGGCAAAAGGCTGGGGATCGCGGTGCATGACCATATCGTGATCGGCACCGGCGGGCATGTCAGCCTGCGCGCGCAAGGACTGATGTAGCGGCCCACGAAAACGGCCGCCGGAGCGAACTCCGGCGGCCGTGGGCGGGCGCGATGCGGTACGCCCGTCCGGGGAGACCTGATCAGACCGCGGCTGCGGGGGCGAGGAAGGTCTTGAGTTCGGGGTTGGTCACGCCGCCCGATTTGTCCGCGTCAGCCGCAGCCAGCGCGCGGGTCAGCCACTCCTTGTCCGCTGCCGATTCGCCGGTGAAGGCCGGTTCGGTAACCGAGCGCAGGGCGACCATCCAGGCGCTGAATTCTTCGGCCTTCAGGCTGCCATCGCCGTCCTTGTCATAGGTCGGGAAACCCTGATCGACGATCTGCGCGATCTGCGCCGCATTGGCGGGCTGCTGCGCCGGCTGGCTGGTCTGTGCCTGAGCCTGCGGCTCAGCCGTCTGCGGCTCCGGGGTGGGAGTCGGCGTTGGGGTCGGCGTCGGAGTCGGTGCCGGGGTCACCTCCGCTTCGGGCTGGGTTGCCGGAGCCGGGGCTTCCTGTGGGACCGGTTCGGTGCTTTCGGTCGGGGCCGGCTGCTCCTGCGGCGGCGGGGTCTGCTGCTGCGGCATGTCCTGCGCGAAGGCGGGCGCAGAAATGGCAACGGCGCTCGCGAGAAGGATAGATTTCAACATGTCATTCTCCAGTCATTTCATCGAATACTTCAAATGACGCCGCGTGTTTATTTGCGGTTCATGTGACAGGAGAACGCGTTGCATATTTGTCACGTTCCACAATATTATTTCAAGCGCCTCGACTAGACTACGATTCGCCTCGAATCATCCCGAACTTGTGCGGATATCGCGATGAATCGAGTGGAACAGTTGCATTGATCTGCGGTTTGCCGCGCCGCCGGGGCTTTGCTAGGGGCGCCGCGTCCCACGAAAGGCTTGTCTATGGTCCCCCGCTATTCCCGCCCCGCCATGACCGCGATCTGGTCGCCCGAAACCCGCTTCGGCATCTGGTTCGAGATCGAGGCGCACGCGACCGAGAAGCTCGGCGAGCTGGGCGTGGTGCCCGAATCGGCGGCCAAGGCGCTGTGGGACTGGTGGGCGACCAATCCGACGATCGACGTCGCGGCGATCGACGCGATCGAGGCGGTGACCAAGCATGACGTGATCGCGTTCCTGACCTGGGTCGCGGAGAATGTCGGCGACGAAGCGCGCTTCATGCATCAGGGGATGACGTCGAGCGACGTGCTCGACACCTGCCTTGCCGTGCAGCTGACGCGCGCGGCGGACATCCTGCTCGACGATCTCGACCAGCTGCTCGCGGTGCTCAAGCGCCGGGCCTATGAGCACAAACTGACCCCGACGATCGGGCGCAGCCATGGCATCCATGCCGAGCCGGTGACGTTCGGCCTCAAGCTCGCCGAGGCCTATGCCGAGTTCAAGCGCTGCAAGACCCGCCTGATCGCGGCGCGCGCGGACATTGCGACCTGCGCGATTTCGGGCGCGGTCGGGACCTTCGCCAATATCGACCCGCGCGTGGAGCAGCATGTCGCCGACAAGCTCGGCCTCGCGGTCGAGCCGGTGTCGACGCAGGTGATCCCGCGCGACCGCCATGCGATGTTCTTTGCGACGTTGGGCGTCATCGCCAGCTCGATCGAGCGGCTCGCGGTCGAAGTCCGGCATCTGCAGCGGACCGAGGTGCTAGAGGCCGAGGAGTATTTCTCTCCCGGGCAGAAGGGCAGCTCGGCGATGCCGCACAAGCGCAATCCGGTGCTGACCGAAAACCTCACCGGCCTTGCGCGCATGGTGCGCAGCGCGGTGATCCCGGCGATGGAGAATGTGGCGCTGTGGCATGAGCGCGACATCAGCCACTCGTCGGTCGAGCGCTATATCGGGCCGGACGCGACGATCACGCTCGACTTCGCACTCGCGCGGCTGACCGGGGTGATCGACAAGCTGCTGGTCTACCCCGCGCGGATGCAGAAGAATCTGGATCGCATGGGCGGGCTGGTCCACTCGCAGCGCGTGCTGCTGGCCCTGACCCAGGCGGGGGTGAGCCGCGAGGACAGCTATCGGCTGGTCCAGCGCAACGCGATGAAGGTGTGGGAGAGCGACGGTGAGCTGTCGCTGCTCGAGCTGCTCAAAGCCGATCCCGAAGTCACCGCCGCGCTGTCGCCGCAGCAGATCGAAGAGAAGTTCGACCTCGACTATCATTTCAAGTCGGTCGATACCATTTTCGAGCGGGTATTCGCGGATTGACGGCACGCCTCCGGGTGTGTCACTCAACTGACACACCAAGGAGGCGCGACGATGGCCAAGGCGGACAAGGCGAAAAAGGCCGGCGGCAAGAAGGACAAGGCGGCAAAGGCACCCAAGCTGCCCAAGACCGTCGCCGGGATCGAACTGCCCAAGGAATTGCGGGAACAGGGTGCCAAGCTGCTCGAGCTGACCAAGCATCCGCTGGTCGCGGATATCGTTGCTGCGGGTCTGGTCGCGCTTGCGGGGAATGTGCGCAAGAAGGCGGCGGATGCGCAGGCGGCTGCGGCCCCCGCCCCGGCTCCGACCGATGCGACCAAGGCTTCGGGGATGGATGACTTCGCCAAGACCGCGTCGTCGCTCGCCACGCTGATCGCGGCGCGGGCGGCGGAGAAGATCACGGCGAAGCTGACCGGGGAGAAGGCGCCGGAGGCTCCGGCGGCACCGGTCGCGGAGGCTGCGCCAGCGGCACCGAAGAAGCCTGCTGCGCCGAAGAAGGCGGCGGTTGCGAAGAAACCGGCTGCCGCGAAGAAGCCGACTGTTGCCAAGAAGGCTGCTGCGGCGAAGGCTCCGGCTGCGGCCAAGGCACCCACCAAGCCGCGCGCGCCGCGTCCTGCGAAACCGAAGACGCCGGCGGCCTGAAGGTTCTGCATTCCTCCCCTGCCCCGCAGGGGAGGTGTCAGCGCAGCTGACGGAGGGGCCGCCCTCGCAGAGGGCGGAATTTTACCAGAACCGTTCACGGCCGTCTGCGCGGCCGCCCCTCCACCA
>NZ_LSJM01000448.1 GCF_001557215.1 Sphingomonas sp. CCH9-E2 | reverse complement strand
GAGAGGGGCGGGGGGCTGTCAAGCGGCGTGGTGGATCGCGGGGCGATCCGACGAAGCTGACGAAAATGGGGCGTGTCGGGCGCGGTGGACGGGGACGCGCCGGGTTGGCACCTGCGAAGCGGCGGGTTGGCGACAGGTGCTGGACGCTGACGCGACAGGGGCGCGACACCGTCGCGACGGGCTGACACCCGGGGCGCGACCGCGAGGCGACCCGCTGACAACAGGTACGCGACGGGTGCGTGTCCGGTCGGCGACGCGGGGGTGGGTGAGTCGGATGCGGTAGGGTTCATCGATCAGGGTAGATCAGACGAAATCCAACATTTGAAGGGGGTGGGCGAAGTGAAGCGATCTTCCAATTCCTCCCCTGCCCCGCAGGGGAGGTGGCATCGCGCAGCGATGACGGAGGGGCCGCCGTCGTCAGACGGCGGTGTTTTTGCCGAACTGCTCGCGGCCGTCTGCGCGGCCGCTCCTCCACCACCGGCTTCGCCGGCGGTCCCCCTCCCCTGAGACAAGCTCAGGGGAGGAAT
>NZ_LSJM01000447.1 GCF_001557215.1 Sphingomonas sp. CCH9-E2 | reverse complement strand
GGCTCGATCACCACGACATCGCCGGGGCCGCCCGCCACAGCGGCGCGTCCCCCCTCGACCGCGATGACGCCAACGCGACCCTCGAACCCGGACACAAGCGCCTCGGCCAGCCGGATGGCCTCGTTGGCGTCCACGAGCCGCTGGCTGCCGCCCAGCCCCAGCATCCGCGCGACCCCCGCCAGCGCGAGCACGGCGGCAAACGACCCGGCGGCGAGCCACCAGTTCATCGGATCAGGCCTTGCCCGCCAGCGTGTCGAGCATCGGGCGCAGGCCGGTGAGGTCGTATCCCGCCTGCGCCGCCTTGGTCACCAAAGTCTCGGGATCGGTCCCTCGGCTCGCTTCGGCGAGCGCCCACAGGTTGGTCGAGCGGGTGCCGGAGCGGCAATAGGCGAAGACCGGGCCGCCCGCGCCATCGATCGCGGCGCGCATCGCCTCGACCTGCGGCATCGAAAAGCCGGCATGGGTGACGGGGATGGCGTGATAGGACAGGCCGAGCGTCTCGGCAGCCGCGCGAATCGCGTCGCCCGAAGGCTGGCCGGGTTCTTCCTCATCCGGACGGTTGTTGACGATCGTCTTGAACCCCGCACGGGCCAGTTCGGTCACATCGGCCGGGCTGATCTGGGGGGAGACGGAGATGGTCTCATCGATCGTGCGCATTCAGGCTGCCTCGTGGATCACTTGCAGGAAGGCATCGCCATAGTCCGCCAGCTTGCGCGCGCCAATGCCCGGGATGCATGCAAGCTCGGTCAGGGTGGCGGGACGCGCCGCCGCCATCTCGCGCAGCACCGAATCGTGGAAGATGACATAGGGCGGCACGGCCGCGGCCTGCGCCAGCGCACGGCGCTTGTCGCGCAGTGCCGCGAACAGCGGATCGCCGACCGGGTTGGGCGCGCCGGTGCCGCTCGCGCCCCGGCGGCGGCGTTCGCGCTTGGGCTGCATGACGAGGTCGAGCGTCGCTTCGCCCTTCAGGATCGGGCGCGCGCCGGGGCCGAACTCCAGCCCGCCATGCGGATTGGTGCGCAGCGCATCGCGGAGCAGCAGGGCGCGGCCGACCGGCTTGATCAGCGTCGCCTCATCGCCCGCGACGATGCCCCACACAGACAGCGCCTCATGCCCGTTCATCAGGCTGCGCTCGCTCGACTGGCCGGTCAGCACCTGCTCGATATAGGTCGCGCCGAAACTCTGGCCGGTGCGGAACACGGCGGAGAGATATTTCTGCGCGGTCACGCTGGCGTCGATCGCCTTGGGCGCCTCCAGGCAATTGTCGCAATTACCGCAGGTCGCGGGCGGCTCCTCGCCGAAATGGCGCAGCAGGATCGCGCGGCGGCATCCGGCGGTCTCGACCAATGCGCCCAATGCATTGAGCCGCGCGCGCTCGCCCGGCTGGCGCTCCGGCTCGACCTCGCCGATCCGCTGACGCGCGCGGGCGAAATCGTCGGCGCCCCAGTAAAGCTGCGCCACCGCCGGGTCGCCGTCGCGCCCGGCGCGACCCGTCTCCTGATAATAGCCCTCGATCGACTTGGGCAGGCCGGCATGGATGACGAAGCGGACATCGGGCTTGTCGATCCCCATGCCGAACGCGACCGTGGCGACGATCACCATGTCCTCGCTCGCGACGAACGCGGCCTGGTTGCGGCGGCGGACGGCAGGGTCGAGCCCGGCATGATAGGGAAGGACCGGGCGCCCGGTCGCGGCGAGCTTGTCCGCCAGCTGCTCGACGCCCTTGCGCGTCTGGGCATAGACGATGCCGGGGCCGGACTGGGTCGCGATGAAATCGGCGACCTGACGCGGCACATTGTCGCGGGGGGCGATGTTGTAGCGGATATTGGGGCGATCGAACCCGGCGACGATCAGCCCGTCCTCGGATATGCCGAGCTGGCTCAGGATGTCGGCGCGGGTGTGCGCGTCGGCAGTGGCGGTCAGCGCGAGGCGCGGGACGTCGGGAAACGCGTCCATCAACGGGCGTAGCAGGCGGTAATCGGGGCGGAAATCGTGGCCCCATTCGCTGACGCAATGCGCTTCGTCGATCGCGAACAGTGCCAGCGGCGCGGCGCGGAGCAGGTCGCGGAAGCTGCCGTTCGACGCGCGCTCGGGCGCGACATAGAGCAGGTCGAGCGCGCCGTCGCGGAACCGTTCGATCGTCTCGGCGCGGTTTTCGTCGACGCTGGTCAGCGTGGCGGCGCGAATACCGACCGCTTCAGCGGCGCGCAGCTGGTCGTGCATCAGTGCGATCAGCGGGGAGATGACGACGCAGGTGCCGTCGAGCATCGTCGCGGGCAGCTGATAGGTGAGCGACTTGCCCGCACCGGTCGGCATCACCGCCAGCGTGCGCTGCCCCGCCAGCACGCGATCCACGACCTGCCGCTGAACGCCGCGAAACTCTGGAAAGCCGAAAACAGTCTGAAGAACGTCTCTGGGGTCACTCATGCGGCGGGGATATAGCCAGTCTCCACCAGAAATGCGCGCAAACCCGTCGGGTAATCGGGATATTCGATCAGCTGCCCCTCAGGGCATTCGCCGTCCTCGCTCCGTTCGACCTTGCACCGGTCGGGCCAAGTCGCCGGGTCCTTGCGATATTCGGTGAGGATGACCGGCCACACCGCGTCGAGCGTTCCCAGCCGTGCCGCAGCGGCGGCCCAGGCGGCGCAGGCACCATTGGGATACTCCTCGCCGATGCATGCCTTGCGCGCACCTGCAGTGGCCTTGCGGAAGATGCTGGCGAAACGGCGTTCGGCTGATACGTCGCGGGTCACGCCGTCGACCACGTTAAGGACCTTCGGCGGCGCAACGCTCGCGGCATAGCTTTCGAACGCATAGAGAAAGCGGTCGTCGCTCAGCACGAAGTCGCGGATCCCGTCGCCATCCACATCCTTCGGCCAGCCGATTTCCGCCCCGTCATAGCCGCCCAGCTCGGTGACCTTGAGCGTGTCGCCCGCAGGTGTGACCACCCGCATCCGCTGACAGCAATGCATGCCGCCGGTATAATCCTGGAAGAAGGCGACGACCGGGCCATCCTTGGACAAGCGGCCCAGCATCAGGATGTTCTGCATCGGCGATCCTTCGAGCCAGACGCTCGCCCCGTCGGAGCGGGTGATCGTCAGCACCGGATCGACATCGCCCTCCTCGCACTCCTCACTCAACGGCGCGCACTGGACGCGGTCGAACACGGCAGTCAGGTCGCCGAGGCGATAGACTTTGCGACCTTCGCCCATTGTCCATTCGATCCGCTGGCCATCACGGACCAGCTTGCCGGGGGAGGCTGCGGCACCGAGCATCAGCGCCATGGCGATCAGGCTGAACAGGCGTAGTTTCAAGCGATTGTCCTCCGTCCCCGGATCGCTACCATCGGTCCGGATGCACGGCAATCGGGAGACGGGTGATGGAATCTGACGCGATTCGCGACAATGCGGAGCGGCACCGGTTCGAAGTCGTGGTGGACGGCCATCTGGCGCGCGCTGAATATGCAGTTTCGGGCGATGTCATCACCTTCACTCACACGATCGTCCCGCCTGCGCTGGAGGGACGGGGGATCGCCAGCCGACTGATCCGCCACGCTCTGTCCGAAGCGCGCGCACGTGGGTTGCGGGTGGTGCCGCAATGCCCGTTCGTCGCCGCCTATATCCGCAAGCACCCCGAATGGGCGGACCTGCTGGTCGAGCCGCTGGATTAGCGCGTTTTTATTTTGCGGCACCGGCCCGCTCCCCACCCGGCCACCCAACGCCAGTGTATTCTATGGGTGGCCGGGTGGGGGAGCGGGCCGGTGCCGTCTCAGCGCAGCTGAAAACGCGCTTAAACCCGGCAGGGTTCGCCGTTGTTCAGAACGTGGGTGCAGAGCTGAGCCTCGGCGCTGTCATCCGCATCGAGCGCGGCGACCGCGACCCAGCCTTCGCTGCGCCAATGCGCCGCCGTGTTCGCGTCGGTTCCGAACGGGAGGAACAGCCGCCGCCGCTCCGCCGGGGCGAGTCCCGCGTCGAGCAGCGGATCGGCGTAGAGCGAGAAGCCGACCGCCGGTTCCTCCCCCTGCGCGCCCAGCACCGAATAGCTGCCGCCGCGCCCGATCTCGCCGCGCACGCCGCGCGCGAACAGCGAGAAGCCGATCCAGCTTTGATATTCGAAGCCATGGCGCTCGGTCGGGTCGAGCGTCAACGCGGCCTTGCCCGCCACCGCCTGTGCGACTGCCTCGAGCCCGTCGAGCCGGGTGGAGAGTGCGCCGCCTTTATCGTGCGCGCGCAGCCGGGCAATCGCCGCGTCGAACGGCCCCGCCGCCTCGATCAGCGGGAGGAAGGCCGGATCGATCGCGGCGACGGCTGCGGCATCCTTGGCGTCGAGCGCGGCGCGCAATGCGGTCAACGGCTCGGTCGCCATGGTCGGAGCGAGCTGCTCGACCAGATCGGGCAGGGTGAAATCGATCGCGAGGCCGGGAACGCCCGCTGCCTCCAGCGCCGCGACCGCCACGGTGACGATCTCGCGTACCGCGGCGATGCTGTCACGCCCGATCAGTTCGCAGCCGATCTGGCGCATCGCGCGCTCGGGGCGCAGCTCGCTCGCGCGCAGCTTGAGCACCGGTCCGGCGTAGGACAGGCGGACGGGCCGCGGGTGGTGCGCCATGCGCGTCGCGGCGATGCGACCGACCTGGGCGGTGATGTCGGGCCGGATCGCGAGCGTGCGGCGTGAGACGGGGTCGGTGAAGCGCACCGCATCCTTGCCACTCGCCGCCTTCAACCGCTGACCGAGCGACTCCTCGAACTCGGCGAGCGGGGGATCGACGCGCTCATAGCCATGCAGCCGCGCGACATCGAGCACGCGCGATTCGAGCGCCGCCGCCGCGTCGGCAAGCGGGGGCAGGCGGTCGTGGAATCCTTCGGGGAGTAGTCCGTTTGAAGCGTTCGTCATAGCGCCCGCCCTCTAGCCGCTCAGGCTGAGCCTGTCGAAGCCCCGTTCTTCTTTTCGCGCGGAAAGGAAGAACGGCCCTTCGACAAGCTCAGGGCGAACGGTGTTGTTCAGAACTTCAGCGCCATCGCCGTCCGGACGCCGGGCAGCGCGCGGACGCTGGCGACCAGCTCGGGCGTGACCGCTTCGTCGACCGACAGCAGCAGCACCGCTTCGCCACCGGCATCGCGGCGGCCGAGGTGGAAGGTACCGATATTGACCCCGGCATTGCCCAATGCGGTACCAATGCGACCGATAAAGCCCGGTGCGTCCTCGTTCACCACATAGAGCATGTGGCCCGCGAGATCGGCCTCGACCTTGATCCCGAACAGCTCGACCAGCCGCGGCTCGCGGTTGTTGAACAGCGTGCCCGCGACCGAGCGCTCGCCCGCATCGGTCTTGACCGCGACGCGGATCAGCGTGTGATAATCGCCTTCCTTCTCGGTCTTGACCTCACGCACCTCGATCCCGCGCTCCTTGGCGAGGAAGGGGGCGTTGACCATGTTGACCGTATCGGTCTGGGTGCGCAGGAATCCGGCGAGCACCGCGCTGACGATCGGCTTCTGGTTGACCTCGGTCGCCGCGCCCTCGCTATGCACCGAAACGCGCGGGATCGTGCCGGTGGTCAGCTGACCGACCAGGCTGCCCAGCTTTTCGGCGAGCGCCATGTACGGCTTGACGCGCGGCGCTTCCTCGGCGGTGAGGCTCGGGACGTTGAGCGCGTTGGTGACGCCGCCATTGACGAGGTAATCGGCCATCTGCTCGGCGACCTGGATCGCGACATTGACCTGCGCCTCGCTGGTCGATGCGCCCAGATGCGGGGTGGCGACGAAGTTCGGGGTGCCGAACAGCGCATGCTCCTTGGCCGGTTCGGTCACGAACACGTCGAGCGCCGCGCCGGCGACATGGCCGCTGTCGAGCAGTTCCTTGAGCGCTGCTTCATCGATCAGCCCGCCGCGCGCGCAGTTGACGATGCGCACGCCCTTCTTGGTCTTGAGCAGGTTTTCCTTCGACAGGATGTTGCGCGTCTGATCGGTCAGCGGCGTGTGCAGCGTGATGAAATCGGCACGGGCGAGGAGCTGGTCCAGCTCGACCTTCTCGACGCCGAGCTCGACCGCGCGTTCGGGCGACAGGAACGGGTCGAACGCGATCACCTTCATGCGCAGGCCGAGCGCGCGGTCGGCGACGATCGACCCGATATTGCCCGCGCCGATCAGGCCAAGCGTCTTGCCGGTCACTTCGACGCCCATGAAGCCGTTCTTCGGCCACAGGCCTGCCTGGGTCTGCGCATTGGCTTCGGGCAACTGGCGGGCGAGCGCGAACATCAGCGCAATGGCGTGTTCGGCGGTGGTGATCGAATTGCCGAACGGGGTGTTCATCACCACCACGCCCTTCGAGGACGCATAGGGGATGTCGACATTGTCGACGCCGATGCCGGCGCGGCCGATGACCTTCAGATTGGTCGCAGCGTCGATGATGTCCTTGGTCGCCTTGGTCGAGCTGCGGATGGCAAGGCCGTCATACTGGCCGATGATCGCCTTCAGCTCCTCCGGCGTCTTGCCGGTGATCTCGTCCACCTCGACCCCGCGCTCGCGGAAGATCTGGGCGGCCTTGGGGTCCATTTTGTCGCTGATGAGTACCTTGGGCATGTTCATTCTCCATTCCCTCTTCCCTTCAGGGGAGAGGGCAAGCGAGCGTAGCGAAGCGAGGGAGGGGGCAGTCATGGAGGGAGCGGCTCGCGATATGCCCCTCTCCCCGACCCTCTCCCCTGAAGGGGAGAGGGAGACTTAAGC
>NZ_LSJM01000446.1 GCF_001557215.1 Sphingomonas sp. CCH9-E2 | reverse complement strand
CCTGCCGCTGGCGCGGCACCGTGGCCCTACTCGCTTCGTTCCCCAAGCCCGCAAGCGGTCTTGGCCCAAGGTGACGAGTCGACCGCGCCCAAGAAGCAGAAAACCCGGATGCTCAAATGCGAGTGCGCGACGTGCGGCTATACCGTGAGGACCGCGCGCAAATGGCTTGAGCAGGCCGGAGCGCCGCTTTGCCCGATCGAGGATCACGGCCAGATGGAGCATGAGCCGCTGGACGATGACGACGCCGAACCGGAGGAATGATGCGGCGCGCTTTCGTCATTTCAGATTCAGCGCCTCCCTATCGTCATTTCGGGAACGACAGGGCTTCCCCTCCCGGTCTATTGTGTATACAAGCATAGGATTATACGTGTAGGAGTGTAGCATGAAGGTTCTCGCCATTCTCTCACAGAAAGGCGGCGTTGGGAAAACGACGCTCGCGACCTGTCTGGCAGTCGCGGCCGAGCAGGCGGGCAA
>NZ_LSJM01000445.1 GCF_001557215.1 Sphingomonas sp. CCH9-E2 | reverse complement strand
GGCTGGGGCCGTGCATTGGCTGCTATCCTGAGAAACTTGAAGCGAGGCTGCCCATCGTCAGCGCCCAGCCGTCGACCAGCACGAACAGCAGCAATTTGAACGGCATCGAGATGATCGTCGGCGACATCATCATCATGCCAAGGCTCATCAGGACGGTGGCGACGATCAGGTCGATGACGATGAAGGGCAGGAAAATCAGGAAACCGATCTGGAACGCGGTCTTGAGCTCGCTGGTGACGAAGGCAGGGAGCAGGATCGAAAAGGGCGTGTCCTGCGGGTTGGCGATCGGGCCGGCCTTGGCGATGCCGGCGAACATGGTGATGTCCTTCACCCGCGTCTGCTTGAGCATGAAGGCGTGGAGCGGCTTGGACGCTTCCTCGATCATCTGCGTCGCGCCGATGCGCCCTTCGGCATAGGGCTGGATCGCGGTGCGGTTCATCTGGTCGATCGTCGGCGCCATGACGAAGAAGGACAGGAACAGCGACAGGCCGATCAGCACCTGATTGGGCGGAGTCTGTTGCAGCCCAAGCGCCTGACGCAGGATCGCCAGCACGATGATGATCCGGGTAAAGCTGGTCATCATCAGCAGGATGCCCGGCAGCACCGTGAGCAGGCCCATGATGATGAGCACCTGCAGCGACAGGCTGAGCGGTGCGTCGCCGCCGCCAAGGTCGCCGAGCGCGCGGTCGATCGCGTCGCCCGCTCCGGGGGTGGCAGCTGCCGTGGGCGCAGCGAGGGGCGCGGCGGCGACGGCCTCCTGTGCGAACGCCGGAGCGACCGCGAACAGCGCCAGCGCCAGCGCGCCGAGCAGGATCATGAGGTGGCGCAGCATCGGGCTCATCCGTCAACCCGGTCGATCAGGGTCACGCCGTTGCGGCTGACCGAGACGAGCAGGCGCTTGCCCTCGACCTCGAGCACCGCGATGCGCGTGCCGGTCGAGACCATCATCGTCTCACGCACCTTGAGCATCCGGTCGCCCTGATTGCCGGGCAGCCGCGCCTCGAGCTTGCGCCAGAGATAGAGGCAGCCGATCAGCAGGCCGCAGACCAGCGGCAGCAGCACGACCAGCTTGAGGATGTAGGACCACATCATGGTCGATCAGCCCCGCTTTTCGGGCGCGACCAGTTCGGTCATGCGCACGCCGAACTTCTCGCCGACCGTGACGACCTCGCCCCGCCCGATCAGCGTGCCGTTGACGAACACGTCGAGCAGCTCGTCGGCCTCGCGGTCCAGCTCGATCACGCTGGTTTCGGCGAGCGCGAGCAGTTCGCGCAGCGTCAGCGTGGTCGATCCGATCTCGACGGTCAGCTTGACCCCGACATCCTGGAGCAGGTGGAAATTGGCGGCGGCCGCGGTCTCGGCGGCGAAGCTGCCGGTCATGTCGTTCATCGTGCTTCCTCGAGCTCAGGGGTGTCGAAACGGGTCAGGCGGATGGCGGCGCGGCCATTGGCGGTGCCGACGGTGCCGCAACCGATGCGGCGCGGGCCGACCATCACCGGCACATCGGGGCCGAAGCTGATCGGAATGATATCGCCGGGCTTGAGCGCCATCAGCGTCGATGCGGGCACCACCGGCTCGGCCAGCACCGAGCGCACCGGCAGGCGCACGCCGAGCGCGGCGCGGGTGAGTGCGTTGCGCCATTGCGGCTCGACCTCGGGCTCGCCGCCGATCACCTTGGCGGTGAGCGCGGGGCTCCAGGGTTTGAGCGCGCTGACGGGGTAGAGGATGTCGATCCAGTGCGGCTTCGCCCCGCCCTGCGCGACGCCGATGCGGGTGACGACCATCGCGTCGCCGCCCTCGATCTCCGGCGCGACCGACAGCGGCGTCGGCGCGGGGGCAAAGCTGAAGTCGATCTCGGCCAGCAGCTCCCAGGCCGGGCGCAACTGCGCCGCGATGCTGTCCGCCACCCGGTGCAGCAGCGTCTCGGCCGATCCGGTAAAGTCGGTCGGCATCGGGTGCGGTGCCTCACCATCGCCGCCGAAAAAGCGGTCGAGCATTTCATAGGTGAGCTTGCCGTCGATCAGGATGAAGGCGCGGCCGCGGCCCGGCGTCATCGCCAGCGGCAGCCATGCGGTGAGCCCGGCGGGCCGCTCGGCGCGGTAA
>NZ_LSJM01000444.1 GCF_001557215.1 Sphingomonas sp. CCH9-E2 | reverse complement strand
CTGCGCCGGTCGGTGTGCGGATCGTTGCCTTCAACGATTTCCACGGCGCGCTCGAAACCCCGGCGCGGCCGATCGATGTGCAGGCGGCGGACGGCAAGACCGTCAAGGTGCCGGCCGGCGGCGCGGCCTATTTCGCCTCGGCGGTGAAGGCGCTGAAGGCTGGCAACCCCAACACCGTCGTCGTCGCGGCGGGCGATCTGACCAGCGCCAGCCCGCTCGTCTCCTCGCTGTTCCTCGACGAACCGACGGTCAAGGCGCTGAGCATGGCGGGCCTCGAGTTCAATGCCGCCGGCAATCACGAATTTGATCGCGGGACCAAGGAGCTGCTGCGCCTCCAGCAGGGCGGGTGCGAGAAGAATGCGGTCGCGCAGCCGTGCCAGCTCGAACCGTTTAAGGGCGCGTCCTACACCTATCTTGCCGGGAATACGCTGGATGCATCGGGCAAGAGCCTGATGCCCGCGACCGGGCTCAAGACGTTCGGCAGCGGCAAGAGCAAGATCACGATCGGCTTTATCGGCCTGACCACGCGGATGACCGGCACCTATGTCGATCCGGCGGGGATCGTCGGGTATCGTTTCGCCGATGAGGCGGAGACCGCGAACAAGCTGATCCCGCAGCTCAAGGCGCAAGGCGCCGACGCGATCGTGATGATGGTGCACGAGGGCGGCTACCCCGCGCGGACCGATCAGCCGAACCAGTGCGAGGGGCTGTCGGGGCCGATCCTCGACATCATGGAGCGGTTGGATCCCGGGGTGGACGTGATCGTCTCCGGCCACACGCACCGCGCTTATATCTGCGATTACTCCGCGACCAATCCCGCCAAGCCGGTGCTGCTGACCAGCGCGGGCAATAATGGCGTGATGCTGACCCGCATCGACCTCAGCATCGATCCGGTCACGCGCAAGGTCAAGGCGCGCTCGGCGCGGCAGGTGATCGTGCAAGGCGAAGGCGCGATCAGCGCGGGCGGGCCGGTCAAGGCGAACCCGGCATTCCCGACCTATCCCGCCGACCCGGCGGTCGCGGCGCATGTCGCGCGCTATGCCGCCGCCGCAGCGCCACTCGCCCGCCGCCCCGTGGGCAAGGCGTCGGGCCCGATCCTGCGCAACGAGGATAGCGAAATGCTCGAATCGCCGCTCGGCCTGCTGATCGCCGATGCGCAGCTCGCCGCGACGCGCAAGGACGGCGCGCAGATCGCGCTGATGAACCCTGGCGGCGTGCGTGCCTCGATCACCCCCGCCGCAGACGGAACCGTGACGTTCGGCGACCTCTACACCACCCAGCCGTTCGGCAATAACCTGCAGGTTCGCGAATATAGCGGCGCGCAGCTGCTGGCGGTGCTGGAACAGCAATTCACCAATGAAGACGGGCCGAAGCTGCTGTTCCCCTCGGGCCTGACCTACAGCTACGACACATCGCGGCCTGAGGGGCAGCGGATCATCGCGCCATTGGTGCAGGGTAAGCCGCTCGATCACGCAGCGACCTATCGCGTGGCGATGAACGGGTTTCTGGCCGGGGGCGGCGACAGCTTCACCACGCTGAAGGTCGGGCGGATCGTCGCCGGCGGCGTGCTCGATCTGGACGCGCTGGAGGCATGGTTCGCGCGCGGGCAGGTGGTGGAGCCGCCCGCGCTCGGCCGGGTGAAGAATGTCGGGCTGGCGGAGTAGGACCGCTTTAGCCCCTCCCCTTCAGGGGAGGGGTTGGGGT
>NZ_LSJM01000443.1 GCF_001557215.1 Sphingomonas sp. CCH9-E2 | reverse complement strand
CGCTTGCGCGGTATCGCGTCGCATCCCGGTCATCACCGTCGCGACCACGGCGCTGTCCGGACGGCTCGCCATGCAAAGCCGCGATGCCTCGTTCCGTATCTTGACCACCACACACAGGCCGCGCGCGACGTCGCTATAGGCGACCGACCGGATCGGACCGACCCTCGCCAGCCAGCCCGACGGCAGGAAGCCGCGCAGGAACGCGCGATCGTCATCGCCTTGCGGTCCATCGCCCAGGCCGCGCGACAGCAGCGCCACCCGCCGCGCATCCTCTGCGGATCGGTAGAAGGTCAGCATCATGCGCGCGCCGTCGCTGCGTCCGACCCAGCGCCGCGCCCAGGGGCCGCGCGTATCGTCGGACGCGAAACGCTCGGCGCGTTCGGCGCCCCACGGCGCAAGCAGCGGCCGTGGTGAGGCGAGCAGAAGCGCCACCGGGAGCAGATACCTCACGCACCAAGCTCCATCATCGTCATTAGCCGCTCGAACGGCTGCGGCACCGCATCGGGGAACAGTTGATCGAGCAGCCCCGGCGGTGTCGCCGGATCGCGCGCCGCCGCCCGCGCGAGCAGCGCGATGGCGAGGTGATCCGGCGTCAGATGCAACGCGGCTGCCGTATCGCGAACGACGGGCACGGCGGCGACCTCGCGCACCAGCGCCGCCGCCGCCGGCGGCAGGTGCGCGGGATCGCCGGAGCGCAGCGACAGCATCCCGTCCTGACGCCACAGCACCTGTCCGGCCGCCGACCGCAGACGGCGGCCGAGCAGCGGCAGGTTGAGCGGCCGTGTCCGTGGCAGCAGATGATCGCGCAGCCAGTTGCCAAGCCGGACGGTCCACGGCGCGCGGGCGTTGGGGGTCGGAAGCCTGGGCAATGTCCTGCCTCGCCGGCCGGGCTGGATGTCGCCACCATCATCCAGTGGCGGCGCTTCAATGACCGGTGCGACGGGTTCGGCGACCGGCGGCATCGCGGCGGGGACGGGCTGGACCTCGGCCGCCCGCGCATCGACCAGCGCGAGCTTGCGCATCGCGGGCAGGACGCCGGACGCCTCTCCCTCCGGGCCGACGAAGACGAGGCTGGTTTCCGTCGTCAGCAGATTGCCCTTCACCGCCAGGTCGCGCACCCGCGCGCGATCGACTTTGCCGCCGGCCGTGAGCAGCGCCGCGATTTCGGTCGCGCAATGCAGCGCCATTTCCGCGCGCACGTCGTCGGCCGAGCGATCGGTCAGCGCACCCTTGAAGCCGGCTGGGACGACGACCTCCAGCATTATCGGCGACCCGTCGATCCGCTGCTTCGGCAGCAGATCGCGACCGGCGGCGAGCACCCGGATCGCGTCGGCGCCCTCAATGGTCAGCGTGACCGGATGCGACACGCCGCTGTGGCGCGGCAGCAAATGATCGGGCAGCGCCGGAACGGCGCGGTCCGGATCCACGCCCGGGCACAGCCGCAGCATCGCGCCGGTCTCCCCGATACCGATCACGCTTTCGAAACGCAGCGTGACCGACTCTCCCGGCCGGACGCCGGCGACCGACAGCGCCTGCCAGCCCTGCTTCAGTTCTTCCAGAAGGATCGCTCGGTTCCCGTCTATCGCACCGCCGTCATAGGTCCCTTCGGCGCGACGACGCGCGCGCGCGCGCGCGCTCCAGCGCTGGTCGCCGATGCTGACCGTCATGTCGTGGACGACGGCCCCGGCCAGCGCTGGTGGCATCGTCAACACCACCTCGATCGGCACGTGTTCTCGATTGGTAAACGTGCGCACGAGGATCAGCCGGGCGATCGGCGGCACGATGCGGAGCCGGATGTCGGTGGTATCGAGCAGCAACGGCGGGCGGGGTATCGCCGCGGGCCGCAACAGCGGCAGCAGCGGATCGGTCAGCCCGGGGCCGGTCGGCTCGATCATCCCGCCCCCCCGGCCGCTGCGCGCCGGCGCGGCTTCGATGCCCCGCTGGACAGGGCGGACCGCAACCGCGCCTCC
>NZ_LSJM01000442.1 GCF_001557215.1 Sphingomonas sp. CCH9-E2 | reverse complement strand
CGGCTGTCTGCGCAGCCGCCCCTCCACCACCGGCTTCGCCGGCGGTCCCCCTCCCCTGCTGCGCAGGGGAGGAATGAATGGTCACCGCCGCGCCCGCGCCTGGGCCACGGCGCGCTTGAGCGTGGCTAGGTCGACCAGGCCCGGGACGAGATACGGGCCGACCATCATGCCCGGCGTGCCGGTCAGACCGAGCGTGCGGGCATGGGCGTTGGTGCGCGCGAGCAGCGCGTCGATGTCGCCGCGGCGCTGTACCTGATCGCGCTGCAGCCGGGTCCAGTCGATGCCAGCGGCGTCAGCGGCAGCGCGGATCTTGGTCGTGTCGATCCGCCCCGATTGCGCGATCAGCGCGCGGTGGAAGGCGAGGTGCTTGCCCTGAAAGCTTGCGGCGATGGCGGCGCGCGCGGCCGGGCCGGACCCGCCGCCGAGGATCGGCCAGTCGCGATAGACCACGCGGACCTTCGCATCGCTCGCCATCAGTGCGTCGAGCGTCGGGCTGAAGCGGCGGCAAAAGCCGCATTGATAGTCGGAGAAGACGACGATGGTGACGTCATGCCCGCGCGGCGCAACGGTCGGGGCGAGCGGGTCGTTGCGGATCTTTTCGCGGATCGCCTCGGCCGCGTCGCGGCGGCGGGTGTCGCCGGATTCGGAGACGCCCTCGTCTTGCGCTGCGGCGGAGAGCGGGAGGGCGAGCGCGAGCGCGAGGGCGGCGAGGAAAAGGGCTTTCATTTGCAAGGTCCTTGTGCCTTTTCAGCGGCGCTGAAAAGGGGTGCGGCACCGGCCCGCTCCCCCACACGACCACTCATCTAGGATACGCTGCTTGGGTGGCCGGGTGGGGGAGCGGGCCGGTGCCGCAGTCCAGCGCACGCTGGCCCCACTCAGCGCAAGCGCGCGGTCATCAGGAAGCGTTCGCGGCTTTCCGCGGCCTTGCGGCGCAATTCGCTGATCTCGCGCTCTTCGGTCGCGTCGAGCATCGCTTCGAGCAGGCGGTTGAAATGCTGGCGCATCGCGATGCGCGCGGCGCCGGAGTCGCCGATACGCAGCGCATCGACGATCGCCGCGTGCTCGCGCTGGCGGGTGCGGCCGTCATGCTGGCAGACGCTGGCATAGGTGGTGCGCACTTCGGGCATTTCGGTGCGCATGCGCCAAAGCTGCTTGATCACATGGATTACCGCCTGATTGCCCGAAGCCGAGGCGATCAGCAGGTGGAATTCCTGATCCGCCGCGGTCGATGCGGCATCGTCAGTGTCGTCGCGCCCCATGATCTCGAGCAGTTCGTCGAGCCGGGCGAGCGTGTCCGGGGTGATCGTCGAGGCCGCGAGCGCCGCGGCCTCGCTTTCGAACAATGAGCGTGCCTCGGTCAGTTCGAACGCGCTGACCTGGGGCGGAGTGTCGGTCGCGGCGGGCTTGCCGTCGGTGACATAGACGCCCGAGCCGGTCTTGATGACGATGCGGCCGATCGCCTGCAGCGCGATCTCCGCCTCCCGGATCGTCACGCGGCTGACGCCGAAGCGCTCGGCCAGCTCACGCTCGCCGGGCAAACGGGTGCCGGGGGGGAAGACGCCCTGATCGATCAGCGCAGTGATCTGATCGGCGATCCCCTGGTATAGCCGGTCAGCCATTGCGCTCCTCACCAATTCGCATGGCCCGATCCTTATTGGCTTCGCACCAAAGCGCAAGCGATGGGTTGCACGCGTCGCGAGCCCGCTCCCCGAATCGCCTACAGCCGGAACCTAGCGCCGATGAAGTAGCGCGGGCCGTAATAATGGTACTGCCGGATGCTGCCGACGACCGGCATGTCGGTCACCTTGGGCGAGTCGGTAATGTTGGTCGCTTCGGCGCGCAGCGAGATGTTGCGGTTGACGGTGAACGACGCGCGCAGGTCGACGGTGTCGTTGCCGCGGACGTAGCGCAGCTGCGTGTTGCCGCCGACAAAGTCCTGATAATAGCTCGACCGGTAGTTGTAGATCCCCTGCAGCGAGAAGCCGCCGATTTCATAATAGAGCTGCGCCGAGACGACGTGCTTGGAGAAGCCGCTGAGGCCCGCGGGCGGGATGATCCCTTCGGTCACATTGCCGGTCAGCGGGTCGAGAATGTCACCGAGGCTGATATCCTCATTCTCGAAATTGGTGTCGGCATAATTGTAGCTGATCTTGCCGCCGAACCCGTCGAGCGGCTTGGGCAGCCACGAGAAGCGGTTGGCGAGCGTGACTTCGATGCCCCACAAGCGGCTCTTGCGGTCGCTATTGGCGGTCTGGATCACCGGCACGCTGACATTCTGGCCGCCGATCGTGAAATTCTCATTGGTCACGAACGGGATGAAGCCGCCGCTGAACTCCTTGAAATACAGCGTCGCGGCGAAGATCGAGTCGCGGTTCGGATAATATTCGAGCGCGATATCGCCGTTCCACGACATCAGCGGCTTGAGCGCCGGGCTGCCATTGGCGCGGATTTCATTGATGGCGTCGGCGATGGTGGTGCCGCTGGAATCGAGCACGAAGGTGCGGCCGGCGCCGAGCGCGCTGGGCGCGGGGCGCGAGAGCGCGCGATAGGCGGCGGCGCGGAGCAGCAGGCGGTTCGGCTCAAGCTCGAAAATCGCGTTGACGCTGGGCAGGACGCGCGTGGTCTGCGCCTCCAGCGTCACCGTTTCGAACGTGCCGGGCGTGGGCGTCAGCGTGACGGTGCCGTCGGGATTGTTGACGACGGTGAACGCGCTGCGCAGGCCGATCGAGGTCAGCTGGGTATTGACCACGCGCACGCCGAAATTGCCGCGCACCGGCATGTCGCCCAGATCGCCGGAATAATCTGCCATGGCATAGCCGGCGAGAATCGTCTCGGTGACGTCGCGATTGGCGGGCGAGCGCAGGTCGGCCGGGCGGCCAATATCTTCGGTCCCGGTATATTCGCGCGTCAGGCAGATCGGGTCGAACGTCGCCCAGCTGGTGATGGTATTGCCCTGCGCCTGCTCCAGGAACCCGGTCTGGGGGAAGGCGGTGCGGCAGAGCGTGTTGATGCGCGCGTCCTCACGCCCGGCGGCCGGCGGACCGGAGGGATTGAGCGTCAGTTCGTTGCGGACGTCGTAATCGGTGAAGGTCTGTTGCGACCAGCGACCGCCGACCGCGATGTTGGTGATGAAGCCATCGAGCTTGTAATCGAGGTCGAGGCGCGCGCCCCAGATCTCGTTGCGGCGCTGGCTCTCGTCCCGGCGGACGCGCGCGTCATCCCAGAACAGCGCATGATTGTTGAGGTCGAGCCGCGGGTCGAAGGTGATCGTCGGCGCGAAATTGCCCGGGAGCACCTCAAAGGTATAGGGCACGCGCATGCTGTTGGTCGCGAACGGCGCGGTGGCAAAGAAATTGCGGTTGCCGTTCATGTCGAACGGATCGGTGCGCAGGCGGACCTGCTTTTCGATTTCGGTGCGGATCGTGCGCGAATAGGCACCATCGAGTTCGACCGTCAGCCGCTCGCCGCTCCAGCGCAGATTGGCGCCCGCGCCGAGATACTCTTCCGACCGCGACAGGTTCGACCCGGTCGATTCGAGCGCGCTGAGCCCGTTCATCCGCTGGATCACGCCGTTTTCGTCATAGACGACGTTCGTCAGGCCGTAGCGCATTTCCGAAATGTTGAGATCGCGGCGCCGCTCGACAAAGGTGCGGTCGGACCATTGCGCGTCGAGATTGAGTTCGAGCCGGTCCGAGAATTGCCACTGGATCGCGCCGAATACCGCATCGCGCGTGTCGGTTTCGCTGATCTGGCGCCACGCCATCGCATTGGGGGCGAGGAAGAAAGGCGTGCCCGCCGCCGCCTGGGGGCGGGTGACCGGGGTGCAGTTGTTGTTGGCGACGACGATGGTCGCGTTGCACGCGGTCCAGGTCGAGCTGCCCGCCACGGTTTCCTCGGGATTGTTGGTGTCGTTGCGCTGGACGCCGATCGCGATGCCGACTTCGCCGAGGCCGCCGAGCTGATACTGGTCGACATAGGACAGAGTGCCGCGCCAGCCCCAAGCGGACGATCCGGTGACCTTGTCCTGATAGGGGCTGTAGTTCGCCTTGATCTCTCCCTGCACGCGCATCTTGCCGAAATCGAGCGGGCGCAGCGTGCCGATATCGATCGTGCCGGCGACGCCACCCTCGACCAGATCGGCCTGCTGGGTCTTGTAGATCTTGATGTTGTTGACCAGCTCCGCCGGGAACTGGTTGAAGTTGACCGCGCGGTCGCCCGAACCGTTGGTGGCGTCGCGACCGTTGAAGGTCGAGTTGCTGAGAAACGGGCCGAGGCCGCGCAGCGCGATTTCGGATGCGCCGCCCTTCTCGCGGTGCGTGGTCGCGCCTGTGATCGTCTGGATCGCCTCACCCACCGACAGTGCGGGAAGATCGCCGATCTCGTCGGTCGACAGCGCGTCGACGATCGCGGTCTCGCGCTTCTTGACGTCGATCGAGGTGCGTAGCGTTTCGCGGATGCCGGTGACGACGACCTCGTCCTCCGCCGTAGGTTCGGCGTCCTGCGCCCAGGCGGGCGCGGCGAAGAACAGCGGCGCTGCGGCTCCGGCGAGCAGAATGGTGCGAAATGCGCGCGACGTGCGGGCGGCGTGAACGAGCATGGCCATCGGCCCTCTCCCCAAAGTTTATCTTATTGCCGGATTGGTCGCCGGTCAGGGCGATTCTGTCAACCGTTTATTTAGTCCTATTGCTGCAAATTGGTCCTACCAGTTGGTCAGGGCACAAGTTGCGAGGCGAGTGCCGGGACGGCGCGGGCAAGGTCGTCGGCCATCAGCCGCGCGAACACCCCTGCCCCGGTTTCGCCGAGATGCGTGTAATCGAACTTGCGCGTGTGCTGGCCGCGCGCGCCGCCGGGGCGGGTCGGCAGGTCGGGTTCGCGCGCTTCCTCGGTCGAGCGCTGCTTGAGCGTCGTTCCCGCCTTGGCGGCGGCGCGTTCCTCTGCGGTCGGTTCGGCCTGGGCGAGCGCCATCGAGTCTTCGGCGCCCAGCTTCTGCACCACGGCGGCACTGCGGCGGTTGAGGTCGACCAGCGGCGTCTTGGTCGCGGCGGCGACCTTGCGCACTTCCTCCGACCATTCGTCGAGATTGTTGTCGAGCTTGCCGTTCTTGAACACGCGGCGGGTCAGCGGGGTGACGAGCACGGGGATCGCCCCGGCGGCGCGGACTTCCTCGACCATTTTGGTCAGGTTCGCGGGGAATTCGGTGGCGCGGTCGGTCCAGCGTTCGGGCGCGCTCGACTGGTCGTTATGGCCGAACTGGATCAGGACATAGGTCGCCTTGTAGCCCGGCACCTTGGCCTCGGCCAATGCGATGTTCCAGCCGCCTTCCTGGCGATAGCTGCGGGTCGAACGCCCGCCGCGCCCGACATTGAGGCAGGCGACCGAGGATTTGACGTGGCGCGCGCAGAATATCGACGCCCAGCCGCTCGCCACCGCCATGGTCGAATCGCCGACCAGCACGATCTTGTACGGCTGAAGCGGCGGCGCGTCGATGCGCTCCTTCGTCTGCGCCCTGGCGATGGCAGGAGCCAGTGCGAGGGCGACGGCAGCGAGCGCGGCGGTGGCGAGCGCGCGGGTCATGAGAAGGCGAGTCCCCCGTTGATGTCCATGTTGAGCCCGGTGAGGAACGACGCCTCGTCGGACGCGAGGAAGGCGACGGCCGCCGCAACCTCGTCCGGATGGCCTTCGCGGCGCAGCGGGGTGTTGCCGGCGACGGCGGCGCGACCTTCGGGCTTCGAGAAGATGTCGTGGAAGCTGGTGCCGATCAGGCCGGGGCACAGCGCGTTGACGCGGATCCCCTGCGGCCCCAGCTCCTTGGCCCAGCCGCGCGTTAGCGTGGTCAGCGCGCCCTTTGACGCGGCATAGATGCTCGCGCCCGGCCCGCCGCCGTCGCGCGCAGCGAGCGAGGACAGGTTGACGATCGCCGACCCCCTGGCGAGGTGCGGAAGCGCGGCCTTGGTGACGAGGAAGGCGGACTTGAAATTGAGGTCCATGACCGTGTCGAAGAACGCCTCGTCCATGTCGGCCAGCGTCTTGCGCGCGACCATGCCGCCCGCGCAGTTGACGAGGACGTCGATCGTGCCGCCGAACTGAGCCGCTGCGGCGATCAGGCCCGCGACATCATCGGCCTTGGTCACATCGGCGCGGTGGAGCAGTGCGGTGCCGCCTGCGGCCTGAACCGCCGCCAGCGTATCCTGCGCCGCCGCTTCGTCGCTGCGATAGTTGATGACGACCTTTGCGCCCTCTGCTGCCAGTCGCAGCGAGATCGAGCGGCCGATATCGCGGCCACCGCCGGTGACGATGGCGAGCTTGTCCTTGAAACGCATTTATGCCCCTTGGTCTTGAGTGTCGGGTTGGACGGGCGCGATGCGTCCGCCGATGAAGATGCAGATCAGCGACAGCGGCACGAGCGCCGCGCCGAGGATGAAGATCGGTGCGAAGCTGACCTTGGTCATCGCGGGAACGAGCCAGGTGGTGATCAGCGTGCCGGCGACCGCCGCGGTGCCGCTGATCCCGGCGAGCGAGCCGACTGCGCCGCCACCGAACCAGTCGCTGGGAAGCGTCTGGATATTGTTGATCGCGACCTGAAAGCCGAACAGGATCGCGGCGATCAGCAGCACGGCGTAGAGCGGCGTCGCGGCGCTGGCGGTGAGCAGCAAGGCGGGCAGCATGATGATGCAGCCCAATGCGATCACGCTCTTGCGCGCCCGGTCCGTGCTCCAGCCGCGCCGGATCAGCCGACCCGACAGCCAGCCGCCCGACAGCGACCCCGCCATCGCGCCGACGAACGGCACCCAGGCGAACATGCCGATCTGCTTGACGTCGAAGCCGAAGCTTTCGTTGAGGTAGATCGGCAGCCACGAGACGAACAGCCACCAGATCGGATCGAGGAAGAAGCGGCTGGACATCACCGCCCAGGCCTGACGATGGCGCAGCAACTGGCCCATGGCGGGGGCGTAGCCGGTGGGGTGGGTCCCACCATGCTTCTCGTTCGCGCCGAGGATATGTTCGCGCTCCGCCTTGCTCAGCCAGGGGTGAGCGTCGGGATCCGACTTGTACACCCAGTTCCACGGGAGGAGCCACAGGAAGCCGAAGATACCGATGATGACGAAGGTGGTGCGCCAGCCGACAAAGCCGAACAGGATCGCGATCAGCGGTGCCGAGACGATCGCGCCGAGCGAGGCGCCGGCGTTGAAAATCCCCTGAGCAAAGGCGCGTTCGGAGCGCGGGAACCAGGTGGCGTTCGCCTTGGCCGCGCCGGGCCAGTTACCGGCCTCACTGACGCCGAGCGTCGCGCGCAGGATGCCGAGGACGAGCATCGAGCGCACCAGGCTATGCGCCGCAATCGAAATCGACCAGACGACGATCGAGATGGCAAAGCCCATGCGGGTGCCGACCACGTCGAAAATCTTGCCGAAGATCGATTGGCCGAGCGCGTAGAAGACCATGAAAATGGTCACCAGCAGCGCATAATCTTCCTTGTCGGCGCCGATGTCCTTGGCGACTTCGGGCCACATCACGGCGAGCGCGTTGCGGTCGATGTAATTGATGACCGTCGCGATCGCGATCAGGCCGATGATCCACCAGCGGAACCCGGATTTCATTTGCTCTCTCCATCGAAGCGGCCGACCGGGCCGCTCCAGTCGAGCTTGCGCCCGTTCATAGTGACGCTGTGCGCCTTGCCCGCGCTGGTGTCGGTGGCGATGACGATCAGGATCGTCTTGCCGCCGGTCAGGGTGATCGTCGCGACGCATGCGCCGGCGGTTTCGGTGAGGGCGAGGCCGGCCACGCCGCTGCGGCTGCCGGTCGTGGTCTCGGTCGCGGCGTCGTAGCGACCATGCGGTTCGAGCAGGCTGAGGAAGGCGGCGTCCCCTGCCCCGCTCAAGCGCTGGATCAGCACCGGTTCGCGGCGCAGGTTGAAGCGCGGGTCGTTCGCGCCGCTTTCGGCGACGATCAGCTGCGCGCCCGGCGTCGCCATGCGATAGCTGTAGAAACGGCCCTGATTGATCCAGGTGACGCGGCCCTGGCCGTTCGCCAGCGGTCCGGTCGCATCGACCCAGAGGTGCTGATAGCCATTGGCCTTGCCTAGCACCGGACGGGTCGTGACGTTCGACGCGAGCTTGACGTCGGTGTCGATGATGTGGCCGGCGAAATGCAGCGGCAGGTCATAGGTCGCCTTGCCCGCATTCTTCACCGTCATCAGGTCGAGGACGAGCGGGGCGTTCTTGCCCATATCGATTTGCACCAGCGCGCGGCGGAAGGTGATGCCGGGATAGGCGCCCGCCATCTCGCCGATGCTGAAGCGCAGCGGGCCGTCGCCGACGAACGCCAGTTGGGTCGGCGCGACTTCCTCGGCGGGTTTCAGCTGCCCGTCGAAATGGCTGGTTTCGTTGACCACCAGCGTGTTGTGGGCAACGGTCTGCTTGGCCCAGCTTTCGTTCTCAGGAAGGTAGCGGCCGCCCTCCTTCGCCTCGATATTGAGGAAGCGCGCGGCGCCGTAATCGGTCACGACCGCCTGGCCATTGTCGTAGAGCAGCCAGTTGAGCTTGTCGAAATGGCCATGGCCCATGCCCTGGGCGGTGTTCTTGGCGACCACGACCTGCGCGTTTTCCTGCGGGCCGGAGCGCAGGATGGCGAGCGCGCCGTCGGTGCCTTGCGGCCCGTCGCGCAGCAGCGTGGAGGCGAAGGCGAAGGGCTTGGCCTTGCCCGCCGCGATATCGCGTGCGACCGCGAACCCCTCGGGCGAGAGCGCGACCTTGTTTTGCCACTTTGCGATGTCGAGCAGCCCCGCGTCGCCCGTCGCGGCATAGCCGATGGCGACGCCCTGATAGAGCTCCTCGGTCTTGAGGCTCTTGTCGGGCATCGAATCGTTGATCGGGAAGAAAGTGCCGCCGTAACTGGTCTGGATCGCGGTGCGGATCGCCTTCAGCACGATGCCGTCGCGATAGGCGAAGATCTTGCGCTGCGGCTCGTTCGCCTCGATTGCCTGTGCGAACACGACGAAGGGCTGGAGGGCGTAGCGCTGATAGTATGGCCCTTCGGCATAATAGCCGTCGGGGGAGAAGAGCAGGTCGAGCTGGCGCAGGAAGCCGACCTTGCCGCTGCGGTCGCTGCCCTTCAGCGCCTGTTCGACCAGTTGCGCGTCGCGCAGCACATAGCCCGCCATGCCGACCCCGGCATTGGCCCAGGTCGAATGATTGTGGATCCGATCGAAGGTCCGCGCCTCGCTGGTCAGGAACGCGGCCATGCGGCGGAAGACCTGCTCGTCGATCGTTTTGCGCTCGCCGGGGGTCAGGTCGGCGCGGACGGCGTCGTAACCCTGGATCGCATGGACCAGCCAGACGCTGTCATTGAGGCTCTGCCAGAACAGGCGGCCGGGCACCTGATCCGACGCGGCGGGATGGTTGGCGAGATTAGGATAGAGCTTGGCATAGGCGAGCAGCAGGTCGCGGACATAGTCGGCATATTGGCGCTCACCGGTCAGGCGGTAGAGCGCGCCGGCCTGCTGGATCAGCTTGTAATTCGCCTTGTGCCGTTCATGCGTCGGGCCACCGCCGCGATCCTTGGGGGTCGGCACGTCGATCCCGGCGCGGATGCCGACATCGACCGACTTGCGCGCGGCGGCGAGTTCGCGCGCGAACAGCGGAGCGCTCCCGGCCCCGGCGGCCATGGTGCGCCAGGCGTCGAGGCTGGTGAGGACCGGCGCGGTCGCGGCGTCCTGTGCAAAGGCGGGTGCGGCGCTGGCGAGGAGCAGTGCGGCGAGCGTGGTGCGGATCATCGCAGCGCCTCCATCTGATTGTCCGCCAGCACGATGTCGGGCGTCCCCTGCGGATAGAGGCGGGTGATCGCCGGTTCGGGCGTCGCGGCGAAGACATTGGCGGTGATGCGGATCACCGGCGCGCCGACGCTGTTGGCGATGGCGATGCCCTTGGCACGCTCGAAGCGGTTGCCGGCGATCGCGACATTCTGCACGCCCGAGAGGCGGACCGCGCCGCCGCCGCTGACGCGGTTGCCGGTCATCGTAAACCACGGGCCGAAGGTGCTTTCGTCCGTGCCGAGCCGGGCGACATCGGCGATGGTCGCGACATCGGTGAAGTCGCTGTCGGCGATGGTGATGCGCTCGGCGCTGTAGAGGCCCTTGCGCCCGGTTTCGGCAGCGGCGGCGACGACTGCGCCCGAGACGTTGACGAAGGTCGAGCGGCGGATGTCGATGTCCTCGGCAAAGGTGCCGGGGGTGGTGGCGATCACATCGCCCGCGCCGCGCACCGCCACGTCGGACAGCAGCACATGATAGTTCAAAATGCTCACCGACTGCGGCGCGCGGATGAGAGCGACGCGCTCCGCAGTCGGTGAGGCAGCGGCGGCGGAGAGGGTGACGCCGCTGAGGTTGAGGCTGCCGCCGGGGGTCAGCTGGAACAGGGTCGGCGCGGCGCTTTCGATGATCGCGCTGCGCGGGCCGGAGACGGTGAGGCGGTGACCGACCGGGATCGGCGCGGTGACGCGGTGCGTGCCGGGGGCGACGCGGATCGTGTCGCCGGGGCCGGACTGTGCGACTGCCTGTGCCAGCGCACCCGGCGCGGCGTCGAGCGTGCGGCCGGTGCTGACGGGGGCGTCCTTGGGATACCAGGACGGGCCGGCTTCCTCACGCTTGAGCATCACCAGGTCGCGCGGCGCACCGACAGCGGCGAGCGCGGGATCGGCGGGATAGAGCAGGCCATTGGCGGCGCGGACGAGCTTGATGTCCGCCTGGACGAAGCCGGTGAACCCCTTGGGCGCCGGGCCGGACTGGACGTTGCCCGCCATGGCGATGCCCGCCGCGTCACCCTCGACCCGGACGATGTCCTTGCCCGTTGCGGTGTAGATCAGGTTGTTGGCGAAGCGGCTCGACACCGGCGGCGCGCTGCGTTCGGCGTCCGCGCCCGCGCCGAAGGTGATGCGACCGGCATCGACGATCGAATTGCCCTCGATCACCGCATTGGCGACCTGATGATAGCGGTTGATCGCCGAGTTCGGCACGCCGTGCATCACCGCAATCGCGCTGAGGAAGCCGGTACCGGTGACGCCCTCCAGATAATTGTGCCGGACGACCTGATCGCGGTTGATCACGCGGATACCCCCGGTCGAGGCCTTGCCGCGGCCGAGGAAGATGTTGCGCTCGACCAGATTGCCGTTGCCGTGGCGCAGCACGATCGCGCCTTGCGATTCGACGACCATGTTGCCGCGGATGATGTTGCCGCCCGATTTGACCGAGACGATCTCGACCTCGCCATCACAGCCTTCGAACCAGTTCTTCTCGATCAGGCTTTTCGAATCGCTGAGCGACTCGTCGCTGGTGCCGACGCGGATCGTCTCGCCGCCATTCGAGCCGAGCGGCGGGCGGGGGCCGAAGAAATTATGGTCGATGCGCGCGCGGTTTTCGCCGGGCTGACCCTTGGGACGGATCACCGCGAGGGTGACGCCGGCATTCCCCTTGCCCGCGAACCAGCTGTGGTCGACGCGGTTGTCGGCGCCATAGATCGCGACCCAGATATCCTCGGCGCGGCGATCGGGGTTGGTGAAGTGATCGACCACGATGCCGGTGAGGCGGGTGTGCGATGCGGGCGTCTTCGAATCGCGGCGCAGCGCGATCAGCTCCTTGGTCGGGGAGTAGCCGTCGCGGAAGACGAGGTTGGAGACGACCAGATGTTCGCCGCCAATGCGCAGGTTCGACTGGCCCGACAGGATCACTCCGCCGGGCGTCTGCGCGGTCAGGGTGATCGGCTTGTCGGCAGTGCCGCGCCCGGTGAACACGATCTGGAAATCGCGCCACACGCCATCGCGCAGGATGATGCGGTCGCCGGGCTTCGCCTGTTTGACCGCAGCGGCATAGGCTGCCGGGTCCGCGACGAGATGGTCCGCGGCGACAGCGGGCAGCGGGGCCGCCACAACCGCACAGGCAATGAGCGCCGCAATCCGCATCCCGATCCCCTCAATCTGTTCTCTATACCCATTGGACTAACCAATTGGTCGGAACACTTCAAGGGGGCTTCATACCATTTCGTCGATGTGTGGTTTCAGCAGGGCTACCCCCGCTCGACAATGCCGAGGTCGAGTTTCTCGCCCGCCGCGCCGCGCTCGTAGCGCGCGGCCATCTCCTCATGCGCGCGGCGCACCGCCGGGTCGGCCGCGGCAGCGGCGCGGGCGCGTTCCTCGGCCGCACGGCTGCGATAATAATCGAGATCGGATTGCATGGCTGTCCTCCTGTCACGCGGGAGGGTAGCGCTTGGACGCGGCCGATCCGGCTAACCGATGTTAAGTCCCGTCACAGCGGGTCGGGGTCGAGATAGAGGTAGTCGGGGTCGAATTCGGCGATCGCGCGCAAAGCCGCCCAGTCGGTGATCTCGACCCGCCCGGCGCGGAAGGTGACCACTCCCATTTCGCGCAGCCGCCGCAGCGAACGGTTGACGTGGACGGCGGTGAGGCCGCGGCATTCGGCCAGATCAATCTGGCTGAGGTTGAGCGCATAGCCGCTGGCGTCGCCAAGCCCGACCAGTTGCAGCCGCACCTGCACCTCGCAGAACAGATGCGCGATCCGCGCGAGTGCGTCGCGCACGCCCATCGACAACACCCATTCGCGATGCATCGACGCGTCGAGATTGGTCGAGAACCAGTAGAGCCGCCCGAGGCGCGGAAAGCGCTCGATCAGGTCCGCGATGCGGCTATGGGCGACCATGGCGACGCGGCACGGCGTCAACGCCATCAGCACATGATCGAGTCGTTTCAGCGTGAAGCTGTGCAGATCGGCAAAATCGCCAGGGACGTGGAGCGCGGTCACCTGACGCTGGCCATCGCGCAGATCCTTGTAACGGGCGGCAATGCCGTCGAGGATCAGCGTGCTGTGGTCGAGCCGGACGCCCGCCTCGATGAAGACACTGTGCGTTGCCACATCCCGGGCGGGGCCGATGGTCGCGCGGATCGCCTGCTCCTCCTCGGCGCTGAGCGGATGCCGGGCGCGGATGCGGGCGATGTGGCGGGCGATCATTTCGGTCACGGCCAAACAACGCACGGCGCGGCAAAAGGGCCCAGACGCGAAACGGCCCGGGCATCGCGTGACGCCCGGGCCGGTCCGTTTTCAGTGCGCAACGGTCAGAACTTCATGCGCGCGCCGACCGAGAAATAGGTGCCGACAGCGTCATAGAAGACCGGCCCGACCGGGCTGAGCGGCGGCTTCTGATCGAGGACGTTGTTGACGTTGAGCGACAAGGTCAGCCGGTCCGACACATTCGCCCGCGCGCCGAGGTCGAGATAGGCATAGGCGCCGATATCGTTGTTCACCAGATAGCCGGTCGGATTGACCGACGGATCAAGCTGGCTGTTGAACTTGCCCGCCCCGACATAGCGGACCCGCGCGTCGAGCCCGAGCACCTTGTTCTGATAGGTGAAGCTCAACACGCCGCGCCAGCTGGGGATGGCGTTGCCGGTCCCCGCCCCGACATCGCCCGCCGTATCGACCCGCGACACGCCGGTATCGACCACGAAATCGCGGACATGCGTTGCCAGCGCGCGGATGCGCAGCGTGCCGGGCAGATTGGCGACGCCCGACATCGGGAAGACATAGGACGCCTCGATATCGAACCCGCTGGTTTCGAACACGGCGATATTCTGGGAGTTCGAGCGGACTTCGGTGACCGTGCCGGTCGCGTCGCGGGTGATGCGTGCGCAGGCGGCGGCGTTCCCGTTGCGGCAGGCGAGCGTCAGGTTCGATCCCGACAGCGTGCTGATCGCGCCCTCGATCTTGATGTCGTAGAAATCGACCGAGAGATTGAAGCCGGGCAGGAACTTGGGCGAGAACGTCGCCCCCAACGTCGTGGTATAGCTGATCTCCGGCACCAGATCGGGGTTGCCGCCACTGTAGGTGGTTACCGCCGCCGGGGTCGGATTATAGGCCGGGTTGGCCGCGGCGCGTCCGGCCGTATCGCGATCGACCAGCGGACCGACATTGATCGCGCGGGTCGAGAACAGCTCGCCGATGGTGGGCGCTCGGATGTCGCGCGAGCGCGTGCCGCGCAGCAGCAGCGTGTCGAACAGGTTCGCCGTCGCGCCGCCCTTCCACGACCAGATGCCGCCGCTGCGGCTGTAATCCGAATAGCGCGCGGCACCGTTGAGATCGATCTTGACCGTCTCGGCAACATTGAGCAGCGGGAGCGCGATTTCGCCGAACCCTTCCTGCACGTCATAGCCGCCGCTGACCGGTGCGCCGTAGAGGTTGAGCGGGCCGAACGCGCCGGCAAGGTCGAGCGCCCCGCTGACCGAACGCTGCTCCTCCCACCGCCCTTCCGCGCCGAGCACGACCGTCACCGGCCCGGCCCAGAGCGAGAACAGGTCGCCCTGGACCTCGACCGCCGCGGCGTCGAGCTTGTTCACCGTGTCGTTCTGCTGCGTGCCGCGGATATAGGCGAGCGCCTCGGGCGAGGCGGCGTGGAGGCCGAACAGGTTGAGCGGGCGGCAGGCGGGATCGTCATTGGCGGCGCTGGCATCGGCGTTGATCGCGCACACGATCTGACCGCCGCTCGACACCGCGTTGATGGCGTTGTTGAAGCGCGACACGATCCGCGCATTGCGGATGCGCTGGGCGAAATCGACCTCGCCATGGCTGAAATGCGCGCGCAGCGTCCAGCCGCCGCCAAGCTCGGCGTCGAGGCCGATCGCGCCCTCTTTCTGCTCGCGCGTGCCGTCATAGATCAAGCTGTACGGACCGGTGAAGAAGCGACCGAGGGTGAAGCTGGTCTCGCCGGCATTGGCGAGCGTGGTGCGGATCGATTGCGACAGAAACGGATTGGTCGCCGACATCGTCAGCGCCGGCGAGACGCCGATATCGGGCAGGAACGCATAGGTCGATTTCGACCGGCCATAAGCGACATCGGCCCACAGCTTGACCGCCCCGAAATCATAGGTGGCACGGCCATAGGCGCTGATCCGCTCGACCGGGGTAGTCACGGCGATGACGTCATACAGCCCGACGGCGCTGGTCCCGCCCAGCACCTGCGAGGGGAAGCGGATCGCGGGATTGGCGTTGAGCGAAGTACCCGCGCCATAAGTGCTGAGCGTGCCGTCGCTGTTGAACATCTGCCCCGCGAGCACGCCGGTGGTGATCAGCCCGCCCGGCGTCTGGTTGCCATAATTGACGTCGGGCACCAGGATCTGGCGCAGGTCGGTGGTCGATGTCGGATTGAGGCGGACGATCCCGGCGCTGCCCAGCCGGTCGCGCGAATTGCGATCGGGAATCGATTCGTCCTTCACATATTCGGCGCTGAACAGCAGCTGCCCGCGCCCATCGGCGAAGGAGGTACCCGCGGTGATATCGCCGCCATAGCGCGCGCCGTCGCCGCGCGACGAGATGCCGCTGACCCCGCCGACGGTGATCCCCTCGACGCTGTCCTTAAGGATGATGTTCGCGACGCCCGCGACCGCGTCCGACCCCCAGGCGGCCGACGCACCGCCGGTCACCACCTCGACCCGCTCGACGATGCCCAGCGGGACATAGTTGAGATTGTTGTTGCCGACGAAGCGCCGGTTGTTGACCAGGGTCAGCGTGCGGTTGCTGCCCAGACCGCGCAGGTCGACCGGCGCGCTGCCGCTCGACGTGTTGCCGACCGACACCTGCGGGGTGACGGTCGGGCGGACGGCGGGCGAATCGTTGAGCACCTGCGCCAGGTTCTGGCGCTGGCCTTGCCGCAATTCTTCCGCCCCCAGCACCGTCGTCGGGGTCGGCTGTTCGAACCCGTCGCGCGCGATGCGCGATCCGGTGACGACGACATCGTCATCGGCGGCTTCATCCTCGGCTGCGACCGGCACGGTCTGCGCAAGCGTCGGCGTCGCGGCGAGCAGTGTGGCACCCAAAGCGGCGGCGCTGCTGCCGCGCGCCAGTCCATGTCCCAGTTTCGATACAAGCTTGCGCATGTCTTCCCCCCAATTGGCCAGTCTTTCGCGACCATCCACTCCCGGAGCAAGAAAAGTGACACAATGTTCCGATTAGGACAATATATTTCCTATTGGGTGAGGATTGGGCAATTATCTCGCTGATTCTCATGATTTTTGCGCAGGATGCGCGCACCGCGGCACCCCTCGAACCCTCTAATCATGGCCAGTGCGACACCACGACCCGTTGACCTTCTCTGTTTGGGACTATACTGTCCTTATCAGAAAATCGCGGGGGTGGAGCAATGCGTGTATCACGTCGTCAAGCCATCGGTGCGCTGGGCACTGTCGCGATCGCCGCGCCGCATCTGGCGCGCGCCAGCTTCCAGGTCGATCCGGTCACCGGGCGCAGCTATTCGAAGCGCGCGATCGAGCTCGTCCGCCAGTCGGTGGTGGTCGACATGCTCGCCCCGATCAAGATCGACTTCGAACCCAGTTTCTACGCCAAGCCGATGAGCGATCAGATGGCGGCGGATTTCCGCGCGAGCGGGATCACCGCGATCCATCACGCCGTCGGCCTGGGCGGACCGAACGCGAAGGAGGCGGCGTTCGGCTTCTTTGCGATCTGGGGCAATTATGTTGCCCGCAACAGCCACGTCCTGACCGGGATCAGCACGTTCGCCGACATTCTGCGTGCGAAGAAGGACGGCAAGGTCGCGGTGATCATGGGGCTGCAGAATGCCGACCATTTTGTGCGCCCGGCCGACGTCAAAGCCTTTTACGAGCTGGGCCAGCGCTGTGCACAGCTGACCTATAACTCGCAGAACCGGATCGGGTCGGGGTCGACCGACCGGGTCGATGGCGGGGTGAGCGATTTCGGTGCCGAGATCATCAATGCGATGAACGAGGTCGGCATGCTGATCGATGTATCGCATTGCGGCGACCGCACCACGCTCGACGCTATCGCGATTTCGACCAAGCCGATTTCAATCACGCACAGCAACTGCCGCGCGCTGATCGACCATCCCCGCGTAAAAACCGACGAAGCGATCCGCGCGATGGCGGCGAAGGGCGGCGTGATGGGCATTACCGGGGTCCGCAACTTCGTCAGCAAGACCGACCCGACCACCATTCGCAACTATGCCGACCATATCGACCATGTCGTGAAGCTGGTGGGCATCGAGCATGTCGGGATCGGCACCGATTCCGACCTGTACGGCTATGACGACACGTCTCCGGAGATGAACAAGATGCTGCGCGGCGCCTATAAGGACAGTTACGCCTTTCGCGAGAAGATCGATATCGACGGGTTCGACCACCCGCTCAAGATGTACGCGCTGGCCGACGAGCTGATCCGGCGGAACTATTCCGACGCCAATATCAAGGCAGTGCTGGGCGGCAATTTCCAGCGGCTGCTGACCGCGACCTGGGGCGGCTGAGCATGGGCACGATCACCCCGCTCGCCGTTGCGGCGGACACGCCCGCGTTCGACGCCCTCGCGCTGCCGCAACCCTATCTGCTGTTCCTGGGCGACACGATCGAGCCGGGCTTTGCCAAGACGGCCTATGGGTTGCGCGACTGGGCACCGGAGCGATGCATCGGCGAATATGCCCTGCCCGCGGCCGAGGTCAGCACCGGCCTGATCCGGATGACGCCGATCGCCGCGCAGGCGGCGGGGGCGCGGGCGATGGTCATCGGCGTCGCCAACCCCGGCGGGGTGATTCCCGACAGCTGGCGCGCGGCGTTGCTCGATGCGCTCGAGGCGGGGCTGGATCTGATCAGCGGGATGCATATGCGCCTCGCCGAAATTCCCGGCCTCGCGCATGTCGCCGAGCGGCTCGGTCGTCGGCTGATCGATGTGCGCGTGCCGCCGGCCAACATCCCGGTGGCCAGCGGGCGCAAGCGCAGCGGCAAGCGCCTGCTGACCGTCGGCACCGATTGCGCATTGGGCAAGAAGTACACCGCCCTGGCGCTGTGGCGCGCATTCGAGGCCCGCGGCATCGACAGCGATTTCCGCGCCACCGGCCAGACCGGGATCATGATCGCGGGGGGCGGCGTGCCGATGGACGCGGTCGTCTCCGATTTCGAAGCGGGGGCGGCCGAGATGCTCTCGCCCGACGCGGCGACCGACCATTGGGACGTGATCGAGGGCCAGGGGGCGCTGACCCACCCATCCTATGCCGCCGTATCGCTGGGACTGCTGCACGGCAGCCAGCCCGATGTGTTCGTGGTGTGCCATGAGCCGGGGCGGCGCGAGATGCTGGGAACGGCCGGCTATGAATTGACGTCGATCGAGGAGATTGTCGCGCTGACGATCCGCCTCGGCAGCCGCACCAATCCCGCCATCCGTTGCGGCGGGTTCGCGTTCAACACCTCGGCGTTCAGCGCCGAAGAGGCAGCCGAGCTGATGGCGCGGGAGAGCGAACGGCTGGGGCTGCCGGTCGCCGATCCAATCCGCGGCGGACCCGCATTCGACGCACTCGTCGCGAGCTGCCTCGCATGATCGCGGCGCGGCGCACCGGACCCAAGCCGGGCGTCGCGCCGTGTAACCAGATCCATGGGGAGAGTAAGATGCCGCGTCCATCGTCCTGGCTGCGCGCCACCGTCGCGCTCGCGCTGATCGGCACGGCGCTGCCTGCCGCCGCCAGGGATCGCGCGTCTGCCGGCGCGACCTATACCATCCCCCCGGCCCGGATCGCCGGGCTCGCCGATTTCGTCGACGGCGTGATGGCACAGCAGATCGCGACGCGCGAAGTCGCGGGCGCGGTGGTGACCGTGGTCTATCAGGGCAAGATCCTGTTTTCCCGAGGCTATGGCTTTGCCGATGTCGACAAGGGCATTCCGGTCGATGGCATGCGGACGCTGTTCCGCCCCGGATCGACGGGGAAGATGTTCACCTGGTCCGCGCTGCTGCAACAGGTCGAGGCGGGAAAGGTCGATCTCGACGCCGACGTGAACACCTATCTCGATTTCACGATACCGCCGCTCGAGGGCAAGCCGATCCGCGTGCGCGACCTGATGGCGCATGCAGTGGGGATGAGCGATGTCGGCAATCTGACCGCGCCGTCGGTCGACAAGCTGGTTCCCTATCAGCAGTGGATGAAGGGGCGGATCCCCGAACGGCTATGGCCGGCCGGGACCGAGATATCCTATTCCAACTATGGCTCGGTCATCGCCGGATACATTGTCGAGCGGGTGTCGGGCATTTCCTTCCCCGACTATGTCGAACAGCGCATCTTCGCCCCACTCGGCATGACCTCCACCAGCTTTCGCGAGCCATTGCCCGCCGCGCTCGCGCCGCGCATGGCCACCGGTTATGTCGTCAAGGACGGCAGGCTGGTCGCCGAGCCGTTCGAGCTGTTCAGCCCGGTGATGCCGGCCGGGTCGGCGAGCAGCAGCGGCGCGGACATGAGCCGCTTCATGCTGGCGTTGCTGAATGGCGGCGCGCTCAATGGCAAGCGCATCCTGAAACCCGAATCGGTCGCGCTGCTGATGCGCGACTCGCGCGCCAATGCCCCGGACCTTCAGGGCATGGCCCACGGCTTTTTCGTGGTGCGCAAGGCCGGGCCGCGGCTGGTCGGCCATGGCGGCAATACCGGCGATTTCCATTCGAACATGATCCTTGCTCCCGAAGCGGGCCTGGGTTTCTTCGTGTCCGAGACCGGCGGTCCGGGCAGCTATGGTGGGCGCACCGAACTGACCGAGGCGCTGATCGGGCGGCTGTTCCCGGTCGATCCCGCGCCGCGCATCGCCGCTCCGGCGTCTGAGCGCGTACCCGTTGGCGCCTATCGCATGAACCGCCGCGATTATGCGCGGCCAGCCGATCCCGCCCGCGACTGGCAGGTCGTGGCGGCGGGGCCGGATGCGATCACGTTGGTGGTCGAGGGAGCGAAGACGCATTGGGAGCGGATCGGGCCGATGCTCTACGAACGCCGCACCGGCGCCCGCGCGGGCGGACCGTTCGAGCGGCTGCAATTTTATGGCGGCGAGGGCCAGTGGCGGCTGTCGCTGAGCTCGCTTCCGCATGTCGCATTCCATCAGGTCAAACCCTGAACCCTGCAAGGAGAGGTCGCATGAAGTTCCTCGCCGCACTCGCGCTGATGACCCTGCCCGCCGCCGCGCTGGCGCAGACGGCGACTGCCGACACGCCCGGCACGACAGGCAGCGGCGTGCAGTTTGTCCAGCCCAAGGACTGGACCGCTGCGCGCGCGGGTCCGGCGGTAACCTTCACCGCGCCCGAGGGCGATCTGCGCATCGCGGTCGTGGATATCGGCGCGGCAAGCGACGGCAAGGACGCCGCTGCCAGGGCCTGGGCAGCGCTGCGCGGTGCCGCCGGGCCGGAGCCGCGCCTGACCACCCCGGTTCCGGCGGGCGATGGCTGGGACGAGCGGCTGGCGGTCAGCTATGAAATCGCGCCGACCGAGCGCGCGGTGCGCTCCGCGCTGGCGCTGCGCAAGGGCGCGGCCTGGACCGTGCTGATCGTGGATGGCGGCGCGGGCACGGCGGCCAAGCGCTCCGCAGCGATGTCGGTGGTGCAGTCGGGGCTGAAGCCCGCCGGGTTTCAGGCCGAGAGCTTTGCGGGCAAGACGGCACACGAACTGACGCCGGCGCGGATCAAGCTGCTCACCGATTTCGTCGAGAGAGCGCGCCAGACGCTGGAGGTACCGGGCATCGGCTTTGCGCTGATCGATGACGGCAAGGTGCTGTGGCAAGGCGGGTTCGGCGTGCGCGCGCTGGGATCGCCGGAGAAGGTGGACCAGCATACCAAGTTCATGGTCGCGTCGAACACCAAGGGTATGACGACGCTGCTGCTGTCGGTGCTCGCCGATGAAGGCAGGCTCGACTGGAACCAGAAGGTGGTCGATCTCTATCCGCAATTCCGGCTGGGCAATAATGCAGTGACGCAGTCGGTGCTGGTCAAGCATCTGGTGTGCGCCTGCACCGGCCTGCCGCGCAAGGATTATGGCTTCATTCTCGCGGACAAGGGCCAGCCCGCATCGGCGACCTTCACCCAGCTGGCCGCGACGATGCCGACGAGCAAGTTCGGCGAGCTGTTCCAGTATAATAACCAGCTGGCGTCGGCGGCGGGCTATGTCGCCGGGCACATCCTGTATCCGAACATGGAATTCGGTGCCGCCTATGACCGGGCGATGGAGGAGAAGGTTTTCAAGCCGCTGGGGATGACGGACGCGACCTTCGACTATGCTGAGGGGATGGCGGGCAATTGGGCGGCACCCCATGGCCTCGATATCGACGGCAAGGTGACGCTGATGTCGAACGACTTCAACGGGTCGCCCTACCCCTATCGCCCCGCGGGCGCAGCGTTCGCGACCACCGCCGACATGATCCGCTATGTCCAGCTCGAGCTGGGCAAGGGGATGCTCGACGGCAAGCGCGTGGTAAGCGAGGCCAATATCGTGAAGCGCCGCGAGAAGGGCGTGCAGGTCGGCCCCGACAGCTGGTACGGCATGGGCCTGTTCCAGACCAATGTTAAGGGCGTCACCGTGGTCACTCATGGCGGCACATTGCTCGGCTATCACAGCAACTGGTACGCGCTGCCCGACAGCGGCGTCGGCATGGTGATCCTGACCAACAGCGACCCGGGCGCGGCACTGCTCGCCCCGACGCTGCGCCGCCTGCTCGAAATCCTCTATGACGGCCAGCCCGAGGCGGAGCGCGATGTCGCGGCGGCAGCGGCGCGGATCAAGGCGGGCGCGGTGGCACGGCGCGGGCGGCTGACTTATCCGGGCGATCCGGCGGTGCTCGACAACCTCGCGCGTCATTATGCCGATCCGACGGTGGGGCAGATCACGATCAGCGACCGGGATGGCGCGAAGTGGATCAAGGCGGGCTTTGTCGAAGGGCCGATCGCGACGCGCAAGAATGCCGATGGCACGGTGTCGATCATCTCGGTCGGACCGGGCAATATCGGCGTGGACGCGCTGGTCGGGGTCAAGGATGGCAAGCGCACGCTGACCATCAATGACGGGCAGCAGAACCAATATGTCTATGTCGAGGATTGAGGGATGAGACTGACCGTCGCGCGCGAAAGCCTGCCGCTCAACGCCCCGTTCCGCATTTCGGGGCATGTGTTCGAGACGTCCGATATCGTGGTCGTGACGCTGGAGGATGGCGATGCGCGTGGGCGCGGCGAGGCGGCGGGCGTCTATTATCTGGGCGATGACGTCGATCATATGCTGGCGGCGATCGAGACTGCGCGGCCGGGTATCGAGGCGGGGATCGACCGGATGGGCCTGCGCGACCTGATGCCGGCGGGCGGCGCGCGCAATGCGGTGGATGCGGCGCTGTGGGAGCTGGAAGCCGACCGCGCCGGGGTGCCGGTATGGCAGATCGCCGGGATCGCAGCGCCGCAGCCAGTGGTCACCACTTTCACGCTCGGCGCGAACGATCCCGAAGCGATGGCGCAGGCCGCGCGCGGCTGGGCCGAGGCGCGGGCGATCAAGGTGAAGCTGACGGGCGAGGACGATCTCGATGCCGCCCGGGTGCGCGCAATCCGCGCCGCGCGGCCCGATGTGTGGCTCGGCGTCGACGCCAATCAGGGATATACGATCGATCGGCTCGACGCGCTGGTCGCGGTGCTGGTCGAGGCCCGGGTCGACCTGCTCGAACAGCCATTGCGGCGCGGGGCCGAGGCGGATCTCGATGGCTATGCGTCGCCGATCCCGCTGGCGGGGGACGAAAGCATCCTGACGCTGGCCGATGTCGACCGAGCCAGCGGGCGATTCGACGTGATCAATATCAAGCTCGACAAATGCGGCGGGCTGACCGAGGCGCTGATGATGGCCGATCGCGCCGCGCAGCTTGGGCTGGGCGTGATGGTCGGCAATATGGTAGGCACCAGCCTGTCGATGGCCCCGGCCTTCGTGCTGGCGCAGCGCTGCACCATCGTCGATCTCGACGGCCCGACCTTCCTCAAGACCGATCGCACCCCGTCGATCGTTTATCGGGACGGCTATGTCTCCTGCGACGACAGCGTATGGGGGCCACGCAATCGGGAGATTGCCGCATGATCCGACCGCTCGCCCTGCTCGCCACGCCGTTGCTGCTGGGGGCCGCCGATCCGGCCTATGACATCGTCATTCGCGGCGGACGCGTGCTCGATGGCGCGGGCAATCCGTGGGTCAGCGGCGATGTGGCGATCAAGGACGGGCGGATCGTCGCGATCGGCACGGTGACCGGCAGCGGCCGCCAGGAGATCGACGCGCGCGGCCGCTATGTCGCGCCGGGGTTCATCGACATGCTCGACCAGTCGGGGCGGACATTGCTCAACGACGGGTCGGCCGCGAACAAGTTGCGCATGGGCGTGACCACGCTGATCGCGGGCGAAGGCGGCACCGCCGTCCCGGCCGACGCGATCCCCGGCTACTTCGCCAAGCTCGAGAGCCAGGGCATCGCGGTCAATTTCGGCACCTATTATGGCGCGGTGCAGGCGCGGGTGAAGGTGATGGGCGATGCCGCCGGCACCCCGAGCGAGGACCAGCTGAAAGCGATGGAGGACGAGGTCCGCACCGCGATGCGTGCGGGCGTATTCGGCATCTCGACCGCATTGATCTATCACCCCGCCTCCTTCCAGTCGGCAAGCGACCTTGCCCGGCTGGCGGCGATCCCGGGCAAGTGCGGCGGATTCTATGCCACCCATATGCGCGACGAGAGCGACAAGCTGCTCGCCGCGATCGACGAGGCGGTGGGGATCGGCGCACGCAGCGGGGCGAAGGTCGAGATTTTCCACATCAAGGCCGCCTATGCGCCGCTGTGGGGCAAGCTGATGCCCCAGGCGATTGCGCGGATCGAGGCGGCGCGCAGCCGCGGCATCGATGTCGGCGCCAACATCTACCCCTATCGCGCGGGCGGCACCGGGCTCGACGTCACCGTTCCCACCCATGTCTTCGCCAAGGGGCGCGAGGCGGCGCACGCCGCGCTGCGCGATCCGGCGGTGCGCGCGAAGCTCAAGCAGGAACTGGCGGCGGGGTCGCAGCCCGACTGGTCGAACCTGGTCCATGCCTCGGGCGGGTGGAAGAATGTCGTGCTCGCCAATGCGCAGAACCCGAAATATGCGCGGTTTCACGGCAAGAATTTCGCCGAAATCGGCAAGGCGCTGGGCAAGGATCCGGCCGATGCGGCGTGGGACATCTGGCTCGACGCGCTGCCCGCACGCGCCACCGCACTCTATTTCATGATGGATGAGGGCGATATCGCGCTGGCGATGCGGCAGCCATGGGTCAGCGTCGGCACCGATGCCGGGGCATCGGACGCGACGATCGCGCCGGACCAACAGGGCCGCCCGCACCCGCGCGCCAATGGCACCTTTCCGCGCATCATCGCGGAATATGTGAAGGCACGGAAGGTGCTGACCCTGGCCGACGCGGTGCGCAAGATGAGCGGATGGCCGGCGCAGCGGCTGGGTCTGTCCGACCGTGGCCTGCTGCGCGCGGGCATGCGCGCCGATGTGGTTGTGTTCGACCTCGACACGATTCTGGACCGCGCGACCTTTGCTGCGCCGGAAACCCCGCCCACCGGCATCGACACGGTGATCGTCAACGGCACTCTGGCGCTCGCCCAGGGCCAGCCGACCGGCGCGCGCGCGGGGCGCGTGCTCCGCCATCCCTGCCCCGGCGTGTAGGTCCGCAACGGGATTGTTTGGCGGCAAGACGCTGCTATCACCAAAGGCGGCTGATCGGGCTTCGTAGTCCTGATCGGAAACCTTGAGGTGATCGCCGTCTATGTCTGATGCCCCCACGCTTGGAAGTTTCCTGCGCCGCCTGCGCGGGCAGGAGGGGTGGACGCTCAAGCAGATGAGCGAGCGGACCGGCATTCCGGTATCAACCCTGTCCAAGATCGAGCATAACCGGCTGACGCTCACCTATGACAAATTGCTTCAGCTCGCCCAGCGGCTGGGGCTGCGCATGTCCGAGCTGTTCGCCGAAAGCAGCGAGCCCGCCGACCCGCAGCAGCAGCCGGTGACCGCGCGGCGCAGCGTCGGCCGCCTCGATCGCGCGGTGCGGGTCGAGACGCCGAATTACGACTATTTCTACATGAACACCGAATTGCGCCGGAAGCGGATGATCCCGATCGTCACCAAGATCCGCGCGCGCACGGTTGAAGAATTCGGCGAGCTGGTCCGCCATTCGGGCGAGGAATTCATCTACGTCCTGCAGGGCGCGGTTGAGGTGCATACCGAATTCTACGACCCCGTGGTGCTGCACGAGGGCGAGTCGATCTACATCGATTCAAACATGGGCCACGCCTATATCGCCGCCGAAGGCTGTAGCGAGGCGACGGTGCTGGGCGTGTGTTCGAGCGCCGAGGAGAAGCTGATGGAATCGCTGATGACCCTGCAGGGTCAGGAGATGGTCGAACAGAACGGCGCGCGGCGGTCGAAGTCGGCGTTGTAGGCGCGAGGCGTTCACGCCGAACCCTGACCTCCGTTTGCCCTGAGCGAAGGGCGGCTCCCGAACTTCGAGATTTTCGCGCGGCGCTTCGACAAGTTCAGCGTAAACGGGAGTTGGAGGCTTCCCTCAGCCCCCCGCCTGCGCCTGTGCCGCCTCAACGATGCGCAGGATATTCCCGCCCCACATCTTCGCCAGATCCGCGTTGGAATAGCCCGCCTGTTTCAGCCGCGCGGTGACCAAGGGCAGGGCCGAGATATCCTCGAACCCCTTGACCCCGCCGCCGCCGTCCCAGTCGCCGCTGAAGCAGACATGGTCGGGTCCGGCGACCTTCACGACGTGCAGTACCATCGCGATGTATTTCTCGAAATCGGCGTCCCACAGCGGCTGGGTCTGGTCGAGTTCGCGCCAGCGCTTCGCCAGCGCGACCTGTTCCGCAGGGGGCAGCGTCGCGATCTGCTCGTACTTCGCGAACAACGCCCCGCGCTCGCCGGCGAGGTTGAGTTCGGACAGGAAGATCGTGCTGATGCACATCGCCCCGCCCTTTGCCGCGAGCGCGCGGATGCGGGTGTCGTCGAGGTTGCGCGGGTGGTCGTAAGCGTGGCGGCCAGTGGTGTGCGACAGGATGATCGGCGCACGCGACAGCTGCAGCAGCTGGTCGAACGCGGTGTCCGAGGCGTGGCTGGCGTCGATCACCATGCCGAGCCGGTTCATTTCCGCCACCCATTGCCGGCCGAGCGGGCTGAGGCCGTTCCAGCGCGGTTTGTCGGTCGATGAATCGGCGAACTGGTTGTTCTTGCCGTGCACCGGCCCGGCCATGCGCACGCCGCGCTTGTGGAACTCGGCGAGCAGCGACAGGTCTTCGCCGAGCGGATAGCTGTTCTCGATCGATTTGAACGCGATCAGCCTGTTTTCGCCATTCAGGCGGCGGACGTCCTGCGCCGTCAGTGCCGGGGCGATGCGCTTGGGAAATTGCGCGATGGTCGTGTCGATCGCGTCGGAGCGCCTGCGCGCAAAGGCAAGCGCGTCGGCATAGCCCTTGGCCGTCAACGGTCCCTGATCGGTGTAGATGACGAAGAAGCCGCCATCGAGCGCGCCCTCCTCCATCCGGCCCATATCGACCTGCGCAAGGTCGGTCGCGGGATCGTGCTTGTCGCCGAAACTCCACCCCGGCCGCCCGAAATGCAGCGGCGTATCGAGATGCGTGTCGAGCACGAGCAGGCGTTTGTGCAGCGCCGCCATGTCCTCCACGGGAGCTGACGGCGTGGCCGTCGCGCAGGCGGCGAGCAGCAGCAGGGCGAGGGTCGAGAACCGCTTCATTTGCTCGCTCCCACCGGACGCAGATCGAGGTCCTGATAATTGTAGCTGAAGTCGGCGATCGGGCTTTCGGCCTTCATCGACACGCGCGCGACCTTGCCGTCGGCGTCGAGCGCGAAGGTGACAAAGGCCGGCTCCAGCGACTTGTCGTCGAAGCGGGTGACGAACGAGTCATATTGCCAGTGGACCAGCTTGCCCTTCATCGCCGGGGTGGTGGTGAAGTCGATGGTCAGGCCGCCATCCTTGCCCTTGCCCACCACGACATCGCCATACCACGCGTCGCGATAAGTGCCGACATAGCGGTCGAGAGCGAGCGACGGGCCGACCTTGGCGGGCGCGGCGCGCGTCGTCGACAGCGCCGCCTTGGCGCCCGCAATGCGCTGCGCGATGAAGGCGTCGAACCGGCTTGGCCAGCCCTGATCGGGTGCGCCGAGATAGTGATCGACCAATGTATGGATCACGCCGCGCAGCAGCGCCGTCTCCTCGGCATTGACCACGCCGGCGATGCCGACATCCTGGTCGGGGAGCAGGATGACATAGGCAATCGCCCCGAACACCGCGCCGCCATGCGCGATCACCCGCACCCCGCGATAATCGGTGACGCTCCAGCCGAGCGCATAGGAGCTGAAATTGGGCGTCAGCGGCGCGAGCGAGGGCGGCATCGGGGAGATCGGCTGCAGCGTCACGCCCTTCCACATTTCCGCCGACTGCGCCGCGCTGAACAACCGCCCGCCGCCGGGCAGCGCGCCCTTGCCGAGCTGGATCTGCAGCCAGCGCGCGAGGTCATTGGCACTGAGCGCCAGGCCGCCAGCGGGCAGCGCCGCGCGGCCGAGTTCCGCCGCGCGCTCGTCAAGCATCGACACCGGGCCATCGCCGCGCACCGCGCCGCCGATCCGGGCATGCGGATGCGCGCGATTGGGATTGGCGAGGCGGGCCTCATAGGTCGCGGTCGCACTGGTCATGCCCCCGGCGGCGAACACGTCCTGCGCCATGAAGTCTTCCCAGCTCTTGCCGCTGACCTCCTCGATCAGCTGGCCGGCGACGGCGTAGAGGATGTTGTCATAGGCATAGCCCGAGCGGAAGCTGCGCGCGGGCTGGATGTAGGCGAGGCGCTTGACCGTTTCCTTGCGCGACAGGCTGCCGCGCGGGACGTAGAGCAAGTCGCCCGCACCGAGGCCAAGCCCGCTGCGATGAACCAGCAAGTCGCGGATGGTGATCTCGCGCGTCACCCAGGGATCGGCCATACGGAACCATGGCATGTGATCGATCACCCGGTCGTCCCAGTTGATCTTGCCGCGATCGACCAGAATGGCGAGCGCGGCGGCGGTGAACGCCTTGCCGGTCGATCCGGTCTGAAAGATCGTGTTGGCATCGACCTGTTGCGTGCCGCCCTGCTTGGTGGTGCCCCAGCCCTGCGCCAGTTCGACCTTGCCCTTGTGCACCACCGCGATGGCAATGCCGGGCGCGCCGCTCTTGGCGCGCAGCGTCTCCACCCGTTCCGCAAATCCCTTGGGCAGTTCCGCCGCTGCGGGGACGGCAAGCAGCAGCGCAGGAAGCGCGAGCAGGGCACGGATCATGCAACAGTCTCCACGTCGGAAGTCTCCACGTCGGACGGCGCGCGCAGGATACGCAGGACGCCAAGGGTCATCACGGGCAGCACGAACACCGCCAGCATCGCGAAGGCGAGCAGGCGATAACCGCTGCCGATCAGGTCGATCAGGCCGATTGCGGTGGCGACGAACACGCAGCCGAGCAGCAGCGCGAGCGCGATGCCGGCGCGCGCTCCGCTGCCAAGCGGCACGCCGCGCCTGGCCTGCCACACCCCCGACACGCGCTCGTTGACTGCATGGATGATGCCGACCCCGGTTTCGAGCAGGGCGGCGAAGATCATCGCCTGGAACGCGATGGTGAACCACGGCAGGTTCATCTGCCCGAGCAGAAAGGCCGAGGGCAAGGTCTGGTCCGCGATGCCGGGATAGAAGGCGATCATGCACAGGAAGAAGCCGAGCGCGGGCAGCATCGCCAGCGGTCCCGCGATCGATCCGGCGATCAGCGCGTCGCGGCGGCTGGTGAAATGCGCGGTGAGCGGCAGCACGGCGGCGGCCGCGACCAGATTATAGGCCGCATAGGCAACACCACCGGCCACCCAGCCGGTCGTGGGTGCCGGGGTGGCGAGACTGGCTCCGATGCGGTCGCCGAACAACGCGAGACCGAGGATCAGGAACAGGGCGTAGACAAGGTAGAGCAGGGTCGAAGCGTATTTGAACAACCGCTCGACCGATGCGGTGCCGAGTCCGGTCACCACCGCAATCGTCGCGGTAAGTGCCAACGTCCCGACAATCGCGGGCGCGCCGAGGCTCGCCCCGATCTCCCCCGCCGCGGCGCCGACCACCGCGAGGATCAGGATCAGCAGCAGGACATAGACGATTTCGAATGCGATCCAGCCCGGACCGAGCAGCTTTTGAAAGAAGCTGCGATAGTCATGGCTGCGGGTCAGATGCGCGAAGGCGAAGGTCGCTGCGCACACTGCGCTCCAGACCAGCATCGCCAGCAGCATGGCGACCAGTCCGCCCTGCGGCCCGCTGGGCAGGAAGAACTCCGCCAGCTCGCGCCCGGTGGCATAGCCGCCGCCGATCACCACGCCCTTGAAGGCAAGGCCGGGGAGCAGGAAGCGCTGAAACCAGGTCGCTCTGGCCATGATCACCCCGCGCCCAGGCAGCTGTCGACCAGCGCCTCGAACGCCGCGCCGCCGCGGATCGGATCGGCGACGGGCAGGCCCAGCCGCACGCTTTCGGCGGCCATGAACCGCGCGGCAGCATCGGCGTCCATTGCGGCGGTGTTGTAGGAAAAGCCGCCGCAGCGGATCGCGGGATTGGTGCGGCGACCGAGTGCGGTGGCGAGCGATGCGATCTCTTCGACGCTGACCAGCTGATAGCCGGCGGTGCCGAGCATCGCGGTGCGACCCGGCTCATGACACACCACGAACACGTCGGGCTGGCTGCCATGGAGCAGGCCGAGCGAGACGGCAGCATAAGCGGGATGCGCCAGCGACCCCTGCCCCTCGATCACGTCCCAATGGTCGGGCGCGGCGTCGGGCGAGAGCAGCTCCGCCGCGCCAGCTTCGAAATCCGACACCACCGCGTCCATCGGGATGCCGCTCCCGGCGATCATGATCCCGGTCTGGCCGGTCGCGCGGAAGTCGCTCGGCACGCCGCGCGCGGCGAAGGCACGCGCAAGCGCCAGCGCGGTGTATTTCTTGCCCAGCGCACAATCGGTGCCGACCGTCAGCAGCCGCTTGCCGCTGCGCTTGCGGCCGGTGGCGACCGGGATATCGGCGGGCGGCACGCGCACGTCGAACAGCTGCCGCCCGAGCAACTGTGCCGCCGTCGCCACTTCGGGCAGGTCGGCAAGGCGCATATGCATTCCCGCGATCAGGTCGAGCCCCGCCTCCAGCGCCTCGATCAGCGATGCGCGCCACGACAGCGGAATGATCCCGCCCTGATTGGCGACGCCGATCACCATTGCCCGCGCGCCCTGTGCCCGGGCCTGTGCCGGGGTCAGTTCGGGCAGACCGGTCGACACCGTCGCATTGGTCAGCCGCAGCTCGCCGACGCATTTGTCCGCCGCCCAGTCGCGCAGCCCCAGCGCGGTCTTGGCAAAGCCACGCTCGACCGTATCGCCCAGGAACAGCAGATAGGGCTGCGGCAGCGTCGCATCCGACCCGGGCGCGTTGAACGGAGCGTTCATGGCCGGCGCGATCAGAAGGACAGGTCGATGGCGAGACCCAGTGTGCGGGGTTGCAGCGGCACGGTCGACAGGAAGCCGGGATTGGTGGTCGCGACGTTGCTGGTGATCCGCCCCTGCGCATCGGTGACGTTGCGGGCATAGGCGCGCAGCGTCCATTTGTCGTTGAACGTCACCGCCGCGTTGAGGTCGAGCGCGGAATAGCCGTCGATCGGCACCGAAAGCGCGGAGCTTTCGATGTCGGAAATACGGTCCCCGACAATCCGGAACGCGCCACCCAGCCGCGCTTCCGCAGCACCGCCGACGGCAAAGCGATAATCGGCCGTAAGTGCGGCAGAGACCTTGGGCACGCTCGGCAACCGGTCACCATCGGTGCACGAAGCGGTGGTTTCGGTGCATTTCGCGTCGGTATAGGCAAAGTTCGCCCCGACATTGAACCCGGCGGTCGGCGTGATCGACAGCGATGCCTCGACCCCGGCGCTGCGTGCCTTGCCCGCGTTGACGAGGCCGCTGATCCCTGCAGCAAAGGAGGCTGCGGTCTGGAGATTGTCCCAGTCGAGCATGAACACCGCGGCGTCCACGCTGACCGCGCGGTCGAGGAAGCTGGCCTTCACGCCGGCCTCATAGCTCGTCACCCGCTCTGCCCCGACGGTGGCGGGGAAGCCCGGCAGCGCGACGTTCGGTCCGCCCGGCTTGTAGCCGCTGGCGACGCGGGCGTAGATCATCGCGTCCCGGCTCAGGTTGAATTGCGGGCTGACGCTGTAGGTGACAATCTCTTCCGACGATTCGCCGTCGCCGCTGGCATTGAGGCCGAGCAGCGGGATCGCGGTCGACTGGGTAAAGGTCTGGTCGTTGCGCGCCCAGCGCAGCCCGCCGGTCAGGTGGAACTTCTCGCTGATCTTCCAGGTCGCGTTACCGAAGACCGCATATTCCTTGTACGTGTTGGGCAGGCCGACCACGGCGAACGGGTCAAAGCCCGCAAGCGGCGCGCCGTTCGCATCGAGAGCGCGCACCACCTGGCTGTGGGTGTTGTCTTCGTCGGTATAGAAAAAGCCGACCATCCATTCAAAGCTGGTGCTGGGCGCCGAGGTGAGGCGCAGCTCCTGCGTCCACTTCTTCTGCTCGAGCGTCGCCGGATAGGGGGCAAAGCCGCCGAAGATGCCGCCAAACACGCGGCTGGCATCGGTCACTTCGAGGATTTCGAGCTTGCTGTACGACGTCGTCGAGCTGAGTTCGGCAAAGCCCAGATCATAGCCGATCGAAGCCGAATAGAATTGGAAGTCGCTGGTGAACGGCTCGGCCAGCTGGGTATTGGTGTTGAGGAACCCGGCCCCGGGCGCGATCGGGGTGTTGCCCATGCCTTCGTAGACGAGGCTGACATTGTCCGAATCCACCGACTGCCACACGCCGCTCAACTTGATCGTGAGCGCGGGATCAGGCTGCCACAACAGCGCCACCCGTCCCCCCTGCTGGACCGCGTCGTTAACGTCTTCCTCGCCGGTCTGGATATTGTCGACATAGCCCGGCGTTTCGCGCCGCGCATAGCTGGCGCTGACCGCCAGCTGGTCGGTGACCAGCGGCACATTGACCATCGCGTTGGCCGCCCAGCCCACACCATCGCCATGCGCCACGGTGAACACTTCGGCGCCGCCACGAACCTTCAGGTCCTTCAGGTTCGGCTGAACCGTGACATATTTGAGCAGGCCGCCGATCGAGCTGGCACCATAGAGCGTGCCCTGCGGCCCGCGCAGCACTTCCAGCCGCTCGATATCATAGGGCATCAGGTCGAGCGTGAAGGTCTGCGAACGGTTGTAGATGCCGCTCGACCCGATCGGGGCATCGTCGAGATACAGGCCGACGGTCGCGCTCGGCCCGATCGGCGCGACACCGCGCAGCGTCAGCGTCGAGCGGCCGGGCGATCCGGCATTGTCGACCTGAAGCCCCGGGATCGACGCGGCATAGTCCGACAGCTGCGACGCGCCGCTCTGCTGCATGGCCTGGCCGCTGACGACGGTGATCGAAATCGGCACGTCCTGGATCCGCTCGGTCCGCTTTTGTGCGGTGACGACGATCTCGTCGCGGTCCATGGTGACGCCGTCCTGCGCGAAGGCCGATACCGGCAGCATCAACGCGGTGGCCGCGGTCGAGAGGGACAGGACGATACGGGTCGGAATTGCATGCCGTGTCATGTGAAGTCTCCCTGAATCTGCCTGTCACGTCGGCATTCCGGCGCGCGGTCTTTCTCTGATTAAGAGAATGTTGTCCTATTTAGACAATTGTCAATCTTGATTTGGTAGGGCCGGATGCCGGTCATGCGACCGACACCCGACCCGCGGGGAACCTCAATATCCCGTACCGAAGCTCACCAGCTTGAACACCAGCGCCACCCACAGGACGACGAAGGCGCCAAGGACGAGCAGGACCGACCAGAGTTTCGAGAACCAGCCACGCCGCTCCTTAAACGCCAGCAGCAGGTTCCACACCGACCCGGCGAGCAGGCCAAAATAGGCAAGCGTGCCAACGACCTGAAGCGTCAGGATCAGCCAGTCATTCTTGCCATGGCCGTCGAAATTCTCGATCCCCATGACCACGATCAGCCAGCCGACCAGCACCGCGATCACCAGCCATGCCAGGCCACGCACCACGCGATAGGCGGTACGCGCCGGGCCGGTCAGCGCAAGCTGCGCGCCATAGCGGCGGCGCGCGATCCAGCCGATCGGCCAGCCGAGTGCGGTGATCAGGATGACGGCAAGCGCGAACAGCAACGCCGGGATCAGCCACGCGCCGCTGGCGTACCAGGGGGTGCGGTCCCACACCATGAAAGGCGAGGCCATGCCGAAGGTCCAGCGGACGATCTGCCCGTCACGTACTTCGGCAACGAGGCGTTCCTTGCCATAGGCGTCCTGCCACACGAACGGTTCGACCTCGATCCATTTGCGCGGCGCACCGCCGAGCGAGGGAATGCCGCTGACCAGGGGGCGGCCGTCTTCGTCGAGGCCGATCTTCTCTTCGCCGAGCAGATAGACGAACGACGCGAAGCTCGATGCGACGCGGCGGCTGTTGGTCCAGCTGCCGGTGAGCAGCTTGGCATGCTCCTTTGCGGTTGCCAGCTCGACCGGCGGCGTGTTGGCGGCAGGCAGGTAACGGTCGGCAAACCCCTCGACCAGCGCGGTGCGCACCGCTCCGGGTGCCCCGCCCCCACCCTGGCTGTTGACCGAAATGAAGATGCCGACTTTTTCCGCCGGGAAGATCTTGAGGTCGGTGTGGAAATAGACGGTGTCGCCGCCATGGCCCACCGCGCGGCGACCGTTGATCCAGTCCTCATAGAAGCCCAGCGCCATCTGGTTGGCGCCCTTGACGCTGAAGTTCTGCGCCTTGAGCATTTGGGCCGTGGTCGCTGGCTTGAGCAGCGGGCCACCCTGATCGAGGAACGCCAGCATGAACTTCGCCATGTCCGCCCCGCTCGCCGACATCGCGCCGGCCGGCGCCATGCCGATGATCTCGAACCGCTGCGCCTTGCCCGAACCCAGTTCATAGCCCTGCGACATGAACGGCTTGAGCTTGGCGGGAAGTGGCTGGCGGAAGCTGGCATAGCGCATGCCCAGCCGGTCGAAGATATTGCGCTCGACATAGGTGTCGAACGACTGCCCCGACACGCGCTCGACGATGTAGCCGGCCAGCGCGGTCGCATAGTTGGAATAGGCCGGCGTCGTGCCGGGGGCGTAGATCCGCTCCGGGATCCGCTCCTTCAGAATGTCGCCCAGCGGCTTGAGCTGGATGTCGAACGCCAGCAGCCCCTTGATGATCTCCTCGAACCCCGCGGTATGCGTCATCAGGTGGCGCATCGTGATCGGCTTGTCGCCATAGGGTGGAATCTTGAAGTCGAGATAGGTGTTGATGTCGGCGTCGAGGTCGATCTTGCCCGCCTCCACCTGCTGCATCACCGCCGTCCAGGTGAAGAGTTTCGAGGTCGAACCGGGCCGGAACAGCGTCGTTGCGGGATCGACCGGCGCGCGCTTGGCGACATCGGCATAGCCAAAGCCGCGCTGCGTCACGACCGCGCCGTCCTTGACCACCACGACCACGGCACCGGCAATGTCGCCGCGCGCCAGGGCATAGGGCATATAGCCGTCGAGCCACGCATCGACATCGGTCTTGGTCAGCTTGTCCAGCCCGGCCGGGGTGGCGGGCGGCACGGCCGGCGCGGCCACCGCCGCGGGCTGAGGCACGAGCGGCGCCTGCTGGGTTGAAGCGGGTATCGCGACGGTGAGCGCGAGCAGCGCCGCCACCGCCAGTTTGACCTTGTGCGTCCACACGACCATCATCTTCCCCTTCCCTGGGCTGTGCGATCCTGCCCGGGCGCGCGGTGCGCGAAGCGAGTGAATCGTCCTGATCCGACGAACATGATCCTATTTGGAGAATTGTCAAATCAAGAGCGCGTGCCGCACAGGGTGCCGCGTTGCGCTCAGTGCAGGCGCAGGCGGGCCGTCCGCACGCTGACGATCGCGCGCATCTTGTGTGCGATGATGGTGGCGCGGTGCGGGTCGATGCCCGCCACCACGAACTCGGCGCGATAGCCGCGCGGGCGCGCCTCCACCGACAGCGAATCGATCACCCGATCCTGTTGGGCGAACAGGCCGAGCAGGCGGCACAGCACTTGCGGGCAACGCGCGGCGGTCACGACAAAGGTTGCGGTGCCGGTCCCGGAGCCGGAGTCCATGTCAGGCGGCAAGGACAGGCTGGCGCTGCGCTCGGCCGATCGCCCCGCGGGCGAGCCGGTCGGCGGCGACATGCGGCGCGATCCGCTCCGCTGCAGCATGGTCGAGTACCGCCGTGAGCCGCGCGCCGGTTGCCTCGACCCGGCTCCGCGCCTCGGCCACGCTCCAGCCGAGATGCTCGGCTGCGACGTTGATGATGCCGCCGGCATTCACGACATAATCGGGCGCATACAGAATGCCGCGCGCGCGCAGCGCATCGCCCGCTGCAGGGGCCGCCAGCTGGTTGTTCGCCGCGCCGCACACCACTGCCGCGCCGAGCTGCTGCACCGATGCAGCATCGATCACGCCGCCGAGCGCGCAGGGTGCCAGCACCTCGGCCGGTGCGGTCAGCAGTTCGTCCGGCTCCATGACGCGCGCCCCGAATCGGCGGGCCGCCTCGGCCGCGACCTCGATCCGCGGCTCGGCGACGAACAGCCGCGCTCCGGCTTCGTGGAGCAGTTCGCACAACGCAAAACCGACATGGCCAAGCCCCTGCACCGCGACCGTCACATCCGCGAGCGACGCGCCAAGATGCCGCTGCACCGCCACCTCCATCGATCGCAGCACCCCAAGCGCAGTCCAGGGCGAGGGATCGCCGCCCGGCGCACCGGGCGCGGTCGGCAGCCCGGCGACATGCCGCGTGCTATCGGCGACATATTCCATATCGGCCACGCTGGTGCCGACATCCTCGGCGGTGACATAGCGCCCGCCCAGCGACGCCACCGCGCGACCGAACGCGCGGAACAGCGCGGCGCGGTCGAACGGGCCATCGGGCATCCGGATCACCGCCTTCCCCCCGCCGAGCGGCAGGCCCGCCAATGCGTTCTTGTAACTCATCCCCTCCGCCAGCCGCAGCGCATCGGCAACGGCGTCCGTGTCACTGGCGTAGCGATGAAAGCGGCACCCACCCGCCGCCGGGCCGAGCGCAGTCGAATGCACCACGATCACGCCCGACAGCCCCGATTGCGGGTCATCGAGACGCAGCACCTCTTCGGGCGGGACGGGGGCGGAGGAATCGGGCATCGGACATCACCTTGATCGCAAGCACCGCAATCGTAACCGGTGATACCGGCAATTTCTGACCTAATGATTCGCACATATGCGATTATCAGGATAGAATTAACCCAATTCCGTCCGTTCAGAGGTTAAATCATGCCGGAACCGCTCGACGCCTACGACCGCCGCATTCTCCGCGCGCTGCAGGACGATGCTTCGCTGTCGACCGCTGCGGTCGCCGAAGCGGTGGGGCTGTCCGCCTCACCCTGCTGGCGCCGGATCGACCGGCTGGAGCGCGAAGGCTATATCAAGCGCCGTGTCGCGCTGCTCGACCGGCGCAAGATCGGGCTGCGTGCGCAGGTGTTCGCGCTGGTCAAGCTCAACGCACATGGCCGCGCCAATCTCGACGAATTCGCCGCATCGATCCACGAGCTGCCCGAGGTGCTGGAATGCTATGTCCTGATGGGCACGGTCGATTTCATGCTGCGCGTGGTGGCGGCCGATATCGAAGCCTATGAGCAATTTTTCTTCGAAAAACTCTCGCGGCTGCCGGGGGTTCAGGAAATCAACTCGACCGTCGCGCTGTCGGAGATCAAGTCGACCACGGCGCTGCCGGTGTGAGGTGATTTGCGCTGGGATGAAGTGGTGCCCGGGGACGGAGTCGAACCGCCGACACTGCGATTTTCAGTCGCATGCTCTACCAACTGAGCTACCCGGGCACGGGATGAAGGCGCGCTCTTAGTCGCGGGGTTGGCCGCTGTCTAGCCCGCTTTGCAATTCTTCCGGATCGGCCGGGCGACCGGGGATGCGATAGCCTTCGCCGAGCCATTGCAGCAGGTCGCGGTCCTTGCAGCCACGGCTGCAGAACGGCTTGAATTCAGGCGCGGGCTTGGCGCCGCAGATCGGGCAGATTGCTTTCATGTCGCTTCCACAAAACGGGTGCGCCCGCCGGTGCGGCGGTGGAGCTGCGCGATCCAGTCGGGCTCACGCTCGATCCGGCGCAGCAGCGGCGCGGGGAGGATATGGGTATCGGGCGCGGGCGGGGGAAGGCGTTCGAGGCGGCGCAGCTCCGCCCGCAGTGCCGCGCCGACGGGATCGGCGGCGATGAGTTCGGGCAGCGACATGCGCGTCTTGCGCCGGACGATCTGAAGGAAGCCGAAGCCGTTCATCGCGGTACGCTCGAACGGTTGCGGCAGGGCGGCGTCGATTGCCTCCCCCACCGCATTGCGTTCGTTCTTGTTGGCGAGCGTCGGGAAATCGACTCCGACCGATCCGGTAATGTCGAGCCGCTCCATCGCCGCCGCGACGGCATGCGCGGCGTCGATCGACAACGGACCCAGCGGCGGGCCGCCATCGACATCGAACAGGTTCATCGCCGGGGTGAGCGACAGCAGCAGCGCGCCGCTGGCAAAGCGGATCTCGCCGGTGCGCGCTTCCTCCAGCACTTCGGACCAGCCCGCTTCCTCCAGCGCATCGGGTTCGTGCGCGTGGCAGTGACGCACAGGGAGGCCAGTGGCGGTGATGCGCGTGAGCAGGCCGGGGCCGGGTGCGGGCGCGCTGTCGGGTGCGGGAACGGCCTTGGGCAGCTTGATCCGTCCGCGCTCGGCCACCGATTCGCGGACGATGCGGACGGGGAAGGACGCGCCCTGCGTCACCCCCTTGGGCAGCGGGTCGCACAGTGCCTCGCCGCCATCGGACAACATCACCTTGCCGGTGCTGCGGTCGATCAGCTTGGCGACGGCGATCGTGTCGGCGCGCAGCCCGGGCAGCTCGATCCGCGCCTTGCGGATGGTGCCGCGCGCGACCAGCGCCGCGCGATTCTCGCCGATCCCGGCTTCGTAGAGCCACTCAGCCAATGTTGTAGCCAGCGCTCTCCAGCAGCGCGCGGGTGTCGTAGAGCGGCAAGCCGACTACGCCCGAATAGGTGCCGGAGATGAAGCGGACGAACGCCTCGGCACGGCCCTGGATGGCATAGCCGCCGGCTTTGCCCAGCCCCTCGCCGCACGCGATGTAACGGTCGATCTCGGCTTCGCTCAGCCGCTTGAACGCGACCACCGTGTCGGACAGGCGCACCCGCGCGCGGCCATCCAGGCCGATCAGGCACACCGCCGACAGGCAATGGTGGCGGCGGCCCGACAGCTTGGTCAGCAGGTCGCGCTGCACATCCTCGGTTTCGGCGGGCGGCAGGATGCGGCGGCCGAGCGCGAT
>NZ_LSJM01000441.1 GCF_001557215.1 Sphingomonas sp. CCH9-E2 | reverse complement strand
CCCGAGAGATGCGCGACCATCGGCAGGACGAAGAGGAGCGCAGTGACATGCGCCGACACCGGGTTGCCGGGCAGTCCGATGACGACAATATCGCGCATTCGCCCGGCCATCAGCGGCTTGCCCGGGCGCATCGCGATCCGCCAGAAATCGATGGCGGTGCCTGCAGCCTCGAGCGCGGGACGGACGAGATCATGGTCGCCGACCGAAGCGCCGCCGCTGGTGACGAGCAGGTCGGCGTCGACAGCAGCAAAGGCGGCGGTGAGCGCGTCGATGCGGTCGGGGAGGATGCCGAGGTCGATCAGCTCGACCGGTAGCGTCGCGAGCAGTGCGGCGAGCATCGCGCCATTGCTCTCGGGGATTGCGCCGGGGCTCAGCGGTGCGCCGGGTGCGCGGAGCTCATCGCCCGTGGCGGCGATCGCGACGCGGATGCGGCGGCGGGCGGGGAGGGTGGCGTGGCCGGCGATCGCGGCGAGCGCGATCCGCGCCGGGGTCAGGCGCGCGCCGGGGGCGATGAGTGTCTCGCCATCGGTGAAGTCGAGCCCGACCGGGCGAACATGCGCGCCGACATGCGGTGTGCCTTCGCCGGTCAGGGTCAGCGTGTCGCCATCGCGCGCCGCTTCTTCCTGGACGAGGATCGTGTCCGCGCCATCGGGTACTGCCGCGCCGGTGAAGATGCGGACCGCTTCGCCCGGCGCGACCATGCCAGTGTACGGACGCCCCGCCGCGCTTTCGCCGATCACCCGCCACGGGCCGGGCAGGTCGGCGAAGCGGATCGCATAGCCGTCCATCGCCGACAGCGGCAGTTCGGGCTGGGTACGCAGTGCTGCTACCGGTGCGGAAGTCCAGCGGCCTGCGGCGTCGCGCAGCGGCACCCGCTCGACCGCTACCGGTTCGGCGAGGGCGAACAGGCGGGCTTGCGCTTCGGCGACGGAAATCATCTCGGCCATGCTCCCGATTAACGAGGAGCCTTCAACCGGTCGAGATGTCAGCGTGGGCGGGCGGCTTCGCTCAACCGGCTCATCTCGTGCGGGCGCAGCGGCAGGCGGAATTCGGCGACGTGGCGCGCGCCGTGACATTCGAGCACGCGGATCGGCCAGCCGCCGATCTGCGGCAGCGACAGCCACAGGCCGCACAAAGGCGCAAATTCGGTATCGCTTTCGAACTCGACCAGCGCATTGCTGAGCGAGGTGATCTGGGCGTTCCACCAGCTGCTGCCCGAGCGGACGAGCGTGGCGGCGTCGAGCTTGATCGCGTTCTTGACCGCGCCGAGCGGCGATGCGCTGCCCGCCATCGGCTCCTGCGCTACCGGCGGGCGGCGGTTGGCGACCTGACGCAACCACGGCATCAGGATCTGCCAGCCCAGTTCCTCGGCAAAGGCGATGCCGGCCTGGCCGCGCTCGGTCCAGCGGATCTCGCCCGCGATCGGGCGCAGCCCGTCGAGCGTGATCTCGACCGCCTCACCCACGCGCAATGCCGCGCGCGTCTCGACGCCGAGACCGGCGGGAGAGAGGTTGCGGGTCCAGGCGAAATCGACCTCTTCGCCATGCCGGATGCACAGCCGCTGGCGCAGTTCGATGCGCGGCATCTGGCGGCGTTCGGCGGGGAGTGCGGCGAGACAGCGGGCGAGCGCGGCGACCACATCCAGCGGTGCGTCGAAGCGGAAGGCGAGCGCATTGGGGTCGTCGCCGACCACCGATCCTTCCGCGCTGACGCCGAACGGCAGCTCCATCGTGGCGCGTTCGCCATGGGTGATCGGGCCGGTCACGGTCAGCGTCGCGCCAGCCGAGGTGATGCGGTGAACGAAACAGTCGCGCGCGCCGGTGCTGCCGATCAGCCTGCCGTGCGCCGCATTCTCCCCGGAGCCCGGTTGGACGGGGTCGAGCCCGCCCGACAGAGAAAAGATGGCCGACCGCCCTGAACCCGACATAACGCCCCACAACTGAACGAAAATGCTGTGGGCCCAGCGCCGTCAAGATTCGCTGATCGAGCGCGGTAAGGGGCGAGTTAACCCTGTGTGACGTGCCAGTTTCGAAATCCTCCTCCTGCCGGGGGAGGATTCGCTTAGGTCGCGTGCCAGTCGCCGGACTTGCCGCCGCGCTTTTCGATCAGGCGGACGGCGCCGATCTCCATCGCGCGGTCGAGTGCCTTGGCCATGTCGTAGACGGTCAGCAGCGCGACGGTGACGGCGGTCAAAGCTTCCATCTCCACCCCGGTGCGGCCGGTGAGGCCAACGGTAGCGGTGGCGGTGACGCCGCTGTCATCGGGGACGAGGTCGAGGCTGACCTTGCTGAGCGTCAGCGGGTGGCACAGCGGGATCAGGTCGCTGGTTTTCTTTGCCGCCATGATCCCGGCGATGCGCGCAACGGCGATGACATCGCCCTTTTTGAGCAGGCCGTTGCGGATCGCGCCGGCGGCCTCGGCCGACATGGTGATCCGCCCGGTGGCGATGGCGACGCGCTCGGTCTCGGCCTTTGCGCCGACATCGACCATGCGCGCTGCGCCGGTTTCGTCGAGATGGGTGAGGTTCGTCATTTCCCTCTCCCCCTGTGGGAGAGGGAGGGAGCGCCGCAGGCGCGGAAGGGTGAGGGGGCCGGGCGCAAAGCCCCCTCATCCTTCCCACGCGCTCCGCGCGCGGGCCCCTTCCTTCTCCCACAGGGGGAGAAGGAGTTGATTGACGCGCCGCTCACCCGATCATCGCCCGCGTTGCCGCCTCCACATCGTCCTGGCGCATCAGCGACTCGCCGATCAGGAAGCAGCGCACGCCATGCTGCGCCATCGCGTCGAGATCGGCGCGGCTGGTGAGCCCGCTTTCGGCGACGAAGGTGCAGCCTTCGGGCGCGCGACCGACCAGTTCATAGGTGCGATCGAACGAGACGGTGAAGTCCTTCAAATTGCGGTTGTTCACCCCGATCAGCCGCGAGCGCAGCGCCAGCGCGCGGTCGAGCTCGGCGGCGTCGTGGACTTCGACCAGCACATCCATGCCGAGGCCGAGTGCCGCATCCTCGATCTCTGCCATCTGCGCGTCTTCGAGTGCGGCGACGATGATCAGGATCGCGTCGGCGCCGATGCTGCGTGCCTCCAGCACCTGCCACGGGTCGATCATGAAATCCTTGCGGATCACCGGCAGGCTGCAGGCGGCACGGGCGGCGATCAGATACTCCTCATGCCCCTGAAAAAATGGCGCGTCGGTCAGCACCGACAGGCACGCCGCGCCGCCGGCGGCATAGGCGCGGGCGTGGGCGGGGGGATCGAAATCGGCGCGGATCAACCCCTTGGAGGGGGATGCCTTCTTGATCTCCGCGATCAGCCCGTATCCGGCTGCGGCCTTGGCATCCAGCGCTGCGCGAAAGCCGCGCGGCGGGGTCTGCGCCATCGCCAGCGCTTGCAGCTCGGCGAGCGAGGTCGTCGCCTTGCGCTCCGCCACTTCGCCGCGCTTCACCGCGATGATTTCGTCCAGCATCGTGCTCATGCGGCGGCGATCCAGCAGTCGAGCAAAGCTTTGGCAAGCCCCTTGTCGATCGTTTCCGCCGCTTCCTCCGCACCTTCGCGGAGATCGATCGCTTCACCGGCCACGACCAAAGCCGCCGCGGCGTTGAGCAGCACCGCGTCGCGATAGGCCCCGCGCTCGCCATCGAGCAGGCGGCGGAGCGCTGCGGCATTCTCCTGCGCGTCGCCGCCGCGCAGCGCGGAGAGCGGGTGGGCGGACAGGCCGGCGTCGGCAGGGGTCACGCGCGCGGGCAGGCTGACATCGCCGATGCTGACCACCAGCGACCCGCCCTCGGGCGACAATTCGTCGAGCCCCTCTTCGCCCGCGACGATCGCGGCGCCCTTGACGCCCAGCTGGGCCAGCGCCTCGGCATAGATCGGCGCATAATCGGGGCGGGCGATGCCGATGAGCTGGCGCTGTACTCCGGCGGGGTTGGCGAGCGGGCCCATCAGGTTGAAGATCGTGCGCCGCCCGATGCGCTTGCGGATCGGGGCAACGCGCGCCATCGCCGGATGGTGCTTCGCCGCGAACAGAAAGGCGATGCCGAGGTCGTTGAGGTGCGTTTCGGCGTTGGCGGCGGCGCGGTCGAGGTCGAGGCCGAGTGCCTCCAGCGTGTCCGCCGCGCCCGATTTGGAGCTGGCGGCGCGGTTGCCATGCTTGGCAACCGGCACGCCCGCCGCCGCGACGACGATGGCGACGGCGGTCGAGACGTTGAGCGTGTGGTGCCCGTCGCCGCCAGTGCCGCACACGTCGATCGCACTGGCGGGGGCGCGGACCGGGATCACCCGCGCGCGCATCGCCCGGGCGGCTTCGGCGATCTCGATGCTGGTTTCGCCGCGGTCGGACAGGGCGATCAGGAATGCCTCAATCTCATCCTCGGCCGCGCGGCCGTCGAGGATGTCGGCAAATGCCTGCGCCGCGCTTTCGCGGGCGAGCGGGCTGACGGGGTCGGGGAGGAGGCTGAATGTGGTCACGCCGCCTCTATTCCGGGGCGCGAACGCCAAGTCGAGCAATTCCTGTTGCGGATCGGCAATGCGCGTCTGAAATCAGCCCTCGCGGGCGCAGGAGGACAGGCACCGTCCGCCACCTCAAGCCGCACGATCCGGTTCATGCCGGTCAGTGGATCGACAATATAGCGCAGCTTGACGCGGCTGTCGGCGCGCACCGGGCCGTCATCGCCCGCCGACGTCTTGAAGGCGCGTCCCATATCGCCGCTGCCATAGCGGAACTCCTGCCCGCCGACGCGCCAATGCGCGTCGGTCGCGGTCGAGGTGCTGAGCGCGCGCGATCGCTGTTCGGGCACAAAATGGTCGAGGCAGCCCTCCTCCGTCCGCACCCGGCCAGCCGCCAGTTCAGCGTCGAGCGCCCGTTCTCTTGCATGCTGGTGGAGGCTGCCGAACAGGAAGGCGGCGGACGACAGTGTGGCGAACAGCGTTACGAACCAGGTCATCCGCCCCGCACGTGGTTGCATCCCACGATAGCCCCGCACGATCCGGACGCCGAGCGCCAGCACGATCAGCGCGAGCACTGCGCCCGCCACCTCGATCCACAGGATCATCGGGTCGGACGGCTGACCGGCAATATCGAACGCCAGGCGATAAGGGGCTTGCGGCATATGCGTTCTCCCGCCGCGATGGTGGAAAACGCTGGGCATCGATGCAACCGATAGTTTCAGACCCGCAATGAACTGCAGGCCTTTGCCGAGATCCGCTTAGCGGCGGTACGGGCTGTTGAGGTCCCTGATCCAGCCTGCCGTCGCACCACGATCCACGACCGTCGTGGGGCGCGGCTTGGGCGGGGCGATCATGGCCTTCGACCGGGCCGCATCGGGGTCGATCGTTTCGGCAAAGCGCAGGCCTGCGAAGTCGTCCTTGACCCAGATCACCGTCGCACCGATCGCGTTGAGCACGCCGACCGACACCAGCACGGTGGCGCCGGGGCGCAGCATGCCCGCGCGGTCGACCTTGGCACCCGCGACCGACAAATCCTTGACCCGATGCCTGGTCGGCGCGCCGCCGCCGAAACCGCAAATCTCCGCGCCGAGCAGAACCTGCTGGCGCGGTATCCGGGGGATCAGAGAATCGCGCGTGGCGGCTTGGTCCATGGGTCCCCTTGCGGCCTGCCCAAGGGACAGGATGTGAGAATGGCTCGACGCGACCCTAACCAAAACGGGTTAACCGGGTCTTGATTCCGGCTGCCGGGCTTATGCCGGGGCCTTCGCCGCAATGCCCGCGATCCTGAGGAAATTCGCCAGCATCGCGTGGCCATGTTCGGTGGCGATGCTTTCCGGGTGAAACTGGACCGAGTGGATGGGCAAGTCGCGGTGGCGGAACGCCATGACGCTGCCGTCGGATGCCGTGGCGTTGACCACCAGGGCGTCGGGAATGTCGGTGACGATCAGCGAATGGTAGCGGGTGGCGGTAAAGGGGCTGGGCAGCCCTTCGAACAGGCCGGTGCCGTCATGACTGACCGGCGACGTCTTGCCGTGCATTAGCCCACCGCGCACGACCTTGCCGCCGAAATGCTGGCCGATCGACTGGTGGCCGAGGCACACGCCGAGCAGCGGCTTGCCCGCATCGGCGCAGGCGGCGACGAGGTCGAGGCTGATCCCCGCTTCGTTCGGGGTGCACGGGCCGGGGGAGAGCAGGAACGCTTGCGCGTTGCTGGCAATCGCCTCCTCCGCGGTGAGCGCGTCGTTGCGCACCACCTTCACCTCCGCGCCCAGCTCCATCAGATAATGGACGAGGTTCCAGGTGAAGCTGTCGTAATTGTCGATGACGAGGATCATGGGGAGGGGGATTAGCCGCGTCAGTAGCCTGCGTCGAGATCGACGACATTCTTCATCGGCCGCCCTTCGGCAAAGGCACGCGCATTGTCGAGGAACAGGGCGGCGGCGCGCATGAACATCTTGGTCTGCGAGCGGCCCGACAAGTGCATCGAATGGAGCGTGTTGGGCGCGGTCCAGAGCGGGTGGTCGGGGGGCAGAGGCTCGGGATGCACCACGTCGAGGAACGCGCCGCCGATCCGCCTTTTGTGCAGCGCGGCGATCAGCGCGTCCTGATCGACCATGTCGCCGCGCGCGACGTTGATGAGCCACGCGCCGGGCTTCATCGCCGCCAGTTCGTCTGCGCCGATCATCGCCGTCGTCGCATCGGTCGAGGGGGCGGCAAGGACGACCCAGTCATGGTCGCCGATCCGGTCGCGCCACTGGTCGGGCGTCAGCGTGCCGTCGCGGCCGGAACGGGTGACGCCGGTCACCGCGACGCCGAACGCCGCCAGTCGCTCCCCGATCATCCGCCCGATCGTGCCGTATCCGATCACCAGCGCGCGGGTTTCGAACAGCTCGACCTTGCCCGGCGCGTCGCCGGGCCATTCGTGCCGGTCGGCGATCCGCACCACTTCATCGAAGCGCTTGGCTGCGGCGAGGATGCCCAGCATCGCATATTCGGCGACCGCAATCGCATTGATGCCGACGCCGTTGGTCAGGATCGTGCCGCGCGCCTTGAGCAGGTCGGTGTCGAACGCATCGATCCCGGCATAGATGGTCGACAGCCATTGGAGCCGCTCGCCCGCCGCCGCGATCTCTCCGGTCCAGCCCGGCCGGTTCATGTCGACCCAGCCGATCTGCGCATCGCCGATCAGCGCCAGCGCCTCTTCGCGGCTGGTGAACCAATGCGCGTCGATCCCGGCGGGCAGGCCGGGTTCGATCAGCGGGCGGGCGAGCGCAGGCAGGACGGCTTTCATGCTGCGCAGGATGGCGCGATCCGCGCGCCGGGGCAATCGCGGCGCGGGAAGGTGGTTTGCGACAAATTGATACTCTTTTTGACTGGCGCCCGGCAGCGGAAAGAGGAATGTTCGATACGGGCGACATGGCGCGGGAGGCTCCGTACGCCCGGGGTGGGGACCGATGGACAAACTGGAATCGCCGCTGATCGCGGTGGATGAACCGCTCGCGCCGCAACCGGCGGCCGCGGGCGATGTCGCACGTGTCGGCGGCAGCTTTAGCGCGGTCGGGGTCAGCGGGCTCGCACTCGCCCTCGCTGCATGTGACTCGGGCGGCGGCGGAGGCGGCGTCGTCTCGACCCCCGGCCCGACGCCGACGCCCAGCCCGACCCCGCCACCGCCCACGGCCGCACAGGCCAGCCGCTTCCTGTCGCAGGCAACGATGGGCGCGACCGCCGCTGACATCGCCGATGTCCAGGCGCGCGGTTTCGACGCATGGATCACCGCCGAATTCGCCAAGCCGCGCCCGACCAGCCTGTGGGACTGGCTGGTAAGCAAGGGCTATAATGACGCCAGCTTCGTCAACAACGAGAACGGCTTCGACAATGCGATGTGGAGCCAGCTGATTGGCGCGGGCGATCAGCTGCGCCAGCGCGTGGGCATGGCTTTGCTCGAAATGCTGGTGGTCGGGATTGGCGGTGTGAACCTGTCGTGGCGGCAATTCTCCATGGCCGCCTATGTCGACGTGCTGATGGACAATGCGTTCGGCAATTTCCGCACGCTGATCGAGCGCGTGACCTATAACGCCGCCATGGGGTCGTTCCTGACCTTCCTGGGCAACCGCAAGGCGAATGCCAGCACCGGGTCGGTCCCGGACGAGAATTATGCGCGCGAGCTGATGCAGCTTTTTACCATCGGCCTGGTGCGGCTCAACATGGACGGCAGCGTCGTGACATCGGGCGGGCAGCCGGTCGAGACCTATACGCCGGCGGACGTATCGGGACTGGCGCGGGTGTTCACGGGACTGGTGGTCGACGGATCGGATAACACGACGCCCGATCGCTACCGCCGCCCGATGATCATCAACGCCACGCTGCACGAGACCGGGGCATCGACCTTCCTCGGCACGACCGTCCCCGCCGGGGCAGCGGGCGCGGATGCGATACGCCAAGCGCTCGATACGATCTTCGCGCACCCCAATGTGCCGCCCTTTGTTTCGAAGCAGCTGATTCAGCGGCTGGTGACCAGCAATCCCTCGGCTGGCTATATCGGGCGCGTCGCGGCGAAGTTTGCCGACAATGGATCGGGCGTGCGCGGCGACATGCAGGCGGTGATCCGCGCGATCCTGATGGACAGCGAGGCGCGGACCGAACCGACCGCGACCAGCGCGGGCAAGCTGCGCGAACCGGTGATGCGCCTGACCGGCTGGGCGCGCGCGTTCGGGGCAACGTCGAACTCGGGCAACTGGACGACGGGGGACACCAGCAGCTCGATCAACCGGCTGGCGCAGGCGATGGGCCGCAGCCCGTCGGTCTTCAACTTCTTCCGCCCCGGCTACACCCCGCCCAATACCCCGATCGCGAGCGCGGGGCTGGTCGCGCCGGAGTTGCAGATCACCAACGAGATCAGCGTCGTCGGCTATGTGAATTACATGCAGTCGGTGGTGAACAACACGACCGACCTGCGCACCGATTACGGGTCGCTGTCGACACTGGTGGCGGACAGCGCGGCGCTGGTCGACCGGATCAACCTGTGGCTCGCGGCTGGACAGCTGTCGAGCGCCACGGTGACCGCGATCCGCACCGCGGTCGACAGTTCGAGCAGCAATTCAAACCGCATCGCGATCGCCGTCCTGCTGACGATGGCATCGCCCGAATTTCTGACGTTGAAGTGAGGGGCCGGGACATGGATCAGAACCAATCGCGCCGCGCCTTCCTCAAGCGCACCGCCGCGTTGGGTGCAGCGGGCGCCGCCGCGCCCTTCGTCACCCAGCTCGCCGCGATCGGCGAGGCATCGGCGGCGGTCGCCAGCGATTACAAGGCGCTGGTGTGCATCTTCCTCTATGGCGGCAATGATTACGCCAACACGCTGCCGCCCTATGACAGTGCGACGCATGCCGCCTATCTCGCGCAGCGTCCGACGCTGGGCCATGCGCGCGACAGCCTGACCGCGACCCTGCTGAACCCGGCCAATTCACTCGGCGGGCGGCAATTTGCGCTGGCACCGACGATGGCGTCGCTGCTGCCTTTGTTCAACGCGGGCAAGCTGGCCCCGGTGCTCAATGTCGGCACGCTGGTGCGCCCGACGACCAAGGCGCAGTATCAGGCGGCATCGGTGGCGCTGCCGCCCAAGCTGTTCAGCCATAACGACCAGCAAAGCTATTGGCAGGCATCGAGCGCGGAGGGCGCGACATCGGGCTGGGGCGGGCGGATTGGCGACCTGCTGCAGAGCGGCAACGGAACCAGCGCGCTGACCTGTATCAGCGCATCGGGCAATGCGACCTATCTGTCGGGGCGCAGCGCGATCCAGTATGTCACCGGCACCAATGGCCCGACCGCGCTGATCAACGGCGCGTCGACGCTGTTCGGATCGGCGACCGCTGCCAGCACGCTGCGCACGCTGATGGGCGGGGCGCAGGCCAATCTCATCGCCAACGAACACGCCACCGTGTCGAAACGCGCGCTCGATCTCTACACGCAGGTCAACGGCGCGCTGGCGAGCGCCCCGGCGGCGAATTTCACGCTGTTCCCGACCGGCAATACGCTGGCGGACCAGCTCAAGATCGTCGCGCGGCTGATTTCGGTGTCACAGGAACTGGGCGCGAAGCGGCAGGTGTTCTTCGTGTCGATCGGCGGCTGGGACATGCACGATTTCCTGCTGCGCGATCACCCGACCCTAGTGGGCCGCGTCGCCGATGCGATGCGCGCCTTCTACGACACCACCGCCGCGCTGGGCATCGCGGACAAGGTGACCAGCTTCACCGCGTCGGACTTCGGCCGCACGCTGACGCAGAATGACGACGGCTCCGACCATGGCTGGGGCAGCATGCATTTCGTGCTGGGCGGCGCGGTGCAGGGCGGCCGCATCTATGGCACCCCGCCCGATTTCGGGCACAATACGCCAAGCGATGTCGGGCAGGGGCGGCTGCTCCCGACCACCTCGGTCGATCAGTACGCCGCGACGCTGGCGAGCTGGTTCGGGGTGTCGGCGGGGAACATGTCGACGGTGCTGCCGAATATCGGGAATTATTCGACGACGAATCTGGGGTTTGTTTGAGAGGCCGTCGCCCCGGCCTCCGCCGGGGCGACGGTTGAGGTCAGAGTTCGACCTTCCAGTCCCACCCGATCGGGTCGCCGTCCATCACCTCGACTCCCGCGCCGATCAGCTCGTCGCGGATCGCGTCCGAGCGGGCGAAGTCCTTCGCGGCGCGGGCTTCCTTGCGTTGGGCTAGGCGGGCTTCGATCTCTGCTTCGGTGACCAGTGCATCTGCCGGACGGACGCGGAGGTCGGCGCGGGACAGGTCGAGCAGGTTGAGGCCGAGGGCGGTGTCGAACTGTGCCAGCGTCATCAGCCGCGCTTCCTGCCCCAGATGCTTGTCGGCGAGCAATTCCTCCAGCACCGGCAGCGCCTTGGGGGTGTTGAGGTCGTCGGACACCGCCGCGTCGAGCCGCTCGAGATAGCTCGCCGCATTGCCGCCAGGCTTACCGTCCTTTGGGCCCTCGGCCGCACGGAACTTCTCCGCCGCCAGCACCAGCCGCCGCAGCCGCACCAGCGCCGCCATCAAATTCTCGCCGCTGAACTCGAGCTCGCTGCGATAATGCGCGCTGAGGCACATCAGGCGATAGGCGAGCGGGTGGACGCCCTTTGCCACCAGTGCGTCGAGCGTGGCGATGCCGCCCTTGGACTTCGACATTTTGCCGCCGCGATCGACCAGGAAGTTGTTGTGCATCCAGATCTTCGCGCCCGAATTCGCGCAGCCGCAATGCGCCTGGTTCTGCGCGATTTCGTTGACGTGGTGGATCTCGCGATGGTCGATCCCGCCGGTGTGGATGTCGAACGGCAGGCCGAGCAGCTCGGCGCTCATCACCGAGCATTCGAGGTGCCAGCCCGGCGCGCCGCGGCCCCAGGGTGAGTCCCATTCCATCTGCCGCGTCTCGCCCGGCGGGGTGGTGCGCCAGATCGCGAAATCCTGCGGATGGCGCTTGCCCGCGACGCTCTCGATCCGGCCTTCACCGGCATCGTCCTGACCGCCGGACAGCTTGCCGTAATCGGGCACGGTACTGCTGTCGAAATAGAGGCCGCTGTCGAGCTGGTAGCAATGCTGGTCGGCAATGCCCTTGGCGAACTCGATCATCTTCTCAACGTAATCGGTCGCCAGCGGCATGTGATCGGGGGTGCGGATGTTGAGGTCGCGTAAGTTTCGGCGGAACACATCGGCATAGTGGCGCGAAATGTCCCAGGCGCTCAGGCCGCGCTGCTTCGCCGCCGCTTCCATCTTGTCCTCGCCCGCATCGGCGTCGGAGGTCAGGTGGCCGACATCGGTGATGTTGATGACATGGGTGAGGGCATGCCCCTTCCACCGCAGCACGCGGCTGAGCGTATCGGTGAAGACATAGGCGCGCAGATTGCCCAGATGCGGGTCGCTATAGACCGTCGGTCCGCACGAATAGACGCGCACGCTCTTGGCGGGATCGATCGGCGCGAAGGCTTCGGTCGCGCGGGTGAGGCTGTTGTAGAGGGTGAGCGTGGCGCCAGTCATGTGCGGCGCCATAGCGCGGGGGAGGCGGCTTACCAACCTCCCCGCGCGGGAATCATGCGGCGAGTGGCTTGGGCTTCTCGCTGACGGTGAACAGGCCCGCGCCGAAGCTGCCGCCATGGTTGATCGGCAGCGCCGTCGCGCAGAAGGCGCATTCGGCGGTCATGCGCCCGATCATCCAGTGCGACTGGCCGCATCCGGGGCAGACATTCTGCTCGCCGGGGCGGAAGGCAATGCGATAGCCGCTATTGGCGGCGGTGAAGGGGGTCGCGTCGTAAAACATCGGCTCGTCTCCAGACTTGCCCGGTTCGACGCACGGATTCGCGATTTTGTTCCAAGCGCGTATCGACGGCGCGGCGGGACTGTCGCCGATCGGCAACAGTCCGGTCAGGCGTGCGGGCGGATCCGGTCGAGCACGGTATAGGCCATGACGGCGGTCGCGACCGCGGCATTCAGGCTATCCGCCTTGCCCAGCATCGGAATTTTCACGCGCACATCGCATGCCGCGGCATAGTCGGCGGGAAGCCCCTGCGCCTCGTTCCCGGTCAGCAGGAACACCGGCGCGGCAAAGTCGGGCGCGCGGTAATCGACTGCACCTTCGAGCGCGAGGCCGACCAGTTGGCCGGGTCCGGCGCGCAGCCAGGCGTGGAATTCATCCCACGGCGCACGTGCCAAAGGAATCGTGAACAGCGCGCCCATGCTCGCGCGGACCGCCTCGACGCTGAACGGATCGACGCACTCGTCGACCAGGATCAGCCCGCCCGCGCCGACCGCATCGGCGGTGCGCAGGATCGTGCCGAGATTGCCCGGATCGCGCAGCCGCTCGGCCACCAGCCACAGCGGGGCGGTGGTGCGATTGATGCGGGCGAGGTCGGTCGAAAGCTCGCGATACACACCCACGACCGCGCCGGGATTGTCCTTGCCCGACAGTTTGGACAGGATGTCGCTGTCGGTCTGGATGACCTCGCCTCCCGCAGCCTCGGTTGCCGCAATCAGCTCCTGAGCGAGCGGGTGGCCGTCATGGCCCTTGGCGAAGAACAGATAGGCGGGCAGATGCCCCGCCTCACGCGCCTCGGTCAGGATGCGCAGCCCCTCGGCCAGAAACAGCCCCTCGTCACGACGATGCTTCTTGTCGCGCAAGCTGCGGACCCGCTTGACCAGCGGATTGGAAAAGGCGGTTATTTCGCGCACCGGCTCAATCCTCGCCGAAGCGGTCCTCGACCAGTTCGACCAGCTTGAGCACTGCGTCCTCGGCACCGTCGCCAGCGGCGCTGATCGTGATCGTGTCGCCCATCGCGGCGCCCAGCATCATCAGGCCCATGATCGACGTGCCGGTGACGGCGTTGCCGTCCTTCTCGACGGTCAGCTCGCACGGCTGGGACGAGGCGAGGGTGACGAACTTGGCGCTCGCCCGCGCGTGCAGGCCGCGGCGGTTGCCGATCAGGACGGTGCGGCTGACCCGGCTCAAGCGGCAGCCTCGCCCAGCACTTCGGAGGCGACCGTGATGTACTTGCGCCCGGCTTCCCGCGCGGCGGCAACCGCCTCGGTCACCTTCATCGTCTTGCGCGCCCCGCCCAGGCGAATCAGCATCGGCAGGTTGATCCCCGCGATCACCTCGACCCTGCCCGCCTCCAGCAGCGAGATGGCGAGGTTCGACGGGGTGCCGCCGAACAGGTCGGTGAGCAGGATCACCCCGCGTCCGCCATCGACCGCGACGATCGCCTTGGCGATGTCCGCGCGCCGTTCCTCCATATCGTCCTCGGGGCCGATGCAGATGGTGGCGATGCGGTCCTGACGACCGACGACATGCTCCATCGCGACGACGAACTCCTCCGCGAGCCGCCCGTGCGTCACGAGTACCAGTCCAATCATGTCTTTACGCTTGTCCCATGCGGTTCATTTGCCGACCGGCGGGCCTTCTAGCGAGTCCTGCGGCGCGGTTTGCAAGTCACGATGCGTCACCGTGGGCGAAAAACCCGCGTCGCGCAACCGGGCAGCGACGCGTTCGGCCACATGCACGGACCGATGTCTCCCGCCGGTACAGCCAAAGGCGATGGTAACATAGGATTTTCCCTCCGCCTGATAGCGCGGGAGCAGGAGCAGCAGCAGCTCCTCGATCCGCGTCATCGCTTCGGGATAGGCGCGGTCTCCGGCGACATAGTTGGCGACATCGGCGTCCTTGCCGGTACCCGGGCGCAGCGATTCGACCCAGTGCGGATTGCGCAAGAAGCGCATGTCGAGCACCAGATCGGCCCCGGCCGGCACGCCACGCGCAAAGCCGAACGACATGACCGACACCACCGTCTCGCCCAGCCCCGGGCCGGAAAAGGTCGTGCGGATCTGTTGCGCCAGTTCGTTCGACGACAGGCTGGTCGTGTCGATCACCCGGTTGGCCCAGCGGCGCAGCGGCTGCAGCAGCTCGCGCTCGCGAACGATCCCGTCGGTCGCGGGCCGATCAAGCGCGAGCGGATGGCGGCGGCGCGTCTCCGAATAGCGCCGCTCCAGCTCCGCGCCCGAACAGTCGAGGAACAAGGTTCCCATGTCATAGCCGCGTTCGTCGCGCAGCTTCTTGATCCGGCGCACAATGCTGTCGGCGTCGAAGCCGCGCGTGCGCGTACCGATGCCGAGCGCGAGCGGACGGTCGTCGCCATCGCTCCCCTCGGGCGGGTCGGTGTCGAGCAGGCGATTGAGCAGCAGCAGCGGCAAATTGTCGACCACTTCCCAGCCCAGATCCTCCAGCGTGCGCAGCACGGTCGACTTGCCCGCGCCCGACATGCCGGTGACCAGCAGGATCTGCTTGGGCCGACGCTTGTTCATCGGGCCGCTCCCGTCAGGTGGCGCAGCGCCAGCTCGACCTTGATCGGCGCGGAGGGTTCGAGCGCGGGCAGGGCGACCACCGGCACGTCGACGCCGGCGATCTTTCGCGATTGCGGCCCCTCCGGCATGCGCGGCGGATCGTCGAAGATGGTGACGAGCAGCGCAATCGGCGCGCTGTCGGCATGGGGCAGGGTGACCAGGCCGATCCCGCGCACCTCGATCTTCCCGGCGATCGTCGCCGGGGACTTGGCATGCAGCACGCCGTCGCGCCGCGTGCAGATCGTGTAATCGTCGGCGACCAGTGCCGCGCCGCGGTCGATCAGGCGCAGCGCCAGGTCCGACTTGCCCTCGCCCGATCGCCCCTCGATCAGCACCGCGCGCCCATCGATCGCGACGCAGGATGCGTGCAGCGTTTCGGAAGACAGGATCGCCACGCTTCGAACTCCCCGTACGCTCAACCCGCCTGCACGAATGGCAGCCGGACGACGAAGCGCGCGCCGCGCATGCGGTCCTCGCGCGTTTCTACCCCGATCGTCCCCTGGTGACCTTCGACGATGGTCCGCGCAATCGCAAGTCCCAGTCCGGAATGTTTGCCGAATTCCTCGCCTTCCGGCCGGTCGGTGTGAAAGCGGCGGAAGATCGCCTCGCGCGCTTCCTCGGGCACGCCCGGCCCCTCATCCTCGACCCGCGCCTCCAGCATCTCGCCCGACGCGATGATCGACAGCGCCACCGTGCCGCCATCGGGGGAGAAGGAGATGGCGTTGTCGATCAGATTGGCGAAAACCCGCTCCAGCCGCGCGCCTTCGCCCATCACGCGCGGCATCGGTCCGATCGGCGCATCGAAACGCAGGCGGATACCGCGCTCGACCCCGCGCGCGGTGCGCTGCTCGACCATGGCGGCCAGCATCGCGGACAGATCGACCGGATCGAATTTGGCGCGCGACAGCTGGGCATCGAGCCGCGACGCTTCGGAGATGTCGCTGATCAGCCGATCGAGCCGCAGCACATCGTCGCGCACCACCGCCAATAACTGTGCCTGCAATTCCGGGTCGCGCACCGCCATCAGGCTGTCGACGGCGGAGCGGAGCGAGGCGAGCGGGTTCTTGATCTCATGCGCCAGATCGGCGGCGAAGGCCTCGGTCGCGTCGATCCGCGCGCGCAGGGCGAGGCTCATGTCCGACAGCGACCGGGCGAGGTGCCCGATCTCGTCGCGCCGTTCGGGCAGGCGCGGCACCACCACTTCGCGCGCGCGCCCCAGCCGCACCCGCACCGCCGCGCGGGCAAGGCGGCGCAGCGGGCGGACGATGGTGCGGGCGAGGAACAGCGAGAGAAAGATCGACAGCCCGGCGGTGAAGGCGAGCACCAGCCCCAGCCGGAACCGCTCGATCCGCACGCGCTGGGTAATGTCGCGCGCGTTGGAGCTGGTGAACACCGCCCCCTCCGGGCCATAGGGCGCGGCGGCGGTGATGACCGGCGTGCGGTCGGGCGCGCGCCACACGGTCGCGCTCGCCTCTCCCGTGCGCAGCGCAGCGGCGAGATCGGGCCAATCCAGGCCCTTGGTCGGCGCACGCTCGCGAAACTGCTGGTCGCGATCGGCCCCCGCCACGGTGTCGATTACCGCGTCGAGGAACCGCGCCGCGCTCTGGTTCCACGGATCCTTGTCGGGATCGCGCAGCACGAAATTGTTGAGTCCCAGCGCGCGCGTGTCGAGCGTCATCCGCCCGGCGCGATCATACAGGCGGATGCGGATATCCGCCTCGCTCGCCACCCGCCGGATCAGCGCGGTGCGATCGGCCGGCGGGGTCATCGCCACCGCCTGCGCGATCAGCCGCGCTTCGCGACTCGCCTGTTCGACGCGACTGTCGACGATCCGCGCGCGATAGCTGTCGAGGTAGAAGAACCCGCCCGCCAGCATCACCAGCGCAAAGATGTTCACCGCCAGGATGCGCGGCGTCAGGCTGACCCGGCCGGACCAGCGCAGCGACAGGTCGCGCTCCTCCCGGGCGGGGGCGGGCCTATTCGTCGGAGAATCGGTATCCGGCGCCATAGAGCGTCTCGATGGCGTCGAATTCGGGATCGACCTGCCGGAACTTGCGGCGCACGCGCTTGATATGGCTGTCGATGGTGCGGTCATCGACATAGATGTCGTCCTGATACGCCGCATCCATCAGCTGGTTGCGCGTCTTGACGATGCCGGGCCGCTGGGCAAGCGTTTCGAGGATCATGAATTCGGTGACGGTGAGGGTGACGTTGTCGCCCTTCCACGTAACCTTGTGCCGCGCCGGGTCCATCGTCAGCGGGCCGCGCTCGATCACCGGCTGCGCCTCGGTCGCTGCCTCCTCTTCGCCCTGCGCAGTCGCCGCGACCAGTTCGGTCCGCCGCAGGATCGCACGGATGCGGGCGATCAGCAGCCGCTGGCTGAACGGCTTGGCGATATAATCGTCCGCGCCCATGGCGAGCCCCAGCGCCTCGTCCAGCTCATCATCCTTGCTGGTCAGGAAGATCACCGGGATCTGGCTCTTCTCACGCAGCCGCCGCAGCAGCTCCAGCCCGTCCATGCGCGGCATCTTGATGTCGAGCACCGCCAGCTCGGGCGGATTGTCGACCAGCGCCTTCAGCGCCGCCTCACCGTCCGAATAGACGCGCGTCACAAACCCCTCGGCCTGCAACGCGATCGACACGGACGTCAGGATGTTGCGGTCGTCATCGACCAGCGCAATCGTTGCGGTCATGCGCAGGGGGTAGCGGAATGTGCCGCCCGGCTCAACGGGGGAGGGGGCCTCCCCTTACCACCGCACCCAGCGCGGTACGAACAGCCGCCCCAGCCCCGCCATCGCCGCGACGGGGGCGACGTGCCAGATGCCCAGATGGCCGATCGAATCCACCGGGCAGGACAGGCCATAGGCAAAGCTGCCCAGCGCGCCGGCGGCGACGCCGGTGTAGAATCCGGCAACCTTGGGCGCGACCGGCGCGCCGCGGCGCAGCCAGGCGATCAGTGCCGCTGCGACCAGCGATCCGGCGCAGGTTCCGGCGATGAAGCATTCCGGACCATGGGTGGCATGTTCGTGCCAGTCGATCTGCCCTTCGATCGCGGCGAGCAGCACGGCGGCCAGCGGCAGAATCGCCAGCGCCGCGAGCAACCAGCGTGCGCCGTCCTGCCGTGCACCGACGCGCGGGCCAGCCATGCGGATGACCGCGAGCGCGGACACCAGCCCGACCAGCCCGATCAGCGCATTGGCGACGAAGAACATCCCCGCCGCCTCGCCATGCAGCGGACCGGCCCACAGGCCCAGCCCGAGTGCGACCGCGCCGATCGTGGCGAGCATGGACAGGGCCAGCAATGCGCGGCCATGCGCCATGCGCACCGGGCGCACCGGCTCCAGCTCGCTGGCGAGCTGCGCGATCAGGGGGGACGGCGGGCGGGTCATTTCAATCGGCCTCTTCTACGAGCGCGGCGAGCTTTCTCAAACCGCGATGAATATTTACCTTGATCAGGCTTTCGCTCTGACCGCTGCGTTCGGCTGCCTCGGTGATGGACAGCCCCTTGATCTTGACCAGTTCGATCGCTTCGCACTGGCCCTGTGGCAGGTGCACGAACAGCCGCTCCAGGCTCATCCTCGCCAGCACCGCCTCTTCGTCGCTATCCTCGGCCGAATCCTGATCCTCCAGCGCGTCTTCGGCGGTCCGGTAGACGCGGCGCAGATGATCGATCCAGCGATAGCGCGCGATCGCCGCGAGCCAGGGCAGAAACGCGCGCGTCTCGTCCCATGTCGCCCGCTTGGCGTGCAGCGCCAGCAGCACGTCCTGCACCAGATCGTCCAGCTGAGCGGGCGCGACGCGGCGGCGGAAATAGCGTTCCAGCCACAGCTGCACTTCGGTCAGCAGGACGGTGTAGGCACGACCGTCGCCCGCTTGCGCGGCAATCATCAGCCGTACCAAGCCGGCTTCGTCTGCAATCATCGACGCCCCCGCCCGTCCTGTCCGCGATCAGCCCTGCCGACGGTGCCAGTCGGCGATGGCCGCGTCGAGCGACAGCAGGCCGCCGCCGCGCACGATCAGGATGCCGGCCAGTGCGACCCACAGGATATGCGTGGCCCACCAGGCGTCGGGGTAAACGAAAATCTGGATCACCAGCGTCATGCCGAGCAGCGCCAGCGCCGAGAAGCGCGTCGCAAGCCCGATCAGCAGCAAGGCGGGAAACAGATGCTCCGCCATCAGCGCCATCGGCGCGGCAAATTCGGGCGGCAGGGGGACCGCGCTGTAATCATTTTCGAACAGATAGCGGGTGGAGTCGCTGAGCGTGAACCAGCTGCCCTCCACCACCTTGCTGCGGCCCGCGCGCCAGAACACGCCGGCGAGCGCGACCCGTACCAGCAGCAGCGCAACGCCCTCTGCCGTGCGCGAGCTGACCAGCATGACGGCTCGGTCGTACAAAGATGCGATGCGCTGCATGTCGATATCCTGTGTATGCGAATGGATCAGCGCTGGACCGGGGTCAGCGAACCCTTGCCTTTGGGCGTTTCGGTCTTTTCGCACGTGCCCTTGGCGACGAGCTTCCAGGCATTGCCCTGATAGTCGCGGGTCGAGGTGCCGGCGCAGCTGGTGCCGGGGCCGGCGGCACAGTCATTCTTGCCCGCCTTGGCGATGCCATAGCATTTTTCCATCTCGGGCTTCTGCGCGGCGGCCGGGGCGGTGCTCAGGGCAGCGGCGAGGCCTGCAGTGGCGGCGAGCCCGGCGAGGCGTGCAATCGTCGAAGCGTTCATCGTCATCGTCTCCAAATAAGGGTGCGATGCCGATGCGTAGGATCATCATCGGCACAGCGGCTCATTCGGCGCCGTGTCGGCAATCGTTACAGCGGATGAAAAATTGTTTCGGGTGTAACCGCGGCGACCGGTGCGGCGAACTCACCGATGTGCGCTTTCGCACGACGATCCGCTTGAAAGGAATAGCGACATGAAGACTGCAACGCGCACTGCCGCATCCATCGCCGCCACCGCCGCTGCCATCGCACTGGGTTCGGTCGCGGCCTTCGCCGCCGACACGCCCGCAGGCAGCAAGGGCCGCGCGATCAGCGCCAACGACACCGTCCATTGCTATGGCCTGCACAGCTGCAAGGGCCAGTCGGACTGCGCCACCGCCGAGCATCAGTGCAAGGGGAACAATGCCTGCAAGGGCCATGGCTTCAAGGCAATGAAGGCCGGCGAATGCCTTTCGAAGGGTGGCACGATCGGCGACCTCGGCTGATCTTGCCCCGATCCGGCGGGTCGCTCCCCCCGCAACCGCAAGGCCCGCCGGATCCACTATTGCCGCCAAGGAGCGAAGCAATGCCCCCAGTCACGTCCTTTGGCGGCTTCGGCCTTGGCCTGCGCCGCGACCATTATCGCGATTTCCTGGAGGGCGAGGTCGCGGTCGATTTCGTTGAGGTGATCTCCGAAAACTTCATGATCGATGGCGGCCGCCCGTTGCGCATCCTGGAGCAGGTGCGGGCGAAGCTGCCGGTGATCCTGCACGGCGTGTCGATGTCGATCGGGTCGGCGCACGGGCTCGACCGCGACCATCTCACGCGCTTGCGGGTGCTGGCCGACCGGATCGATCCGCTGTGGGTCTCGGACCATCTCTGCTGGACGCGGACCAGCGCGCATAACAGCCATGACCTGCTGCCGATGCCGCTGACGCGCGATGCGCTCGAGCTGGTGTGCGACAATATCGACCGCGCGCAGGATGCGCTGGGCCGCGCGCTGCTGTTCGAAAATCCGTCGAGCTATCTGTCCTATCCGCAGGACGAATTCACCGAATGGCAGTTCCTCAACGAGATGAGCCGCCGCACCGGCTGTTACCTGCTGCTCGACGTCAACAACATCTACGTCAGCGCATGCAACCACGGCTTCGACCCGCTCGACTATCTCGCGGGCATCCCTGCCGAGCGGGTGCGGCAGGTGCATCTCGCCGGACACACGCCGGGGGAGATCGTGATCGACACGCATGACCGCCCGGTCTGCGATGCCGTCTGGGCGCTGTTCGAGCGAGCGATGGCGCTGCTCGGGCCGGTCGCGGTGATGATCGAGCGCGACGACGCGATCCCGCCGCTGGCGGAGTTGCTCGCCGAGCTGGATCGGGCACGCAGCCTCGCCGCGACCGCGCGGCTGGAGGCGGCGGCATGACCGCGCTCGCCCGATTGCAGGACGCGTTCCTCGCCTGCTTGCACGATGACGACGCGCCCTTGCCGCCCGGCCTCGACGCCACCCGCGCGGCGGGCATGGCGGTGTATCGCAACGGCTATCGCGCGCGGCTGCTCGACGTGCTGGCCGACAGCTATGCGCGCACCGCGCGGCTGGTGGGTGCTGAGGCGTTTCATCAGGCGGCGGCGCACCATCTGATCGCGCACCCGCCATCGACTTGGACGATCGATCGGGCGGGAGAGGGGTTCGCCGAAACCTGCGCCGAGCTGTTCGCCCATGACCCCGATGTGGCGGAGCTCGCCTGGCTCGAATGGGCGATGCAAAGCACTTTCACCGCTGCCGACGCAGCGCCGCTGACGCATGTCGGCTTCGCTGCAGCGACGGCGGCGTTCGATGCGGCGGATTGGGAGCGGCTGGTTCTGAATCCGGTCGCAGGGACGGCGCTGCGCCCGGTGACCCATGATCTGCCCCGTCTTTGGCGGTCGCTGGCGGACGACGCGGATCAACCGACCGTCGAACGGCTGGCGGCACCCCACTGGCTGCTGGTGTGGCGCGAGGGCGAGGAGGCGGTGTTCGCGCTGCTCCCCGACCATGAGGGCGAAGCACTGAACATGGCGCTGGAGGGCGAAACTTTTGCCGACATCTGTGCCCACTTGGCCGAGCGCCTCGCCCCGGAAGAGGCCGCTGCGGCAGCGGGAGCGATGCTCGCCCACTGGCTCGAACTCGGGCTGATCGGGTCGGTGCGCACAACGATGCAACACGTCAGCGTTGTCACCCAAAAATAGACGGTTACCGCGCTTTTGACACCGGTTACTGGCGTTGACCCCCGTTTCCGCCGCTGCCTATGCGCGACTCCACGCATACGAATGCAATGCCGTGCGGAGAGGCGCGGCGTGAGGAGAGAGACGTGACCGATCGTACCCCGAAGATCGGCCTCGACGCGCTGGGCGTCGGGGCGGAAACCGCCATTCACTGGAACCTGCTGACCGCGCCGCTGGTCGAGCACGCCGTCCAGCGCGGTGAGGGCCGCCTGGCCAAGGACGGGCCGCTGGTCGTCGAAACCGGCAAGCACACCGGGCGCAGTGCCAAGGACAAGTACATCGTCCGCGATGCCGAGACCGAGAACAGCGTGTGGTGGGGCAGCACCAATGTCGGGATGACGCCGGAGCATTTCGCGGCGCTCAAGGCGGATTTCCTCAAGCATCTCGGGACCAAGGACACGCTGTTCGTCCAGGACCTGTATGGCGGGTCGCAGCCTGAGCATCGCGTGCGCGTGCGCGTCGTCAACGAATATGCCTGGCACAGCCTGTTCATCCGCACCTTGCTGTGCCGGCCCGAAGCGGGTGAGCTGCCCGGCTTCGACCCCGAATATACGATCATCGACCTGCCGAGCTTCCAGGCGGACCCGGCCAAACATGGCTGCCGCAGCGAGACGGTGATCGCGGTCAATTTGACGGAGAAGCTGATCCTGATCGGCGGCACCGCCTATGCCGGCGAGATGAAGAAGAGCGTGTTCGGCCTGCTCAACTATCTGCTCCCGGTGAAGGGCATCATGCCGATGCATTGTTCGGCCAATATCGGCCCGAACGGCGACACGGCGGTGTTCTTCGGCCTGTCCGGCACCGGCAAGACGACGCTGTCGGCCGATGCCAGCCGCACGCTGATCGGCGATGACGAGCATGGCTGGTCCGACACCGCGGTCTTCAATTTCGAGGGCGGCTGCTACGCCAAGATGATCAACCTGTCGGCCGAGGCCGAGCCGGAGATCTTCGCGACGACCAAGCGCTTCGGCACGGTGCTGGAAAATGTCGTGATGGACGCCGAAACGCGCGAGATCGACCTGTTCGACAACAGCCTGGCGGAAAATAGCCGCGGATCCTACCCGCTCGACTTCATCCCGAACACGAGCGAGAAGAATCTCGGCCCGGTGCCGAAGAACATCATCTTCCTCACCGCCGACGCCTATGGCGTGCTGCCCCCGATCGCGAAGCTGACGCCGGAACAGGCGATGTATCACTTCCTCTCGGGCTATACCGCGCGCGTGGCGGGGACCGAGATCGGCGTGACCGAGCCGAGCGCGACCTTCTCCACCTGTTTCGGTGCGCCGTTCATGCCGCGCCACCCGTCGGTCTATGGCAATCTGCTCAAGGAGCGGATCGCTAAGGGCGGGGTCGATTGCTGGCTGGTCAACACCGGCTGGAGCGGGGGCAAGGCGACGATGCCGGGGATCAAGCGCATGCCGATCCGCGTCACCCGCGCACTCCTCAACGCTGCGCTCGACGGCAGCCTGAAGGATGCCGAGTTCCGTCAGGACCCCAATTTCGGCTTCATGGTCCCGGTCGCGGTCGGCGACATCGACCCCAATATGCTCGACCCGCGCGCCGCCTGGGCGGACAAGGGGGAGTATGACGCGACTGCCGCCAAGCTGGTTGACGAGTTCGTTGCCAACTTCGCGCAGTTCGCGGATCATGTCGACGCGGGGGTCCGCGACGCGGCACCACGCAGCCGCAGCACCGCGACCGAGCCCGCCTGATCCGCCGCGATGGCCCGGCTGCGGTCGGGCCATCGCTGGCTATTTCGGGCACGAGCCCCTATATCCGGTTCATCGTCGGCACATCGCTCCGTAGGCGCCGACGGCTGAGAGATTCTTCGCGCTCCCGCTTACATGACGGGAGCCGCGCTATGGACCTCAACTACCTCCTCTATCGACATCAGGTTTCGCTGATGCGTGCCAAGGCATCGGATTGCCTGTGCGCGACCCGATCGCACCGCGATCTTGCCAGGGGCTATGCCGACCGCATCCGCGTGCTGCGCAGCGCCTTGGGCGAAGAGGGTTCGCTGACGCGCGCGCCATGTTGACGCCGGCACCGCTCGAAACCGACAAGCCGCGCACGCGCCAGTTCCGCCGCTATAGCCACAGACCGCTGCTGGCACCGGCGGCGGTTGCGCGACAGGGACGCGTTGCGACGCTGGTGTGGGAACGACTACGGGACAGCGTCGCGGCCGCCAGTTTCCTCAACGCACATGACCCCTCGCTTGGCGGACGTCCGATCGATCTGGCCATCGCCGACGATGCCGGGTTCCGCGCCGTCGTCGCCCGCCTCGACGTGCTCCACCCGGCGGGTTAGGGTCGCCCGGGGCTTTCCCCTTCCAAGGAGCGACGCAGATGAGCATCCTCGATTCGATCCTGGGCCAGGTCGGCGGCAGCGACGGCCTGACGAACCTTGCGGCAAAGGTCGGGCTGTCGCCCGAGCATGTCGAGTCGGCGGTGCAGGCGCTGGCCAAGCATCACCAGATGGCGGGTGACACAGCGGAGGGCGCGGCGGCCGCGACCGGACTGCCACTCGACAAGATGCAGGAGCTGATTACCCAGATCGGCGGCGAAGGCGCGCTCGGCAAGTTCGCGACGATGCTGCAGAGCGATGGTGCAGCCGGCATCTTCGGCGCGCTCGATCGCGATGGCGACGGCAACCCGCTCAACGATCTGGGCGGCATTGCCTCGGGCTTGTTCGGCAAGAAGTAGCAGCGCCGGCTGGAAGGGGGACTACCCCTTCCGCCCGGCGATATGCCGGTCGATGACGCTTTCCAGCACGCTCATCGGTACCCCGCCGCCGAGCACCAGTGCGTCGTTGAACGCGCGGAAATCGTAGCGCGGGCCGAGTGCGCGCTGTGCCTTGGTGCGCAGCCGGTTGATCGCGGTGTGCCCGAGCTTGTAGCCGCACGCCTGACCCGGCCAGCTGCAATAGCGGTCGACCTCGCCGCTCACTTCCTCGACCGACGAGCCATTGGCGGTGGCGAACCATTCGATCGCCTGTTGCCGTGTCCAGCGTTTGGCGTGCAGCCCGGTATCGACCACCAGACGGCATGCGCGGAAGGCGAGGCTCTGGAGATACCCCAGCCGCCCGACCGGATCGCTGTCATACGCCCCCAGCTCCGCGCCCAATTGCTCGGCATAGAGCGCCCAACCCTCGCTATAGGCGTTGAACGCGAGCAGCGAGCGGACGAGCGGCAGCTTGAATGTATATTCGCCCTGCCACGCATGGCCCGGAATGCCTTCATGATAGGCGAGGGTGGCGAGGCTGTAGCGCGTATGCAGATGCGTGGTGCGCAGGTTCAGCCACACGCGGCCCGGCACCGTCCCGTCGATCGACCCCGCGCCGCCATAGGCGCCCGGCGCGCCCGGCTCCTCGGCGAGCGGCAGCCGCTTCACCTCGACATTGCCCCGCACCAGCGTGTGGAACGCCTGCGGCATCTTCGCCTTCATGTCCTGGATCGTCCTGGTCATATAGGCGAGGATTTCTTGCCGCCCGGCATCATTGTCGGGATAGAGGAACTTCGGATCCTTGCCGAGCGCGGTCATCCGCGCGCCGACGCTGCCCTTGCTGTAGCCGAGCTTCTTGAGGATCGTGTTCATCTCCGACTGGAGCGCCTTCAGTTCCTCGCGCCCCGCCTTGTGCACCTCGTCAGGGGTCATCGTCGTGGTGGTCGCCGCGCGCAGCGCCCAGGCGTAATAGGCCTCGCCGTCCGGGAACTTCCAAACGCCCGCGTCCGACGTCGCCTTGGCACGATGGCGCTTGAGCTCGGCGATCTGGCGGTCGAGCGCCGGGGCGATCCTGCCCGCCGCCAGCTTCGCCGCCGCCACCGCCTGATCGCCGGTCACGACCTTCTTGCCGGTGAAATTCTCCACCAGCTCCCATTTGCCAGCATCGGTGCCGCGAGTCAGCGCGATCTGGCGCAGGCATTTGTCGAGCAGGAAATCGGGCGCGACGACGCCCTTGTCGTATGCGATCTTGAGCCGTTCGGTCTCGCCGTCGATCTGTCCGGCCCAGCCCTCGAACCGCGCGAGCCACGACGCCGCGTCCGCTGCGCTCTCGACCTTGTGCTCGCTGTCGAGGAAGCGCGGCATGTCGAGATAGGCGCCCACATTCTGGATCGCGACATAGGGCGTGTTGCGCCAGCCCCCCACGGCGACATCGCCATAGCCGAAGGCGAACCCGTCCAGCCCGTTCTGGAACGCGGTGCGCGCGACATCGACATTGGTCTGCATCACCGGCGACAGCGCATTGCGGTCGAGCGCGTCGAGCTGCGCGATCCGCGCGCGCAGCCCGTCCGCGACCTTCTGGCGGCCCGCCAGGCTGCGATCCTCGACCATCGATCGCAGATGCGCGCGCTCGCCCTTGTCGATGCCGAGCGATGTTGCGCTCTCGGGCGCGTTGGTCAGCAACTGTTCGGCGGTCGCGCTCAACAGCGCATCGGCTGCACTGTCCGCCGACGCCGCGCCCTTCGCGCAGGCGGGCAGGGCGGGGAACGCGGCAAGCGTGGCGGTCGAGGCGAGGAACTGGCGGCGGCTGGCGATCATGACGGCTCCGGATACGCGGGAGGGGGTGGTTACCGGCGTTACCTTAGCCGCGCGGACGACCAGCGCCACCCGCTAAGCGCGCCTACTCCCCGAAACTGATCGCCGCCGCGGCGATGGCGCCCATCGCCATCAGCATGTCGATCCGGCTGCGCCCCTTGCGCGCGCGGGCGGCGTGGCGGAGCAGGCTCGCGGTGCGATAGGCTTCGGCAGCGATGGCGCATTCCGGGCCCCAGCGCAGCTGGAGCAGCGACGAAGCCGCGCGGTTGCGCACCAGCAACAGGTCGACGATCCGCGATCCCGCTTCCGCCCCCATCTCGCGCTTGTACCCGGAATCGCCCGCGCCGAAATCGATCCGGTCGATGCCCAGCTTCGCGGCTTGGCCCACCAGATGCGCCGTAACCAGCTTGCCCGGGCGATAGGTGGCGAAGGCTTCGTCATAGCTGCTGGCGATGCTGTACTGGACCGGCGGGGTTAGCAGGTCGAACGAGAAGGCAATGGGCCGCCCGTCGACGCGCAGCACGGTCGCCATCAGCATCTCGGCCAGTACCGGATCGCTCAACACGCGGCGCCAGTCGGCGCGGCGCGTTTCCGAAAGGAACTTGGCGCCCGTGCCGTCGGTGGCGCGCCCGACCCAGCTCGCCTGTTCGATCGCGCCGAGATCGTCGAGCAGCGCCGCGCTCCACCCGGCCCCGCGCACGGACTCGATCGTGACCGCGCCCTGTTGCTCCAGCTGCCGCGCATAATTGGCCAGCCGCCGTCGCGTCGATGCACGCGGCCAGCCGGTCGCAGGATCGAAGATGAAGGTCTGGCCCAGCGGGCGCGACAGCACCGTCCACCCGGCCATCGCTGCGGCGCGTGAGAAGAGCTGCGTCGCGGGATCTTCGGCATAGGTCGGGCCGAGCCGCCACACCTGGCCCAGCGCGCCGAGCGTCACCGGATGGGACAGAAACTCGGCCAGTTCCTCCGCCGTGGCATCCGCCGCGATCGGCAGCGCGCGGAACGGCCAATAGCTGCCCGGTACGGTGCGCGCACCGACCAGCGCCGGGCCGAACCCGATCGTCGGGATCGCCGCCACCGGCCGGTCGTCGCCGCACCAGGCGATCAGCGTCGCGGCGTCGCCTTTATCGGCTGCACCGAACCAGGCGGCGCGCAGAAAGCGGTGCTGCGGGGACAGGAATGGCGTCAACGCATCGACGGCGCCGTCGATCCCCGAATGCCGCGCCACCGCGACCCCGTTGCGCTGCTCCGCCCAGTCGATCCGCTCAACGTACATCGATCCGCTCCCTGATGCGCAGGGTTAGCGGCGAAATTCCTTCAATCCGGTAAGCGCGGCGATCCATCCGCCGCCAGGGCCGGGACCGCTTCGATCACCACCACCCCGCCGCGCACGGCAGCGATCCGCGCCTTCGCGCCAGCCGGCAGGTCCGGGCCTTCCGCCGGCCATTCGCCGTCGCCGACGCGCACCCGCCCGGTGCCGCCGCTGATCGCATCCACCACGGTGACGCTCTGCCCGATCATCCGCGCGGCGCGGTTGTTGAGGTCGGGGTCGGCGCTCGGCACCGGGTTCGCGCCATACCAGCGCTTGCCGACCAGCACCGCGACCGTCGACCATGCCGCAAAGCTGATGAACTGTCCGATCGCGCCTAGCTCCGGAAAGAGCAGCGCCAGCACGCCCGTCGCCGCCGCGCCGAGCGCGAGGAAGGTGAGGTACACGCCCGGGATCATCAGCTCGCAGATCGCGAGCAGCGCCGCGATGATCAGCCAGACGAACCCCGCCTGGTCGGCCAGCCAGTCGCTCATTCCTGCGGCGCTCCCGATGGCGACTGACGCAGGCGCGCGGACGGGGCGGGGGGCGCAGACGGCGTATCCTTGCCGCCCAGCGCTTCCTTCGCCAGCTCGCCGATGCCGCCCAGCGTGCCGATCAGCTGCGTTGCCTCGACCGGGAACAGGATCGTCTTGGCATTCGGGCTGGTCGCGAACTTGCTGACCGCCTCGACATATTTCTGCGCGATGAAATAGTTGAGCGAGGCGGCCGATCCGCTCTCCACCGCCTGGCTGACCAGCTCGGTTGCCTTGGCCTCGGCCTCCGCCGCGCGTTCGCGCGCTTCGGCGTCGCGGAAGGCGGATTCCTTGCGACCCTCGGCCTCGAGGATGCGGGCCTGTTTCTGGCCCTCGGCGCGCAGGATTTCCGATGCGCGGCTGCCCTCGGCCTCAAGGATGTTCGCGCGCTTCTCACGCTCGGCCTTCATCTGTCGCGCCATTGCGTTGACGATGTCGGCGGGCGGGCGGATGTCCTTGATCTCGACGCGGGTGATCTTCACCCCCCATGGCGTGGTCGCATGATCGACGACGTTGAGCAGCCGCGCGTTGATCTCGTCGCGCTTGGACAGCGTTTCGTCGAGGTCCATCGACCCCATCACGGTACGCAGGTTCGTGGTCACCAGATTGAGCAGCGCGACGTAGAGGTCGCTGACCTCGTAGGCGGCCTTTGGCGCGTCGAGCACCTGAAAGAACACCACGCCATCGGTTGAGATCATGGCGTTGTCCTTGGTGATGATCTCCTGCCCCGGAATATCGATCACCTGCTCCATCATGTTCACCCGGCGGCCGACGCGATAGAAGAACGCCGGGTAGAGGTTGAACCCCGGCGTCGCGACGGTGGTGAAGCGACCGAAATGCTCGATCGTGTAGTGATAGCCTTGCCGTACGATCTTGATGCTGGCGAACAGGTACATCAGCACCAGCACCATCAGGATGAAAAATGCGCCGACCGTTAGTTCCATGGGAATTGCCCGCCTTTCCTAGTTGCTGCGATCCTAGCATAGAGGCGGCATGAGCAAAGCGATTTACGCCCCGCCGCGCACCGCGCTGTTCCTGCCCGCATCGAATGCCCGCGCCATCGAAAAGGCGAAAGGGTTGAACGCTGACATGATCATCCTCGACCTTGAGGATGCGGTGAAGGCGGAGGACAAGGAAGCCGCGCGTGAGGCGGTGAAGGCGGTCGAGGGCTTTGGCGATCGCCCGTTCGGCGTCCGCGTCAACGCCAAGGACAGCGATCACTGGAAGGCGGATGTGAAGGCGGTCAAGAAATCCGCTGCGACGCATGTCATCCTGCCCAAGGTCGAGACGCCCGAGGCGATCACCCACACCGCGCTCTACGCCGACCGCCCCGTGCTGGCGATGATCGAGACTGCGGCAGGCGTGATGAATGTCGGCCCGATCGCCAGCACCACCGGCTGGGGCGTCGAACTGGCCGGCCTGATCGCAGGCACCAACGATCTTGCGGCATCGCTCAAGCTGCCCCCGGCGGCGGGCCGCGCGCAGATGGCGCTGTCGCTGCAGCTGATGGTGCTGGCGGCGCGGGCGCGTGAGCTGTGGGTGCTCGACGGCGTGTTCAATCGCCTCGACGATCCCGAGGGGCTGGCGGCGGAATGCGCCGAGGGCCGGCTGCTCGGTTTCGACGGCAAGAGCCTGATCCACCCCAACCAGATCGACATCGCCCGCGCCGCGTTCGATCCGACCGACGCGGAACTGGACGAGGCACGCGCGCTGGTCGCGGCGTTTTCCGGCGGCGCCGAACGCTACAAGGACGCGATGATCGAGGAGATGCACGTCGACCGCGCCAAGGCGCTGCTGGCGCGGGCGGGGTAGGCCGGTGAGCAACTATCTGTTCATTTGCAGTCAGAACAGGCTGCGGAGCCCGACTGCTGAGCAGATTTTTCAACCCGTCAAGGAATCGAGGTCAGCTCTGCCGGCACGAACCACGATGCTGAAAATCCGGTCACACCGGAGCTGCTTGAATGGGCCGACACGATCTTCGTCATGGAGCGTCAGCATCGCAACAAGTTGCAGAAGCGCTTCCGCTCCTCGCTGAACGGTAAGCGGATCGTATGTCTCGATATTCCAGATGAGTATGAGTTCATGGATCCGGGACTCATTCGCCTGCTCGAAGCGCGGCTTGCGCGCTATCTGCCTTCCGCTCCCGTCACCCCCTAGCGCGCGTCACACAGCGCGGTTACATGGGCCGCCAATTCTCGACTCAGGACATTGGCGCACCCCATGGATATCCCGCTCGGCCTCACCTTCGACGACGTTCTGCTCTATCCGGGCGAGAGCGAGGTGCTGCCGAGCATGGCCGACACGCGGACGCGGGTGACCAAGTCGCTCGCGCTCAACATCCCGATCCTCTCCTCCGCGATGGACACGGTGACCGAAGCGGACATGGCGATCGTCATGGCACAACTCGGCGGGATGGGCGTGCTCCACCGCAATCTCGAGATCGACGAACAGGTCGAGGCGGTGCGCGCGGTCAAGCGCTTCGAAAGCGGCATGGTCGTCAACCCGATCACGATGTCCCCCACCGGCACGCTGGCCGAGGCGCAGGCGCTGATGGCGCGGCACAAGATCAGCGGCATTCCGATCACTGAAGCGGGCGGCAAGCTGGTCGGCATCCTCACCAACCGCGACGTGCGCTTTGCCGAGAATCCGGGCCAGCCGGTCAGCGAGCTGATGACGCACGACAATCTCGCCACCGTGTCGATCGGCGTCGGTCAGGAAGAGGCCCGCCGCCTGCTGCACCAGCGCCGCATCGAAAAGCTGCTGGTGGTGGATGAAAACTATCGCTGTGTCGGCCTCATCACCGTCAAGGACATCGAAAAGGCGGTGAACTATCCCAACGCGACCAAGGACGGCGCGGGCCGCCTGTGCGTCGCCGCCGCGACCACCGTTGGCGACAAGGGCTTCGAGCGCACCGAGGCGCTGGTCGATGCCGAGGTCGACCTGATCGTGATCGACACCGCGCACGGCCATAATAAGGACGTCGCGCGCGCGGTCGAGCGGGTGAAGAAGCTGTCGAACCGCGTCCAGGTCGTCGCTGGCAACGTCGCCACCGCCGCTGCGACCCGCGCGCTGATCGACGCGGGCGCGGACGGGGTGAAGGTCGGCATCGGCCCGGGATCGATCTGCACCACCCGCGTCGTCGCCGGCGTCGGCGTGCCGCAGCTCACCGCCGTGATGGACGCCGCCAACGAAGCCGCCAAGTCGGACGTGCCGGTGATCGCCGATGGCGGCCTGCGCACCTCGGGCGACCTCGCCAAGGCGCTCGCCGCCGGGGCATCGACCTGCATGGTCGGATCGCTGCTCGCGGGGACCGAGGAAGCACCGGGCGAAACCTTCCTGTATCAGGGCCGCGCCTACAAATCCTATCGTGGCATGGGCAGCGTCGGCGCGATGGGCCGCGGCTCGGCCGACCGCTATTTCCAGGGCGATATCAAGGATCAGCTCAAGCTGGTGCCTGAGGGGATCGAGGGGCAGGTCGCGTTCAAGGGTCCGGCCAAGGACGTGATCCACCAACTGATCGGCGGGATCAAGGCGGCGATGGGCTATACCGGTGCGGCGACGATCCCCGAGCTGCAGCAGAAGGGCAAGTTCGTCCGCATCACCAATGCCGGCCTGCGCGAAAGCCATGTCCATGACGTGACGATCACACGCGAAGCCCCGAACTACCCGACGCGCTGACCCTGGCTAAACCCGCGTAATCTCAAAAATTTAGCGGGGCCGGAACCGATCGTTTCGCGCGCGCGTTCAATCCTCCGGGCCGGTGCATGTGCATCGCTGGGGGAATGACGGAGCAAGCGTGGAATCGAGCGCGATACGGGTGGCGGACGTCCCGGCATTTCTGGTCTATGGCGGAGAGATGGGCGCGCGCATCGCCGCCTTCGACTGGTCGACGACCAGCGTCGGTCCGATCGAACACTGGTCGCAAAGCCTGCGCAGCATCGTCGCGTTTCTCGTCAACTCGCCCGTGCCGCTCGTGATGCTGTGGGGCGAGGACGGGCACCTCATCTATAATGACGGCTATTCGGTCTTTGCTGGCGAACGGCACCCCGGGCTGCTGGGCATGAAGGTGCTGGAGGCGTGGCCCGAGGTCGCCGATCTCAACGCACATGTGATGCGCGTTGGTCTCGCCGGCGGGACGCTCGCCTATCGCAACCACAAGCTCAAGCTCAACCGCACCGGCACGTTCGAGGATTGCTGGCTCGACCTCGATTATTCCCCCGTGTTCGACGATGCCGGGCGTCCGGCGGGGGTGATGGCGGTGGTGGTCGAAACGACCGACTCCGTGCTCGCGGAAACGTCGCTGCGCGAAAGCGAGGCGCGGCTGCGGTTCCTCGATGCACTGTCGCGCGAGACCGGTGCGGCGAAGGATCCGTCCGAGATTCTGGCGACCACCACGCGCATGCTCGCCGACCGGCTCGATGCCGCCAATTGCGCTTATGCCGACATGGATGCCGACGGCGATGGCTTTACCATTCGCGGCGATTGGGCGCGCCCCGGGTTGCGGTCGATCGTCGGCCATTACAGCCTTGCCGCGTTCGGGCAGCAGGCGGTGCGCGAACTCAACGCCGGTCGTCCGCTGATCCTCGACGATATCGCCCATGAACTGCCGCCGCACGAAGCCGCGACATTTGCCGCGATCGGTCTCGCCGCGACCTGCTGCGTGCCGCTGGTCAAGGATGGCCGCCTGATCGCGCTGATGGCGGCGCACCATGCCGAACCGCATGTCTGGACGCCGGACGAAATCGCGCTGATCCGCGAGGTGACCGACCGCAGCTGGGCGCATGTCGAGCGCACCGCCGCCGCTGCGGAGTTGCGCAGAACCGCCGAACAGCTGCGCCAGCTCAACGCCGAGCTCGAACACCGCGCCGACGAACGCGCCGCCGCGCTCGAGCAGAGCCGTACCCAGTTCCGCCTGCTGGTGCAGGGCGTGACCGATTATGCGATCTACATGCTCGATCCCGACGGCGTGGTCGCCAGCTGGAACGCCGGGGCGCAGCGGATCAAGGGCTATACCCCGGACGAGATCATGGGGGCGCATTTCTCGACCTTCTACCCCGAAGAGGATCGTGCCGCCGGGGAGCCGCAGCGCGCGCTCGAAACCGCGCGGCGACAGGGGCGCTTCGCCGCCGAGGGCTGGCGCATGCGCAAGGGCGGCGTGCGCTTCCGCGCGAGCGTGGTGCTCGATGCGATCCATGACGATGACGGCAAGCTGATCGGCTTTGCCAAAATCACGCGCGACATCACCGAGCGCGAAGAGGCGCAGCGCGAGCTGGAAGTCGCGCGCGAGGCGCTGTTCCAGAGCCAGAAGATCGAGGCGATCGGCCAGCTGACCGGCGGGGTCGCGCACGACTTCAACAATCTGCTGATGGCGATCATGAGCGGCCTGACCTTGCTGCGCAAACGCCTGCCCGAAGGCGACGCGCAGATCACCCGCCTGATCGACAATTCGATGCAGGCGGCGGATCGCGGTGCGGCGCTGACGCAGCGCATGCTCGCCTTTGCCCGGCGGCAGGAACTGAAGACCGAACGGATCGACGTCCCCGCGCTAGTCGCCGACATGCGCGGGCTGCTGGAGCGGACGATCGGCCCGTCATGGCGGATCGAAATGGACTTCCCTGATCGTCTGCCCGCCGTGTCCGCCGACGTGAACCAGCTCGAAATGGCGCTGGTCAACCTCGCGGTGAATGCGCGCGACGCGATGCCCGATGGCGGACTGATCTGCATTCGCGGGGTCGAGCGTGAGGTGATCGGCGAGGTGCGCGGCCTGACCTCCGGCCATTATGTCCGCATGACCGTCAGCGACGAGGGCACCGGCATGGACGCCGCGACGCTGGCCCGCGCGACCGAGCCGTTCTTCACGACCAAGGGGGTGGGTAAGGGCACTGGCCTGGGCCTGTCGATGATCCATGGCTTTGCGCGGCAAAATGGCGGGATGCTGGAGATCGAAAGCGAACCGGGGCAGGGCACGCATGCCCATATCTGGTTGCCGGTCGCGCCGGACGGGGCGCGTGCCGCGACCGTCACGCCGCGCGCCAAGGGCGGTTGCAGTGCGATGCGCGCGCTGGTCGTGCTGGTGGTTGACGACGATCCGCTGGTGCTGATGAACACCGCCGACCTGCTGACCGATCTGGGGCACCGGGCGATCGAGGCGGAGTCGGGCCAGGCCGCGCTCGACGCGATCGATGCGCGGGAAGATATCGCATTGCTGATCACCGATCAGGCGATGCCCGGCATGACCGGCACCGAACTGATCGCGCGGGTCCGCGCGCGGCGTCCGGAACTGCCGATCATCCTCGCCACCGGCTATGGCGAGACCCCGGCCGAAGCCGCCGCGCATCTGCTCCGCCTCAACAAGCCGTTCACCCAGGCCGATCTCGAACGCGCTGTTAGCGACGCGATGCTGCAGCGGGTATAGGGCCTTGCTCCCCCGCCCCTGCGCAGGCGGGGAGAGGGGAAGTCGCCCGACATCATTTCGACGCAATGCGCGGGCAATCCGGCCGCGCCTTGTCGAGTATCGCCGTCCCGCCCCAGCCCGAAGACTCGCGCACGCTGCTTCAGCGCGCGCGCGACCGGTTCGGCGCGCGTGCGGTGGCGATTACGCTGGCGCTGCTGATCGAGGGGCTGATCGCGCTGCTGTTGCTGACGCTCGCGCCCAAGATTCTGACGCCGCCCGAAGAAACGGTGCCGATGGCGACCTTCGGGGTCAGTCCCGAGCCCGAACCCGCGCCCGAGCCGCCGTCCGAGGCGCGACCCGCAGCGGCTGCGCCTCAGTCGAGCACACGGGCCCAGCCTCAGGACGCGGACACCCCGCCGCCGCCCAACCCGGTGGTCGCCGATCCGCCGCCCGCGCCACCGGTGCTGCTCGACATCCCGCTGAACCGCGTCCCCGATATCGGCGCGCTGCCGCGTCAGCCCGCTGCGCCTGCGCGCCGCGTCGCCGGGCCACCCGCGCCCGGCCCCGATCCCGGGGATTCGCGCCGCGTCGAAGGGCGCGGCCCCAATGGCGAGCCGCTCTACGCCGCATCCTGGTTCCGCGAGCCCTATGACAGCGAGCTGCGCGGCTATCTGTCGACTGCGCGCCCGCCGGGCTGGGCGCTGATCGCCTGTCGGACGGTGCAGGATTACCGCGTCGACAATTGCGCGCTGCTCGACGAATATCCCGACGGCGCACAGATCGGTCGCGCGGTCCTCGCCGCCGCCTGGCAGTTCCGTGTCCGCCCGCCGCGATTGCGCGGACAATATCAGGTCGGCGAATGGGTGCGGATCCGCATTGACTATGAATTGGACTCGACACGAGTCCGGTAGGCCGTTTGGAAGGAATAGGAATAATGTGGATTGCAGCTCTGGCCCTGCTGGCCTCCGGCGTTCAGGACGCGCCGGCGCTGACCCCCGGCACGGTGACCGTCGAGGCGGTGGCGGACGAAGCGACTCCCGCAGCAATCCGTCAGGTCTTCGCCGACGCGGTGGAACAGGCACTGCTCGACGCGCGCTTCACCGCGCTGCCGCCGCAGGCGCGCGGACGCTATATCGCCCGCATCGCGGTGACCCGGGCCGAGCGTGGCGCGGTGGCGTCGAACGGACGCGAGCCGGGCGCGTCCGGGGGCCTCGGCAATTGGGGCGGCGGGGTCAGCGTGACGTTGCCGTCCGACAAGCGCCAGCTGCGCGGCCTGATCGTCACCACGCTGACGGTCGAACTGGTCAGCCGCGCCGACGACACGGTCGTGTGGCGCGGCAGTGCGCTGACCGCGCAGGCTGCAGGCACCCGCGCCGATGTGCCCGCGACGCTTGCCGCCAAGCTTGCCCCGGCGATCATCCGTACCTTCCCCCAGACCCTCGCCGAACCGCTGTCGATCCCCTAAGGGGCGGCGATGACACCCGCCGCGCGCACCCGCACTGCCATCGAACTGCTCGACACGATCATCGCCGCCGCGCGCGACGGGGGTGCGTCGGCGGACGTGCTGATCGCGCGCGAGCTGGCGGCGCGGCGTTATGCCGGGTCGAAGGACCGCCGCGCGATCCGCGGCCTCGTTTACGAAGCGATCCGGCGGTGCGGCGAGATCCCGGCGAATGGCCGCGCAGCCTTGCTGGCGCTGGCGGCAGACAGCCCCGAACTCGCCGCGACCTTCGACGGATCGCCCTATGGTCCTGCGCCGATCGCACCCGACGAACCCGCCGCACCAGCCGGTGTCGCCCCGGCGTGGCTGATCGATGCGCTTGCTGCCTCGGGTGTGGATGGAGAACAGGCCGCCGCCTTGCTCGACCGCGCCCCGCTCGACCTGCGCGCCAATCCGCTCAAGGCGACCCACGACCAGCTCGCCGCCCTCTTCCCCGATGCCGCGCCGATCCCCGGCCTCGACCTCGCGCTGCGGCTTCCCCCCGACACGCCAGTGGAGAAGAGCGACGCGTACGCTCAGGGCTGGTTCGAGGTGCAGGATGCCGGCAGCCAGGCGGTGACGCTCGCCGCCGCCGCAGCGCCGGGCATGCGCGTGGTCGATCTGTGCGCGGGCGGGGGCGGCAAGACGCTCGCGCTCGCCGCAGCAATGGCGGGGGAGGGGACGATCCTTGCCAGCGACAGCGACCGCGCGCGCCTCTCGCGCCTCGCTCCGCGCGCGCAGCGGGCTGGCGCCACCATCGTCGAAACCCGATTGCTCAACCCGAACCGGGAGGCGGCGGCGCTGGCCGACTGGGCCGACAGCGCCGATGTCGTGCTGATCGATGCGCCGTGTTCCGGCACCGGCACATGGCGCCGCAACCCGGAGGCACGCTGGCGCCTCACCCCGGCGCGGCTCGCGCGGCTGGTGGAGACGCAGGCGCGGCTGCTTGATGTCGGCGCGGCGCTGGTCCGCCCCGGCGGTGCGCTGATCCATATCGTCTGCTCGTTGCTCGATGCGGAGGGGGCGGATCAGGTCACCGCCTTCCTCGCGCGCAATCCTGCCTTCGGTGCAGAAGCGCTTGCGCTGCCGCTCGGCACGCCGCATGGACCGGGCATGCGCCTCACCCCGCTCAGCGATGCGACCGACGGCTTTTTTGTCGCGCGGCTGGTGCGCGCATGATAGCCCTATCCATTCCACGTCCGGAGACTGTCATGCGTATCTCGCTCGTGTCGGCCGCCGCAGCACTCGCGCTGCTCAGCGTTTCGACGTCGCTCAACGCCCAGCGCGCCGATGATCAGATCGACGCCCGCTCGATCGCCTTGCTCGAACGCGGCAAGGCTGCGCGTGCTGCCGGTGATCTCGACACCGCCAACGGCCTGATCGAAAGCGCGCTCGCGGTCGACCCGCGCAACCGTGCGGGCTATCTGGCGCTCGCCGAAATCGCGCGGGCGCAGGGTCTGCCGGGCAAGGCGATCCGCTTCTACCGCGAGGCGCTGACGCTCGAGCCGAACGACCAGGCGGCGTTGCGCGGGCAGGGTGAGGCGATGGTGCAAAAGGGCGCGGTCGAACGCGCGAAGGAAAATCTCGCGCGGCTCAAGACGCTGTGCGGCAATTGCGCCGATGCGACCCAGCTGGCCGCGGCGATCGCCAAGGGGCCGCCCGCGACCGCCACGGCGCAGGTCGTCCCGGCACCGAAGGCCGAAGAGAAGAAGAACTGAAAGTTCCTAACGGAAGCGCCTTAAGTCCCCCTCCCGCTTGCGGGAGGGGCTAGGGGAGGGCCTGTCCTCCGGGAGTGCAGCCTGATTGGACAAGGCCCTCCCCCGACCCCTCCCGCAAGCGGGAGGGGAGATTAAGACAATGCCCGCGCCAGTTCCACAAACTCCGCCACGCTCACCGTTTCCGCCCGCCGCGTCGGGTCGATCCCGAGCGCCTCGACTGCCTCGACCGCACCCGGCACCGCCTTCAAACTCTGCCGCAGCATCTTGCGTCGCTGGCCGAAAGCGGCTGCAGTCAGCTTCTCCAGCACCTTGAACTTCACCCCCGGTGGTTCGTCGCCGGGTACGATATGCACCACCGCCGACATCACCTTGGGCGGCGGGGTGAACGCGCTGCGGTGCACCGGCATCGCGATCCGCGCGCTGCTGCGCCACTGGGCGAGCACGGCAAGGCGGCCATAATGATCGGTCCCCGGCGCGGCGACGATGCGCTCGGCGACCTCCTTCTGAAACATCAGCGTCAGGCTCGCCCACCACGGCTCCCACTCGGCGGACAGCCAGCCGACCAGCAACGCCGTGCCGACATTGTACGGCAGGTTCGACGCGATATGCGGCTTTCCTGAGAACAGCGCCGGGGCATCGACCTCCAGTGCATCGCCCTCGATCACCTTGAGCTGACCCGGAAACGCCTCGCCCAGTTCCTCCAGCGCGGGGATGCAGCGCCGGTCGCGCTCGACCGCCGTCACCAGTGCCCCTGCGCCGAGCAGCGCGCGCGTGAGGCCGCCCGGACCCGGACCGACCTCGAACACCTCGGCGCCGTTCAGATCGCCCGGCACACGCGCGATCCGGTCGAGCAATTGCGAATCGAACAGGAAATTCTGGCCCAACGCCTTGCTGGCGGAGAGCCCGTGTTTCGCAATCACCTCACGCAGCGGGGGCAGCTTGGTCACGCGGTCGCGGCCTGCTCGGCGTCATAGGCGGCGCGATGCGTGGCGGCCTGCGCCGCCATGCGGATCGCCGCGATCATCGCGCCGGGTTCCGCCATGTCCTTTCCGGCAATGCCGAATGCGGTGCCATGATCGGGGGAGGTGCGCACGATCGGCAGGCCGAGGGTCAGATTGACCCCTTCGTCGAAATGCAGCGTCTTGAGCGGGATCAGCGCCTGATCGTGATACAGGCAGATCGCAGCGTCATAGGTCGCGCGCGCCCGCGCATGAAACATCGTGTCGCCCGCAAACGGTCCGGTCGCGTCGATCCCCTCGGCGCGGAGCTGCTGTATCGCCGGGATCAGCAACTCGATCTCCTCGCGCCCGATCGCGCCACCTTCGCCCGCATGCGGGTTCAGCCCGGCAAAGGCCAGGCGCGGTGCGCTGATCCCGAAATTGCGGGCAAGGCCGCGCGCGGTCGCCCGCGCCTTGGCCAGGATCAAGGGAATCGTGATCGTCGGCGCGACCTCCGCCAGCGCGATATGCGTCGTCACCGGCACGACGCGCAGCGTCGGCCCGGCCAGCATCATCACGGCGTTTTCCGGCGCGACGCCGCAGCGTTCCGCAACGAACTCGGTCTGTCCCGGATGGGTGAAGCCGATCGCATAGAGCTGCGCCTTCGACACCGGTCCGGTTACGACGCCCCCCGCCGCGCCCGATCGCGCCAGCCCCGTCGCCAGCTCCAGGCTGCTCAACGCACAGCGCGCGCCCGCGACATCGGGAGCCCCCGGCTGCACCGCCGCCGAGCAATCGACCGCCAGCACCGGCAGAGCGTCATCGAAAACGCGCAGCGCTTCGTCCGGGCTGCCGATCCGCGCCACTGGCCCGTCCCATACCGCCGAAATCGCGGCGGGTTCGCCGACCGCGAAGAACGGCGCGAGCGCATGCAATTCGCGCGCGCGCCACGCCTTGCCGATAATCTCCGGCCCGATCCCCGCGGGATCGCCCATCGCAACCGCAAGCGGGCGCAGCGCGCCGCTCACGGCTCAGCGATACTCGATGATCGCGTCGCGGCGCAGATCCTTGAGCAGCCGCGCGGCGCGCAAATTGGTACGGCGCTCTTCCAGTCCGTCGCGAATCTGCTCGGGTGAAGGTGCCGCGGCCGTCTTGGGATCGTCGCGACCGCACAGCACCAGTGCGCGAATGCCATCGGTCGGCGAACCGAAGGGCGGGGTCGCCTGACCGACCTGCAGGTTGAGGATCAGGTCCTGCAACTGCGGCGGCAGGTCGCGCGCGACCACCGAATCATTGTCGATGACATCGGCGCCCAGCGTCTCGGCCGCCTTGCCCACCGCGCCACAGCCATTGGTCGACTTCAGCACCGCGGCGAATTCGGCGACCTTGGCGGTGGCCTGGGCCTGGGTGATGCCGGCGGGGAACTTCACCGTCAGCTGACGCAGGCTCAGCTTCGCGTCGCGCGGATCGGGCATACCGACCTGGCGCTTGTCGACGAGGTACAGGATCGAAAAGCCGCCCGGCACTTCGATCGGGCCGGCGACCTGACCGACCTGCATCTGCTGCGCCGCCTGCGACAGCGCGGCGGGCAGCATTTCGGTGCGGACCCAGCCGAGATCGCCGCCCTGCGAACTCGTCGTCGCTTCGGAGAAGCGCGCAAAATATTCGAACGGGCGACCCTGCTGCATTTGCTGGATCATCTGCTGCATCGCCTGGAACACCTCGCCTGCGCGCTCCGGCGTCGCCGAGATATAGATTTCGCGCAGATGATATTCGTTGGTGCCCTTCGATGCCTCGATCGTGTCGATGATCTGCTGGATTTCATAATCGCCGACGTTGATGAACGGGCCGACGCTGCGGCGGATCACCGCCTGCCACGCCAATTCACCCTCGATCTGGCGGCGGAACGAACGTTCCGACGATCCGATTTCCCTGAGCCAGGCGCGCATCTGATCGGGCGAACGGCCATAGCGACGCGAAATCCCGGCAAAGCTGCGCTCGATCTGCTCGGCGGCGATCGACACATTCTCGGCCTTGGCGTGCTGGATCTGGATCGTCTCGTCGATCAACAGGCGCAGCACCTGCATGCGCAGCTGGTCCTTCTCTTCGTCGGACAGCTTCCACTGGTTGATCGCGATCGCCAGATTGACGCGATGATCGACATCGGTGCGTGTCAGCACATAGCCGTTCACGATCGCTGTGGGCTTGCGCACATTGGGATCGGCCTTGCTGAACAGCTGCAGATTTTCCGGCAGGTTGAGGTTCGCCGTGGACGGAACCGCCCCGCCGTCGACGGTCTGCGCCGCAATGGCGGTGCTGCCCGCAATACCCAGAACAAGGGCCGCAAAACGGCCGAAACGCGCGACGTTCGTCATCTTCACCTGTGCCTGAAACCTGTCCGATGTTCGTGACCGGAGCCGTCTTATTAGCCAATTGTGCCTGAACTGGGGCTTACGGCCTGTAATCCGTGGCCGCAATGGTCATGATGGGGTGGGGCGCATTCCTCCCCTGAGCTTGCCCAGGGTAGGGGGACCGCCGCCGAAGGCGGTGGTGGAGGGGCGGCCGCGCAGACGGCCGTGAACGGCTCGGCAAAACACCGCCCTCTGCGGCCAACGGCTTGCTTCGCAAGCCGGCTCCGCTGCCGCGATATGCCCCCGGCATATCGATGATCGCAGCTACGCCCCCCCGTCATTGCTTCGCAATGCCACCTCCCCTGCGGGGCAGGTGAGGATGAGCAGAACTCAACGCCCCAGATTCTTCAGCGCCAGCGTGAACAGGTACGAATTGCCCCGCCGCGCGTCGCCGGTGGTCTGGTAATCGCGCTTCCAGGTTACGCCGATGCGGATACAGTCATCCTCATATTCGACACCCAGCCGGTGCCGGATCGGATCGAATCCGTCGGCGATCGATGCCGGATCCTCCTCGGCATCGGTCAGGTCGATCACCGCCGACCCGAATGCCGACCAGAAGCGTGAGATCTGCACGCGTGCGCCGACCCGCGCTTCCTCACGGTCCTGCAGATCCTCCAGCGCGAACGGGATGTTGCGGTTGAGCCGCAGATAGCCGAGCGTGACAAAGGTCGTGCGCGAGCCCACGGTCGCGTCGATCTCGTTGCGGCGCACCGCGAAATTGTCTTTGTCCACGCGGTAGCGGTGGGTGAACGACAGGAAGTCGCGATACCGCACCACGGTTCGCCCGACAATGTCCGACATCCGGTCGTCCAGGCCCGTTCCGCTCGGCAGGATCGTGGGGCGCGCGTTCAGGCGATAGCTCTGCCCGACATTCGCCTCGATCGAAATTCCGGGCAGGTACAGCGCATAATCGACGCCGAAGGTGAAGCGCGTCGAATCCTCGAACCGGTCGTAACCGGGGAAGCGGTTGAGCGCGAAGAGGTTCGAATCCTCCAGATCGACCGAGCGGGCGTCCTCGTTCGGCACGTCGAAATTGTCGATGCGCGGCGCGGCGACGATCTGGAAGCGCGGGGTCAGGCGCTGTGTCCCGCCGAAGGCATCGCCGATCAGCGGCCATTTGATGTCGAGCGCCAGCGCGCCGATGGCGCGGCCCCGGAACCCCTCCAGCCCGCGATAGCTGACCACGCTGGTCGCCGCCGTCTGTTGCGTGTTGTACACGTCGCCACGGCCATAGGCGGTCAGCGTGACCTCCTGCCCCCATGCGGTCAGCTTGCGCAGGTCATAGCGCAGCGACGCAAAGGCGCGCTGCGTATCCTGTCCCGCGCTGCGCCCGATCGCCAGGCTGTTGGCCTGCAGCTCGAACCGCCCGCCGGGGATCAGGTCCTGGCCGAAGCGCAGCCTGTAATCGATCTCGGGCAACGCCACCGCCTGCAGCCCCTGGCTTTCGGTCGGGCGCAGCGTCTGGACGAACCAGCCATTGACCGAAAAATAGGAATCGCGGTCGATCCGCTCGACCCGCAGATTGTTGCGCAGCCGGTCGTCGCTGGAAATGTCGTAGCGGCGCAGGAACGTGCGGTCGCTGACCAGCCGCACCGATCCGCTGGTGCTCCAGTTCGCGTCGAACTGATAACGGCCGACCGCGTCGATATAGCCGCGAAACGCATTCTCGCTCGACACGCCCGGGGTGGGCGAAATGAAATCGTCGCTGCGGCGGCTATAGGTGCCATAGCCGGTGACGCTGAACGCGCCCTTGTCGAGCAGATGGCGATATTGCGCCTGCAGCATCGGCAGCGCGCCGGTGAACAGGCGCGGGGTGACGGTCAGGTCGCGATTGGGCGCGAGGCTGAAATAATAGGGCAGGGCCACTTCGAACCCGTTGACCGCATCGTACCGCAGCTCGGGCGCGAGCAGGCCGCTGGCATTGCCCTCGCCGACCGAGTGCGAAAACACCGGCAGCGGCAGGCTGGCGATGCCGAACAGCGACACGCGCGCGCCGGTGTAGCGGATGCGCTGCGTCGCCGGGTCATAGACGACGCGCACCGCCGTGATCTTCCACGACGGCTCCTTGGGGCAATTGCCCGAATCGACGACGGCGCAGGGGGTATAGGCCGCGCGATCCACCCGGATCACACCCCCGGACTCGCGCGTCCCGCGCTCCGCCGCGATGCGCCCGCCCTGCTCCAGCACGACGAGCATATTCTCGATCACGCCGTCCTTGAGCGAATCGGTCAGCTCGATCCGGTCGCCATAGGCGGTGTCGCCCTCGGGATTGGTGACCGCGATATTGCCGTTCGCCACGACCTGTCCGGTCTTGCGATTCCACACCACCTTGTCCGCGCGCAGCCGGTTGCCCTCACGGAACAGGCGCACGTCGCCGCTGACCGTCACGACATCGCCGTTCGAATCATATTCGGCGAGATCGGCGGAAAACTGGATCTGGTTGGGATCGTCAGGCAGCGGGGTTTCGGACGGCGGCGGCGGTTCGACCGCGCGGTCCTGCAGGTCCTGAACGCCGGTCGCACTGGCCCCCGGGACCAGACACAGGGCCAGCGGGACGACCCCGGCGAGCAGCAGAGCCTTGCGCGTCACGTTCCTTGAAAACCCCTTTGAACCAATACTCGCCCGCGCAGGGCCGAAGCAGCCCTATCGCACTGCGCGGCCCGCTTCGCAATCGCCCGGCGTTGCCCCGGTCGGATGCCGCGCCTAGATAGGCCGGAACAGCGGCCCATCCGAACCGCTAACGCCCACAGGAACAGGAAGCTTCATGCAGGTCATTTTTTCCGCCACCCGCCCCGCCGATGCAGCCGTGCTCGCGCTCCCGGTTGAAAAGGACGGGCTGGATCGCATGCCCGCCGGTACGCTCGACGACGCGACGCTGGCGTTGGTGCGCGGCGCCGCCCGCGCCGGGCGGTTCGAGGGTGAGGCGGGCGGCATCGCCGAAATCTTCGTCTCCGGCGGCGAAGCGGCGAACCGCGTCCTGCTGCTCGGCGTCGGTGCGGGCAGCGAGGCGGATTATGAGCGGGCTGGTGGCGCGCTGACCGCGCGTTTCCTGACCTCGGGCGTAACCGGCGTGACGGTCGACTTTGCAGCGCTCGGCGGCGCCCCGACCGCGCGTGCCGTCGCGCGCTTCGCCGCCGCCGCGGTGCAGCGCAGCTGGCGCCACGACGTCTATCGCACCAAGCTGACCGACAAACAGAAGCCGACGCTCGACACCCTCACCCTCGCCAACGCCCCCGCCGACAGCGAGTCGAGCTGGGCGAGCCTCGACGCGGTGACCAAGGGGATGGAGCTGACCCGCACGCTTGTGTCCGAGCCGCCGAACATCATCTACCCTGAAAGCTTCGTCGAGCGCTGCCGCCACCTCGCGGAGCTGGGCATCGAAATCACCGTGCTCGACCGCGCCGACATGGAAAAGCTCGGCATGGGCGCGCTGCTCGGCGTTGCACAAGGCTCGCGCCGTGAAGCACGCCTACTCGCCATGCGCTGGAACGGCAAGGGGTCGGGCGACGTCGATGTTGCCTTCGTCGGCAAGGGCGTGACCTTCGACACCGGCGGCATCTCGATCAAGCCCGCCGCCGGCATGGAAGACATGAAGTGGGACATGGGCGGCGCGGGTGCCGTGGCCGGCGCGATGAAGGCGCTCGCGCTGCGCAAGGCCAAGGCGAACGTCATCGGCGTGTGCGGCCTGGTCGAGAATATGCCCGACGGCAACGCCCAGCGTCCGGGCGATGTCGTCACCTCGATGTCCGGCCAGACGATCGAGGTGATCAACACCGACGCCGAAGGCCGCCTCGTCCTGTGCGACGCGATCACCTGGGTCCAGCGCACGCATGGCCCGAAGACGATCGTCGACCTTGCCACGCTCACCGGCGCGATGATCATCAGCCTGGGCAGCGAGCATGGCGGCCTGTTCGCGAACGACGATGGTCTCGCCGAAGAGCTGCTGTCGGCCGGCCGCGCGACCGGCGACCAGCTGTGGCGCTTCCCGCTCGGCGACGCCTATAACAAGCTGATCGACAGCCCGATCGCGGACATGAAGAATGTCGGCCCGCGCGGCGCGGGGTCGATCACCGCGGCGCAGTTCATCCAGCGCTTCGTGGAGCCCGGCGTGCGCTGGGCCCATCTCGACATCGCCGGCATGGTCTGGGCCGACAAGCCTGGCCCGAACTACGACAAGGGCGCAACCGGCTACGGCGTGCGCCTGCTCGACCGCTATATCCGCGACAATTTCGAGCGGTGACGCAAAACGCGGTTCTGCAATCCTCCCCTGCAAGGGGAGGGGGACCGCGCGCGAAGCGCGTGGTGGAGGGGTGTCCCGCTCTCGATAGCGCGATACCCCTCCGTCATCGCTGCGCGATGCCACCTCCCCTTGCAGGGGAGGATTAAGGTCGTGCAGGTCGATTTCTACCATCTGACCGCCACCCCCCTCGACCGCGCGCTTCCGCAAATCGCGGCCAAGGTGGTGGAAACCGGCCAGCGCCTGCTGATCGTCTCCGCCGACGCCGAGCAGCGCCGCCGGATCGACCAGCTGCTGTGGACCTTCCGCCCCGACAGCTTCCTGCCGCACGCCCAGGCCGGGGCAGGGGACGACAGCCTTCAGCCCGTCCTGATCGGCGAAGCGGTCGCCCCCGGCAACGGCGCGCGCCACGTCGCGCTGATCGACGGCGAATGGCGCGACGAAGCCCTGACCTTCGACCGCGCCTTCCACTTCTTCGGCGAAGACAGCATCGGCGCGGCGCGGATCGCGTGGAAGACCCTCGCCGACCGCGACGACGTCGAGCGCCGCTACTGGAAACAGGACGAAACTGGCCGCTGGACGCAGGCGGCCTGACCATTCAATCCTCCCCCGCCAGGGGG